>NZ_JAWZSQ010000003.1:0-333358 GCF_034096925.1 Patulibacter defluvii
GGCCCCGGCGGCCGCGGCCCCCGCGCCGGCCGTCGCCGCGCCGCCGCCGGCCAGCAGCGCCAGCAGCGGGAAGGGCGGCACCGCGGCGGCCAGGCCGCGCAGGGCCAGCACCCGCCGGCGGCAGGCCGAGCAGTCCTCCAGGTGGGTCGCCGCCAGCCGGTAGCGCTCGCCCTCGGGGTCGAGCACGCCCAGCGCGTAGGCCCGGATCAGCGACCCGCGGCTGCGGCACCAGTCGCCCTCGACGTCGCGCACGATCCCCGCGATCTGCTTGGAGACGCGGTCCATGACCTTCTCCATGCGCTTCGGCGAGAGGCCCATGATCTCGGCCGCCTCGGGCCGGGTCCGCTCGTGCAGGTAGCAGAGGGTCGCGGCCTGCAGCTCGCGTCCGCTCAGCCGCTCGTGCATCCCCTCGACCAGCGAGCGCAGCCGCTGCTCGTCGTCCAGCCGGCTCTCGACGTCGGGCAGCGGCGCCGGCAGCTCGGCGTGGCCGCCGTCGTCGTCGGCGCGACGGTCGACGTGGAGGGCGCGGTGCTCGTCGATCGCGCGCCGATGGGCGATCGTGACCAGCATCGCGGCGCGGTTCTCGACCGTCTGGCCGTCGGCCAGCTTCACGTAGAGCGCGTGCCAGGCCTGGTTGTAGGCGGCGTCCAGATCGCTCTCGTCGAGCTGGACGCCGGCGGTCCGCAGCTTGCCCCGGACCGTCGTCACGACCTCGCCGCGAAGCTGCTCGTACTCGCGCTCGAGGATCGCGTCGGCGTCGTCGTCCCGCGCACGGCCGCGCGTGGGGATGCGGGGGACGACGGGGCTCATCGCAGGCGCAACTCACAGGCCAGGAGGAACAGGGCGTCGAGCAGGCCGATCGCGGCCGAGAGCGCGCCGGGAACGGCCATCCGGTCGTTCGGCAGCGCCTCGAGGGCGGTGATCACGTGGCCGGCGGCCGCGCGGGCGGCCTCGGTAGCGCCCGGGTTCGCGGGCAGACCGGGGGTGCCGATCGTGGGGTCGACGACGGCCTGCGTCCACGAGGTCGCCTCGTCCTGCCACGGCTGGCACAGGTAGCCCACGTCGCGGGCGTGGACCTCGAGCGCGCGCCAGACCAGCCGCAGGGCGCCGGCGGTCGCGTGCTGGGCGGCGCGGGCGGCGCCGTCCAGCAGCGGGGCGACGTGGTCGGTCTCGGCGGGGGCGGCGTCGCCGAGCAGGCGGCCGTAGGCCTCCATCCGCTCGGCCGAGAGGGCGACGTCGAGCAGCAGGTCGATCGACGCGCAGAGCAGGTGGTGGGCGGACTGCGAGCGCTCGGTGGCGGAATCCTGACCGGTCGCGTCGATGCCCTGGGCGACCGCCCAGCGCAGGCCGCGCTCGGCCGCGTCGGCGCCGAGCGGGGCCAGGATCGCGAACGGACCCAGCGCGTCGAGGTTGGTGGGGACGGGGTCGGGGAGGCTCATCTGCCTGGTCGTCGCTGCGATGGCCATCGTTCCCCCCTCCCGATTCCGGTCGTCGATCAGCGGACGTCCACCCGCACGCGGGTCTTGCTGCTGGTCTCCGTGCCCCACGGCCAGCCGGAGCGGCTGGGGACCGTGGCCCGGAACGAGAAGATCGTCGTGCGGGTGATCTTCCCGAAACGGTGCTGCCATTGCCAGCGGCCGTTCGCACCGGCGGTCACGCGGTCGATCGTCCGCCAGCGGCCGCCGATGATCGTCTGGATCAGCACCCGGGTGCCGCTGCCCGACGGACCGGCGCCGCTCAGCTGCCCGCTCAGCCGCCCGGTCTGGCCCTTCCGCAGCCGGCTCGGCTTGGCCGCCAGCTTCAGCTGCAGGTCGGAGCGGGCCTTGGTCGTGGCCTCGACGGTCGCCGCCTCGCCGACCCGCGGCGCGAAGCCGGCGGTCACCACGTAGGCGCCCTCGGGCAGGGCGGCGCCGGTGAAGCGGCCGCGGGCGTCGGTGGTGACGGCGGCCAGCTGGCGGGTGGTCGCCTTCGCCACCCCGTAGGAGCGGGCGGAGAGGGTCAGCTTGGCGCCGGCGATCGGGTCGCCGCCGCTGGTGGTCAGCGTCCCCGACGGGCGCCGCCGGCGACCGTCGGCGGTCGTCTTCAGGGTCAGCTTCGGCGTCCGCACGGCGGGCCGGCCGTTGCCCTCCTCGTTCGGCGGGGGCGGCGGCGGGCTGCTGCCGCCGACCGTGAACGAGACCGGACCCCACGGCGTGCTGTTGCCGGCGCCGTCGGTGACCGTGCCGCGGGCGCTGTGGGTGCCGGGCGCGAGCCCGGCGGTGGCGACGGTGAAGGTCGGCGTGCTGCGGGCCGCGCACGGCTGGGCGCTCGAGTAAGGCTGGGCGCAGCGGCCGCCGGTGGTGAGCGTCTGGGCCGCGCCGCCGTCGACGGCGAGCGTGGTCGAGGCGACGCCCGAGCCGGCGTCGCGCGCGGTCACGGTCAGCGTCGGCGAGCCGCTGACGGTGCCGCCGGCGGCGAGCGGGCCGGCGACCTGCTCGACCACCGGCGCCTGGGCGTCGTCGAGCACCACCCGCGAGCGGTAGAGCGTGGCGTCGGCCGCCGTGCCCAGGGCCAGGAGGCAGGTGGCCTGGCGGCAGGCGCCGCCGACGGCCAGCCGGCTGAGCGAGACCCCGCTGGCCGCGCGGCGGTTGGCCGCCCCGAGCGGATCGCCGGGGTTGCCGATCGTCGAGCAGCCGGCCAGACCGCCGTCGCAGACCTCGATCGCGCCCGCGGAGCCCTCGACCGCGGCCCGGTAGCCGGGCAGCACCCCGCCGGCCCGGAGCACCCGCCACAGCTCGTACTCGACGATCGTGGTCCCGGTCGGTGCGGCGAAGACGAAGGCCGCGGCCGACTGCACGTGCAGCAGCCCCGGGCGCAGGCCGGCGTTGAGGCCGCCGCCGCTGGCGCAGCCGTCGCTGACGATCGCGTCGCCGGCGGCGACGCCCTGGCGGGCGGGCGACCAGGCGTCGCTGGCGATCGGGGTGCCGCTCGGGCCGCGGCACGACCAGACGGTGTACGGCGCGGCCGAGGCGGTCGCGGGGCCGATGGCGGCGACCGTCAGCGTCAGCGCGACGGTCAGCATCGCCGCGGCGATCACGGCCGATAGACCCGCGAAGGGCCGAAGTCGGGGTAGGCGGCGAACGAGCACGGACCCCGGATGGTACGGGCGCGCCGCACGCCGTGGTGCAGGAGGGCGATCACGGCCGCTCGCGAGTGGACGCCGCAGATCGAGGGGGGGGGGGGGAATCCCGCCGCTCGCCACGACGGGTGACTGACGCACTCCTCCGACCCGTCATCCCCCCGATGTCCGCCGTCCCCCTCTCCCCCACCCCCCGCCCGGCCCGTCCCGAGCCGCCCCTCCGGCCCCGCCGGCCGGGGGGCGGCGGCCGCGCCTCCCGTCCCGTCCCCGCCGAGCGCGAGCGGCCGATCGTCCGCCGCGAGCCGGTGGCCCCCCGTCCCGCCGGCTCCTCGCGGCTGCGGCGCGAGGCGTCCGCCGAGTCCCGCGACAGCTGGTCGCTGCTGCTCGTCGCGGTCGCGGCCGTCGTCGCCCTGACGTTGGTGGCCGGCCTGGCGCTGGCCCCGGCCACCACCGCGACCGCCACCGTGCTGCTGGTCGCGGGGGCCGTCGCGCTGCTGCTCGCCGCGCTGCCGTTCGCCGCCTGGGCCCTGGTCTGGCGCCGCCGCGGCGCGCCCGGCCGCTCGCTCGCCGGGCAGGCGCTGTCCGGCGCCCTGGCCGCCACCGCCGTCGCCTGGCTGCCGCTGCTGCTGGCGCTGGCGCTGCAGACGGGCTGAGGTCGACCCGTGCGTCCGAGCAGCGCCCTGGCCGACGCCCACGCGGCGCCGGCCCCCGCTCGCCGCCGCGCCAACGGCCGCAGCGGCGCCTGGCGGGTGGTCGACGTGGTCCCGAGCGTCGCCGTCGACGTCGCCCTGGCCGATCTCGACCGGCCCGGCCGGCCGCGGCTGGTCGACGTCCGCGACCGGGCGATGATGACGGCCCTCGACGACCCGTTGCGGGCGGCGATCGACGCCCACGACCAGGCGGCCGAGAGCTGCTGGGAGGCGGAGACCGCGGTCCGCCGCTTCGCCTGCGGCGTCGGCCAGTGGCCGGAGGGGATCGGCGTCGTCGGCGAGGGCCGCGGCGACCGCTGGCCGCCGGTGCTGGTCCTCGGCCCCTACCTGCGGCTGGTCGAGGAGCGGCTGCTCGACGCGCTCGACGCGTCCGGCCTGCGGACCGGCTGGAGCGCGACCACGGTCCCGCTGTGGGACGCCACCGGACGGGTGATCGCCCGCTTCCAGGCGCTCTCCGTCACCGGTCGCGTGGCCGGCGGGGCGGCCGCCGCCAGCCACGACCCGCACGGCTCCCACCGGCCCGACCCGGCCGACGTCTGGGTCGACCCGAACGTCGGCCGCCGCGGCCCGCCGCCGGTGCTGGCGCTGGTCGTCGACCCGCGCTGGCCGGAGCTGGTGCCGGCGCTCGTGGCCAGCCCGTCGTCGGCGGCGGTGCTGCGGGCGACCGGCGTGCTCGGGCTCGACCTGCCGGCGGTCCGCGAGGCCGACGTCAGCGTCCCAGCGCCTTCTCCAGCACCGGCCGCAGCTCGCGCGCGACGGCGTCGCTGAAGGTCACGTGGATCGCCTGCGGCTCGCGGACCCAGGCGATCAGGTTCAGGGCCTGCAGCCGCGTCAGCACCCACTGGAAGTTGCGGGCCTGGTCGTCGCCGCCGCGGTACTGGCGGGCGATGTCGACGGCCCAGCCGGTGGTGTGCTGCGAGAGCGCGTCGGTGGCCTGCACGTTCTCGCGCCCCAGCAGCGACTGGTAGCGGGCGTCGCGGACCGTGCTGGTGACGATCAGCCGGTTGCGGCTGCCGCGCTCGCGGTCGAGCGCGACGACCGCCGCCCCGATCGTCAGCAGGCCGCCGAGCGCCGCCGGCCGCAGCGCCCGGTAGCGCGTCCGCGGCTGGTCCAGGCGCCCGGCCAGCTCGCCCATCGCGCTGCTGATCGTCAGCCCGTTGGCGCGCAGCGTCGGCTCGGGCAGCGGCCGCAGCGCGCCGTCGCGCTCGGCCCGGGCCAGCGCCGCCGGGTCGGCGAAGACCGGCGTCCGGCCCGGCGGGTGGAGCACGTCCTCGCTCGACGCCTTGCGCACCTGCAGCGCCGTCTCGCGCCGGAGCGCGGCGGGATCGTGCCGGAACTGCCGCATCAGCCGCTCGGCGGCGCCGATCCGCCACAGGTACGACGAGGAGTCGTCGCTGAAGCCGGCCATGATCCGCGCCGCCTCGGGCGTCCGCAGCGGATCGATGCCGAAGTACAGCTCGACGTACGGCAGGTTGCCGCGGCCGAACGCCCGCAGCACCTCCTGGAGGTTGCCGATCCCCATGTGGTAGCTGGCCACGGCCAGGTCGTCGCGGCCGCCCAGCCGCTTGCGGGCGATGTCCAGGTAGCGGGTGGTCGCCTCGAGCGCGGCCCGCGGGTCGAAGCGGGGATCGACCCGCCGGCGCTCGGCCTCGCGGGCGGCCCGCTTGCGACCGCCACGGCGGATCAGCCGCGTCAGCCGCTTCGAGCGGGCGACGTCGATCTTCATCCCCAGCAGGTCGCTGCCGGTGCCGGCCACGATCTGGGTGAAGCCGGCCGCGCCCTCGACGTCGTCGCTGGCCATCGCGTCGGGCCGGCCGGCGCTCTCCAGGTAGACGATCGCCTCGAGCAGGTTCGGGTCCTCGTCGGCGCGCTTGGCGACGTCCTCGATCAGCGGCCGGTAGGTCGCCACCCGCGCGGCGGTCAGCAGCGCGCCGCCCGGCACCAGCCGGTAGAGCGGGTTGGCGAACCCGGCCTGCGCCCGCCGCGTCAGGTCGGCGCCGTTGCGGGCCGGGTCGGGCCGCAGCACCCGCAGCGCCTCGCGGCCGAGCGCGGTGGTCGACGACGGGTCGGCCGGCCGCTGCGCGCGTGAGGGCTTCTCGTCGTCGCCGCCGCAGGAGTTCAGCAGCACGATCACCAGGATCAGCGCGGCCAGGGCGGCGCCGATCAGCGGCAGCGGCGGCCCGTCGCGGCGGTCGCCGCGGGGGCCGCGAGGTCCGCGGCCGGCGGGGCCGCGGCCGCCGGCAGGGGCACCGGCCGGCGCCGGTCGGCGCCAGCGGATCGCGGGACGGATCGGCCGGTCGGACACCCGGGCATCGTGGCACGGCCCGCGGCCGTCGCGGCGCACCCGCTCAGCGCGGCGCGTAGCGGACGGCGAGCCCGCGGAGGGTGGCCAGGCTGATCGCCGTGACCCGGTCGACGACCTCGTCGAGCGGCTCGCGGTCGCGGGCCAGGAACCAGTCGATCAGCCGCCGGTGGATGCCGCCGACCAGCATCGTGCCGGTGTCGTGGCGGAGCGTTGCGGGCAGCGCGGCCAGCGGCGGCGCGTACTCCAGCATCAGCCGCTCGACCAGCGTCGCCACCGTCCGCATCGCGGCCTGCCAGCGCTCGTCGACCGTCGCGCTGACGCCGACCACCTCCAGCAGCTGGACCCGCGCCCGCGGCTCGTCGGCGGTCAGCGCGCGGAAGGCGGCGGCGATCCCCGCCCGCAGGACGGTCTCCGGATCGGGGTCGCCGGTGGCCGCGGCGGCGACGGCCGCGGTGTCGGCGGCGATCGCGGCGACGGTCTCCTCGATCGCCCGGTCGTAGACCGCCAGCAGCAGCTGCTCGCGGCTGCCGAACGACTCCTGGAAGTAGCGCTCGGCCAGCCGGGCGTGGCTGCAGACGTCGCGGATCGTGGTCGCGCCGTAGCCGCGGGTCCCGAACAGCGCCAGGCCGGCGTCCATCAGCCGCGTCCGTCGCTCGGCTCGTCGTTCCTCGGCGCTGCGACCGGCGTAGCGGCCCCCGGCGGCGCGCCCGCTGGTCGTCGCCATCGCACGAGGCTAGCGCCCTGGAGCCGTCCCCGTCCCCGGCCAATCTCACAATCTGCACGTCCCGTCTGACAGATTTTCCCAACGGTGTACGCGGGCGTGTTAGAAACATCGCGGTATCCGATATCGGCCGTCCCCGCGGCCGAGTCACCGAACCCAGGAGGAGACCGTGTCGTACCCCCACTCCGCACCGCCGGTGCGGCGGCGCCTCGTCGCGCTCGCGTCGCTGCTGCTCGCACTGGCCCTGGTCGCCGCGATCGCGGCCGCCCCGTCGCGGGCCGACAGCCCCGACTACGTCGCCCTCGGCGACTCCTACTCGGCCGCCTCGGCGATCCTGCCGCTGGCGCCCGACGCGCCGCTGATCTGCGGCCAGTCGTCGCGCAACTACCCGAAGCAGGTCGCCCAGGCCCGCGGCCTGTCGCTGAAGGACGTCACCTGCGGCGCCGCCACCACCGAGCACATGCTGCTGCCGCAGTACCCGGGCGTGCCGGCCCAGTTCGACGCGCTGAAGCCGGACACGAAGATCGTGACCCTCGGCATCGGCGGCAACGACAACGGGCTGTTCGCCAGCGCGATCGTCACCTGCGGCGGGATCGACATCCTCTGGCCGGGCACGCTCTTCGACGTCGGCGCCCCCTGCCGCGACTCGATCGGCGCGCTGCACCTGGCCAACGCGACCGTGATCGAGGGCAAGATCGCCGGCATCGTCCGCGGCATCCGCGCCCGCTCGCCGCAGGCCAAGATCCTGGTCGTCGGCTACCCCGACCTGCTGCCGCAGAGCGGCCGCTGCTACCCGACGCTGCCGCTGACCTCGGGCGACGTCGCCTTCCTCGACCAGCTGACCCGGCGGCTCAACACCTCGGTCCAGAACGCGGCCGAGGACAACGGGGCCACCTACGTCGACCGCTACACGCCCAGCATCGGCCACGACGCCTGCAAGAGCAGCTCGGTGCGCTGGGTCGATCCGCTGATCCCGACCATCAACGCCGACGGCTCGGTCGTCCCGCTGCACCCGAACGCGGCGGGCATGAACGCCGCCTCGGGCACCGTCGCGGCCGCCTTCCAGGCCGCCGGCTTCTAGCGCCGATCGACGAAGGTCGGAGCCATCCCGCACCGATCGGCCGATGCGCGGCAACGCGCCAAGGTCGATCGTGCGGGAATGGCCCCCGACTCCGACCCCGACTCCCGCGCGGGCCTGCGCGAGCTGCTGCCCTACGTGCGGCCCCACCGGCGGGTGCTGCTGGTGGCGATCGTGCTCGGCCTGCTGGGGGCGGCGGCGGGCCTGGCCCAGCCGCTCGGCGCCCGCGAGGTGCTCGAGGCGCTGGCCGCCGACGACTCGCTGCTGGTGCCGCTGGTGGTGCTCGGCGCGCTGGTGGTCTTCGGCGCGGTCTGCGGGACGGCCGAGTACTACCTGCTCGACCGCACCGCCGAGCGGATCGTGCTCGGGGCGCGCCGGCGGCTGATCTCGCGCCTGCTCCGGATCCGGATGGGGGTGCTCGACTTCCACGCCCCCGGCGACCTGGTGGCGCGGGCCACCTCCGACGCGACGCTGCTCGGCAGCGTCGCCTCGATGGCGATCGTGCAGCTGACCGGCGGCACGGTCACCCTGCTCGGCGCGCTGGTGCTGATGGCCACGGTCGAGCCGCTGCTGCTGGCGGTGACGATGGCCGTGCTGCTGGCGATCGGGGCGGCGGTGGCGCTGATCCTGCCCCGGATCGCCCGCGCGATGGAGCAGCAGCAGGCGGCGGTCGGGGCGCTCGGCGGGGCGCTCGAACGGGTGCTCCAGGCGCTGCGGACGGTCCGGGCCAGCGGAGCCGAGGAGCGCGAGCTGGAGCGGGCCGACGGCGCGATCCGCCACGCCTACGAGCGCGGGGTGCAGACGGCCCGCTACAACGCGATCGTCAACACCGCGGCCGGGCTGGCGATCCAGGCCTCGTTCCTGGTCGTGCTGGGCACCGGCGGAGCGCTGGTGGCGGCCGGCTCGCTGGCGATGCCCGACCTGATCGCCTTCCTGCTCTACCTCTTCTACCTGTCGGGCCCGATCATCGAGATCTCGACGGGCGCGACCCAGCTCCAGGGCGGGCTGGCGGCGCTGCGGCGGCTGCAGCAGGCCGAGCGGCTGCCGGTCGAGGAGGACCAGGCGACGAGCGTGCCGGCGACCGACGACGCGGCGCCGGTGGTCGCCTTCGAGGGCGTGGGCTTCCGCTACCGCGAGGGGGTCGAGGCGGTCCTCGACGACGTCTCGTTCGTGGTCCCGCGGGTCGGCCTGACGGCGATCGTCGGCCCCTCGGGCGCCGGCAAGACGACGACCTTCGCGCTGCTGGAGCGCTTCTACGACCCGACGGCGGGCCGGATCCTGATGGCCGGCCGCGACCTCCGCGAGTGGCCGCGGGCGGCGCTGCGGGCGCGGCTGGGCTACGTCGAGCAGGACGCCCCGGTGCTGGCGGGCACGGTCCGCGAGAACCTGCTGCTGGCCGCGCCCGACGCCTCCGACGAGCGGATCGCCCGGGTCGTCGCCGAGGCCCGCCTGGAGCCCCTGATCGCCCGCCTGCCCGACGGCCTGGAGAGCGAGGTCGGCACGCGCGGAACCACCCTCTCTGGCGGCGAGCGCCAGCGGGTCGCGATCGCCCGTGCGCTGCTCCGCGACCCCGACGTGCTGCTGCTCGACGAGGCGTCCTCCCAGCTCGACGCGGCCAACGAGGCGGCCCTCCGCGAGACCGTCGAGCGGGTCGCCGCCAGCCGCGCCGTGGTCGCCATCGCCCACCGCCTCTCGACCGTCGTCGCCGCCCGCCAGATCGTCCTGCTGGAGGACGGACGGGTGCGAGCGGTGGGAACCCACCACGAGCTGCTGGCCGCCGACCGCCTCTACGCCGAGCACGTGGCGCTGCAGCTGGGCGCGGGCGATCAGCTGGTCGACGAGCGGCGGGCGTGAGGGGATTGGGGGTGCGGCCGGTCGGCCAACCGCGCGTCTGAGCAGTTCCGGGGCGGTGGTGGATCGACCGTGCCGCGGCAGGGATGGTCGGCGGTGCGTGGGTGGCCCCGACCGGCGGCGAGGTCGGTCGGCGGGGCACTGACGGGAGAGGGGCCGGGCCGCGCGTCCGCGCAGGCGTTGGTCGCTGGCCTGGGCGCCACGGCCGGCGGGCGAAGCGGCGTCATTTCGCACCCGCCCCGCGGAACTGGCGTCAATCGACGCCGGTAGGCGGGGCGGATTGACGCCACTTGGTGGGTGGGGGTGCGGATTGACGCCACTTCCGCCCGCCGTCCGCCGTCCGCCGCCGGCCGGCCGCGCGCCCGGGCCCAGCGACCACCGCTCACCCGATGCACGCCCCGCCCACCAGCCGGGCGCCCGAACCCTCAACAGCGCCGCGCGCACCAGGCCTCGTGCGCGGCCTGGTCGATGATCGCGAGCAGCCGGTGCAGCTGCTCGCGGTCGTCGTCGGAGAGCACGGCGACCAGCTCGTCGGCGGCCTCGTAGCGGGCGCGGCGGAGGGCGTCGCGGCGGGCCTGGCCGGCCTCGGTCAGGTGGACCCGGGTCGAGCGGCGGTCCTGGGGATCGGGACGGCGCTCGACCAGGCCGTCCTGCTCCAGGCCGTCGACCAGGGTGGTCACCGAGCGGGGGACGATCCGCAGCCGCTCGGCCAGCTCGACCATCCGCAGCGGCTCGTCGCTGCGCATCAGCACGCCGAGGGCGCGGGCCGCGGCCGGCGTCACGCCCAGCGGGGCCAGGCGCTCGCGGGTGCTGCCGTGGACCCAGCGGGCCACGCGGGCGATCAGCTCGCCGGTCGAGGGCGGGGGCGCGGAGGCGGGCGCGGGCGTGTCCACGGTTTCCCGAGTATAGCCGGTCAAGCACATTATGAGTTTCCCTCCGCATCTGGTAGATTGCTGAGCAACACTCAGCAACTAGGCCGCCGCACGGACCACCCGGGTCCGTGACCCCGAACGGCGGCGGACGGAGGTCGTCCATGTCCCCGGATTCGCGCAGCACCGAACCCTCACCACCCAAGGAGTCCGTCGACCTGCGGCGGATCGTCCGCCTCTTCCGGCCCTACCGCGGCCGGATCGCCGTCGTCGCCGGCCTGATCTTCCTCTCGGCGGTGCTCGGCCTCGCCCAGCCACTGCTGATCCGCGAGATCGTCGACGTCGCCCTACCCGACCGCGACACCTCGCTGCTGACCCTGCTCGTCCTGGGGATGATCGGGGCGGCGGTCGTCGGCGCCGCGCTCGACGTCGGCCAGACCTGGCTCTCCAACACCGTCGGCCAGCGGGTCATGCACGACCTGCGGACCGCCGTCTACGGCCACCTCCAGCGGCTCTCGCTGGCCTTCTTCACCCGCACCCGCAGCGGCGAGGTCCAGTCGCGGATCTCGAACGACATCGGCGGCATGCAGGGCGTCGTCACCTCGACCGTCACCAGCCTCGTCTCCGCCTTCACCACCGTCCTCGCGACGCTGACGGCGATGATCGTGCTCGACTGGCGGCTGGCCCTCGCCACCCTGGTCGTCGTGCCCTTCTTCGTCTGGCTCAGCCGCACCGTCGGCAAGGCCCGGCGCCGGATCGTCAGCCAGCGCCAGAAGCGGCTGGCCGACATGTCGGCGATCGTCGAGGAGTCGCTCTCGATCAGCGGGATCGTCCTCGGCCGCACGATGGGCCGCGGCCCCGACCTGGTCGACCGCTTCGCCGCCTCCTCCGACGCCGTCGCCGAGCTCGAGGTCCGCTCGGCGATGGCCGGCCGCTGGCGGATGGCGACCGTCCAGATCGCCTTCGCCGCGATGCCGGCGCTGGCCTACTGGATCGCCGGCTGGAGCAGCGCTCACGGCAGCGGCCTGGTCACGATCGGCACCCTGGTCGCCTTCACCACCCTCCAGACCCGGCTGCTGATGCCGATGGTCACGCTGCTGCGGCTGGGCGTCGAGGTCCAGACCTCGCTGGCGCTCTTCACCCGCGTCTTCGAGTACCTGGACGCCGAGATCGACGTCCGCGAGCCCGAGCGGCCGGTCCGCCTCGACCCCGCGGTCGGCGAGCGCGGCGGCCTGCCGGTCCGCTTCGACCACGTCTCCTTCGCCTACGACCCGCGCTCCGGCGCGACCCTCGACGACGTCGACCTGGAGGTCCCCGCCGGCGCCACCGTCGCGATCGTCGGCGAGACCGGGTCGGGCAAGACCACCCTCGGCTACCTGGCCGCGCGGATGTACGACGTCGGCGACGGCGCGGTCACGATCGACGGGGTCGACGTCCGCCAGCTGTCCGCCGCCGACCGCGCGCGGCTGGTCGGGGTCGTCGCCCAGGAGACCTACCTGCTGCACGCCTCGGTGGCCGACAACCTGCGCTTCGCCAAGCCCGACGCGAGCGACGAGGAGCTGGTCGAGGCCGCCCGCGCCGCTCAGATCCACGAGCTGATCGACAGCCTGCCCGACGGCTACGAGACGGTCGTCGGCGAGCGCGGCTACCGCTTCTCCGGCGGCGAGAAGCAGCGGCTGGCGATCGCCCGCGCGATGCTCCGCAACCCGCCGGTGCTGATCCTCGACGAGGCGACCAGCGCGCTCGACACCCGCACCGAGCGGGCGGTCCAGGAGGCGCTGGAGCGGCTGGCCGCCGACCGCACCACGATCGCGATCGCCCACCGCCTCTCGACCGTCCGCGACGCCGACCTGATCGTGGTGCTCGACCACGGCCGGATCGTCGAGCGCGGCCGCCACGAGCAGCTGCTGGCCCTCGGCGGCCGCTACGCCGAGCTGGTCGCCCGCGACGAGCGCGACGCGACGCTCGAGCTGGCGGCCTGAGCGGGCCGCCGCGGCGCTCAGTCGCGCGCCAGCGTCAGCGGCAGCCCGAAGCGCTCGAACAGCGCCAGGCTCGGCGGGTGCTGCTCGGTGTGGTCGGGGAAGCGCAGGAACGACTCCTCGTCCGGCACGTCGAGCGAGCGGGTGATGAAGGCCGTCACGCCCGCCACCGCCGCCTCGCCGTCGGGGCGCCGGGCGAGGGTCAGGACGTCGATGCAGAAGGGCAGGAAGACGCCCTGCTGCTCGTCCCACGTGTAGCAGCCGACGGCGGCCTGGCCGTTGGCGAAGGTCGGCACGTGGCGCCACTGCCAGGCGCCCGACATCGGGCCGCCCTCCAGGAAGACCCGCAGCTGCGCCAGGCCGGGGCCGAACCAGCTGGCCAGCGGCGGCATCGACCAGGTCGCCTCCTCGGTCAGCATCGCCACCACCCGCTCGACGTCGCCCGCCTGCATCGCGTCCATGTAGCGCTCGACGGCCGCCCGCAGCTCGTCGTCGCCGAGCGCGCGCAGGGTCTGCTGCTGGCTCTGGTCGGGCAGCTTGGCGTCGATCGTGGCCCGCGCCCGCTGCAGCGCGCTGTTGACCGAGGCGACCGTCGTCTCCAGCGCCTCGGCCGTCTCCTTGGCCGAGAAGCCGAGCACCTCGCGCATGATCAGCACCGCCCGCTGGGTCGCCGGCAGGTGCTGGAGGGCGGCGACGAAGGCCAGCTCCAGGCTTTCGCGCTGCTCGTAGCGGGCGGCCGGCGCGCTGGCCCCGGCGGCCACGCCCAGCTGGGCGTCGGGGTAGGGCTCGATCCAGACCGTCTCGACCAGCGGCTGGCCGGCGCCGATGTGGGCCTCGGTCGCCGGGCCGTAGTCCATCGGCAGCACCCGCTTGGGCCGCTTGGCGATCTCGTCGAGGCAGGTGTTGGTGGCGATCTTGTACAGCCACGAGCGGGCCGAGCTGCGGCCCTCGAACCGCTGCAGCCCCTTCCAGGCCCGCAGCATCGCGTCCTGCAGGGCGTCCTCGGCGTCGTGGACCGAGCCGAGCATCCGGTAGCAGTGCGCGTGCAGCTCGCGCCGGTGGGACTCGACCAGGTCGCGGTACGCGCCCTCGTCGCCGCGGCGGGCCGCGGTCAGCAGCCGCTCGGCCTGGGCGTCGGAGATCGCCGTGCTCATCGCCTGCCAGCCTAACCGCACCGGACCCCCGTCACGCTGCGGGCGCCCAGCCCTCGCTACCCTTTGTCGCCTGCCGTCGATACCGCCGGTAGGAATCTTCCCCGGAGACGCCACATGACCAGCCCGCGCCGCGTCGCCATCATCGGCGGCAACCGCATCCCCTTCGCCCGCTCGAACGCGCAGTACTCGAGCGTCAGCAACAGCGACATGCTCGCCGCCGCCCTCGACGGCCTGATCGAGCGCTACGGCCTGGAGGGCCAGCACCTCGGCGAGTTCGCCGCCGGCGCGGTCGTCAAGCTCGCCCGCGACATCAACCTCACGCGCGAGGTGGTGCTCGGCTCGAAGCTGGCCAACTCGACCGCCGCGGTCGACATCGGCCAGGCCTGCGGCACCGGCCTCCAGGCGGTCAACTACATCGCCAACAAGATCGCCCTCGGGCAGATCGACGTCGGCATCGCCGGCGGCGCCGACACCACCTCCGACCCGCCGATCGCGCTCGGCGACAAGCTCCGCCACAAGCTGGTCAAGGTCAACAACGCCCGCAGCAACGCCGACCGCGTGAAGGCGCTGCTGGCGATCCGCCCGACCGACATCACGCTCGACTTCCCGGTCAACGCCGAGCCGCGGACCGGCAAGTCGATGGGCGCCCACCAGGCGATCACCGCCAAGGAGTGGGGCATCACCCGCGAGGCCCAGGACGAGCTGACCGTCGCCTCGCACAAGAACCTCGCCGCCGCCTACGAGCGCGGGTTCATGGACGACCTGCTCACGCCCTACCTGGGCCTGGAGCGCGACGGCAACCTGCGCGCCGACTCCAGCCTCGAGAAGCTGGCGAAGCTGAAGCCGGTCTTCGGCGGCCCCCAGGGCACGATGACCGCCGGCAACTCGACCCCGCTCTCCGACGGCGCCTCGACGGTGCTGCTGGCCAGCGAGGAGTGGGCCAAGGAGCACGGCCACGAGCCGCTCGCCTACCTGGTCGACGTCCAGACCTCGGCCGTCGGCTACGTCGACGGCGAGGAGGGGCTGCTGATGGCCCCCGCCTACGCGGTCCCGACGCTGCTCGACCGCCACGGGCTGAAGCTCCAGGACTTCGACTACTACGAGATCCACGAGGCGTTCGCCGCCCAGGTCCTCAGCACGCTGAAGGCGTGGGAGGATCCGACCTTCTGCAAGCAGAAGCTCGGCCGTGACGAGCCGCTGGGGTCGATCGACCGCAGCAAGCTCAACGTCAACGGCGGCTCGCTGGCCGCGGCGCACCCGTTCGCGGCGACCGGCGGCCGGATCGTCCCGGCGCTGGCGAAGCAGCTGAAGGAGAAGGGCTCGGGTCGCGGCCTGATCTCGATCTGCGCCGCCGGCGGCCAGGGCGTCGTCGCGATCGTCGAGCGCTGAGCCCACGGACCCCGAACGGAGCCTCCCCACATGTCCGATCGCTACCAGCAGTTCGTCAACAGCTTCCTCGGCAAGCAGATCGCCCCCCGGGTCGGCCTGCCGCAGCCGCCGTTCCTCAAGCGCCACCGGCCGGGCGCGCCGGTCGTCGACGGCCCGGTGCTCTTCGGCCAGGCCGAGGGCGGCCGCCTGGGCCCCGCGATCTCGCGGGTCCTGGCGCTGATCGGGGCCGAGACCTGGACCGCCGAGGGCGCGCTGCGCGACGGCGCCGCCGAGGCCGGCCTGACGCCGAAGATCTGGAACCCCGCCACCGGCGGCGACCAGAAGTTCCAGGCCCTGGTCTTCGACGCGACCGGTATCTCGTCGGCCGCCGAGCTGGCCCAGCTGCACGCCTTCTTCCAGCCGATCGCCCGCCGCGTCCGCCCCTCGGGCCGCGTGGTCGTGCTCGGCACCACGCCCGAGCTGGTCGCCGGCACTGGCGCCACGAAGGCGTCGGCGCGGATCGCCCAGCGGGCGCTGGAGGGCTTCACCCGCTCGCTCGGCAAGGAGATCGGCAAGGGCTCGACCGTCCAGCTGGTCTACGTCGCGCCCGACGCCGACGACCAGATCGAGTCGACGCTGCGGTTCCTGCTCTCGCCGAAGTCGGCGTTCGTCTCCGGCCAGGTCGTGCGGATCACCCAGAGCGGCCGCAAGCCGGAGCTGAACTGGACCGAGCCGCTGAAGGGCAAGGTCGCGCTGGTGACCGGCGCCTCCCGCGGGATCGGCGAGGCGATCGCCGAGACGCTGGCCCGCGACGGCGCCCACGTCGTCGGCCTCGACATCGAGCCGCTGGCCGACGACCTGAGGAAGGTCACCGACCGGATCGGCGGCACCGCGATCACCTTCGACGTGACCGCCGAGGACGCGCCGAAGGAGCTGGCCGCGAAGCTGAAGGCCGACCACGGCGGGGTCGACATCGTCGTCCACAACGCCGGCATCACCCGCGACAAGCTGCTGGCGAACATGAAGCCGGAGATCTGGGCCCAGGTGATCGCGGTCAACCTCGAGGCGCCGGAGCGGATCACCCGCGAGCTGCTGAAGCAGAAGGCGATCAACCCCGAGGGCCGGATCATCGGCGTCGCCTCGATCGCCGGCGTCGCGGGCAACCGCGGCCAGACCAACTACGGCACCTCGAAGGCCGGCGTGATCGGCTTCGTCGACGCCTTCGCGGCCGAGGTCGCCAAGCAGCAGCTGACGATCAACGCGGTCGCCCCGGGCTTCATCGAGACCAAGATGACCGCGGCGATCCCGCTGACGATCCGCGAGGCGGGGCGGCGGATGTCGTCGCTCGGCCAGGGCGGTCTGCCGATCGACGTCGCCGAGACGATCGCCTGGTACGCCAGCCCCGGCTCGGCCGGCGTCAACGGCAACACGGTCCGCGTCTGCGGCCAGAGCCTGATCGGCGCATGACCGTCACCCGCCAGCTGAACGAGGCGCCGGGCACGCTCGGGCTCTACGGCCGCGCCGCGCTGCCGATGATCCCGGGCGCCTCGCGGCTGCCCTTCGTCGCCGGCTCGGCCAAGGCCCTGCCCGACCTGACGCTGACCCTGCCGAAGGTCCGGGTCGACGTCGCCCGGCTCCAGGCGTACGCGAAGGTCTGCGGCTTCGCGCTCCGCAACGAGCTGCCGCCGACCTACCCGTTCATCCTCGGGTTCCCGCTGCACATGGCGCTGATGACCGACGGGAGCTTCCCGTTCCCGGCGATCGGCCTGGTCCACATGCACAACCGGATCGTCCAGCACCGGCCGATCGGGATCGGCGAGACGCTCTCGATCGCCGTCCGCGCCGACGACCTGCAGCCGCACCCGAAGGGCCGCACGTTCTCGCTGACGACGACCGTCCGGGCCGGCGACGAGCTGGTCTGGGAGGACATCGCCACGATCTTCCGCGCCGGGGGCGGGAAGGGCCCGGCCCCGGAGGGCACGGGCGACCCGACCGCCGGCGTCGGCGGGCTGCGGATCGTCCCGAGCGAGGAGTGGCGGCTGGCGGGCAACCTCGGCCGCCGCTACGGCGCGGTCGCGGGCGACGTCAACCCGATCCACCTGCACCCGCTGAGCGCGAAGCTGTTCGGCTTCCCGCGGGCGATCGCCCACGGGATGTGGACGAAGGCCCGCTCGCTGGCCGCGCTCCAGGACCGTCTGCCGCAGGCCTACGCGGTCGACGTCCGCTTCCAGCGCCCGGTGCTGCTGCCGACCACGGTCGGCTTCGGCAGCGCCGAGACCGAGGACGGGCTGGCGTTCGTGCTCCAGGGCGCGAACGCGAAGGCGACGCCGCACCTGCGCGGCGTGGTCGCCCCGGCCTGAGCCCGTCGAACGATCGCCCGGGGCCGAGCGGTTCGGCGCCGGGCGGTCAGCGCGCCGCGCGGAGGATCGCCGCGGCGTCCTCCAGCCGGTCGTCGCCCCACAGCCGGAACGGCCCGACGGCGACCGTCGGCACCCCGTAGACGCCCTCGGCGAGGGCGGCGTCGGTGGCCGCGCGCAGCCGCTGCTTGGTCGCGGCGTCGGCCGCTCCCGCCAGCCCGGCCGCGGCGTCGAAGCCGGCGGCGGTCAGGGCGGCGGCGACGTTCTCCGGGTCGCTCAGCGGCCGGCCCTCGGCGAACTGGATCCGCATCGCGGCGCGGCCGTAGCGGCGGGCGCCGTCGGCCGGATCCTCGCCTCCGGCCCAGGTGGCGGCGCGCATCGCCAGCAGCCCGTCGTTCGGCCACGGATCGGGCCAGCGCAGCGGCGGCAGCCCGCGCGCCGCGGCCCGCCGCTCGATCTCGCCGACCCCGCCGTCGCGGTCGCCGACCTGAGCCCACGAGGCCCGCCCGGTGGCCCGGAAGATCCCGCCCAGCAGCACCGGCTCCCAGCGCACCGGCCCGAGCAGCTCCTCGATCCGCTCGCCCGCCAGGTACGCGTAGGGCGAGCCGACGTCGAACAGGAAGCGCGGCGTGGACACGGCCCGATCGTACCCCCGCCCGGCTCGCGTGGCGGGCGGCCCCCGAGGGGTGGGGCTTGCCCGCCACGCGAGCCGCGCTCAGCCGCCGCCGATCAGGTTCTTCAGCACATCGCCGAAGCCGCGGTCGCCGCCCCCGCCGGTGATCGCGGCCCCGGCCAGCTCGATCGGCGAGCGGGGGTCGTGGCCGTGCTCGCGCTGGTAGGCCTTGGCCAGGTCGGGGTCGCCGATCGCCAGCGCCAGCTCCTCGCGCGAGGAGCCCCACTTGCAGGCCGCCCCGTCCAGGCCCAGCAGCGCCGTGTCCTGGAGCGCGCCGCCGAGCCCGCCGCTGGTCGGCAGGTCGCGGCGCTCGCAGGGGTTGGCGATCACCACCGCCGGCGGGGCGGCGGCGCGGGCCATCAGCGCCTGGCCGCCGGCCGCCGCCAGCCCCAGGCCGCAGATCGCGATCGCCAGCGCCGGGCTGCGGCCGACCGGCGGCAGCGCCAGCAGCGCGGCCAGCAGCGCCAGCAGGCCGGTGATCAGGAAGGCCGGGCGGAAGGCGCGGTTGACGGCCGTGATCAGCGTCTCGTCGGCGCGGTCGACCAGGTGCGCGTAGACGGCCGCCTGCTCCGGGTCGCCGGCGAACCGCGGCGCCTGGGCGGTCAGCGCCGCCCGCAGCTTGCCGCGCGGGTCTTCCTCGTCGATGTCGGCCAGCGCCGGGCCGATCGACTCCAGCTTCGGCTGCGGCGGCAGCTTCGCGTCGAGCACCAGCGCCACCACCTGCTGGCGGGTGCGGTCGATCGTGCGGTCGAGCTGGGCGGCGGTCACCGGGGCCAGGATCAGCAGCGCGACGGTGATCCCCACGTGGCGCAGCGACAGCAGCTGGGCCGCCTCGCGCGGGGAGCGCTCGGGCAGCAGCTCGCCGGCCATCGCGGGCAGCGCCATCCCCATCCCCAGGCCCGAGAGCAGCTGGGGGACGACGACCCAGCCGGGCCCGACCGTCGGCAGCGTCGCCAGCGCCAGCACGCCGGCCCCGACCAGCCCGGCCCCGGCCGACGCCCGCAGCCACGGGTCGCCGCCGATCCGCGACCCGGCGAGGGCGGCGATCGGCAGCACCGTCACGCCGACGGCGGCCTTCAGCGGCTGCACCGCCCAGCCGGAGACGAGCAGCAGCACCAGCAGGAAGACGACCGCCGTCAGCGCCGCCGAGAGCAGCGCCAGCGCCACCCCGACCCGTGCCCGGTCGCGCGCGGGCGGCGTCGGGCCGGTCTCGCGCTCGTCGTCGGCGACGGTGACCGGTCCGGCGGCGGGCGCCGGCGACTTGCGCAGCGTGCGGTCGTCGTGGCCGCCGGGACGGGGGCGCAGCAGCGTGGCGTCGTCGCCGTCCTCGGCCTCCGGCGGCCCGCCGACGATCTCGGTCGGGGCGTCGTGGGCGGCGGGTCGGGCGGTCGAGCGCGGCGGCCGGCCGGCCGGGGTCGGCCACGGCCGGGCCGCGCCCTCGGGCGCGTCGACCGGCGTCGCGGCCGCCGGGTCGGCGGCGGGGGCGGGAGCGGCGCGGGGCCCGAACGGCGCCAGGCAGGCGAGGCCGGCCAGCAGCCCGAACGGCGCCTGGGCCAGGAAGATCGCGCGCCAGTCGAAGAGCTCGGTCAGGGCGCCGCCGAGCGCCGGGCCGATCGCGGTCCCGAAGACGGCACCCGCCACCCACAGCGCGTCCGGCCGCCCCGCGGGACGGCCGTCGCGGTGCAGCAGCGCGTAGCCGGCGACCAGCCCGGCGCCGGCCCCGACCGCCTGGGCGGCGCGGGCGGCCAGCAGCAGCTCGAGCGACTCGGCCAGGCCGCAGGCGGCGCTGGCCAGCGCGAACAGCAGCATCCCGGCGGCCCCGAGCGCGCCGCTGCCCAGCCGCCGTCGCAGCGGCACCGCCACCAGCACGGCGGCGGCCAGCACGACGGTGTAGACGCCGATCACCGCGGCGACGCCGTCGATCGTCGTGTTCAGCCGGGTGAGGATCTGGGGCAGCGCCAGCGTCACCACCGACGCGTCGGCGAGCGCCAGCGCCACGCCGGCGGCCACCAGCAGGCGAGCGAGGGTGGTGCCCGCGGCGGGGCGCGCGTCAGCCATCGTCGCGGATTCTGACGGGCGCGGGCGCGGGCGTCCTCCGTCGCGAGGAGGAACCCGGCCGCGCACGGGTGGGGGTTTCGCCCTACGCGCCTAGTGGGCCTGGTCGGCGGCGGCCAGCCGCTGCTCCAGGTCCTCGCCGCTGGCGTAGCCGACGGCGATCGCGTGCAGGTGGTCGCCGTGGCTGACGGCGACGGTCGGGAAGCCGCTGACCCCGATCCGGGCGACGGTGGCGAACTCCTCGACCACCCGGCCGGCGGTCGCGGGATCGGCGAAGGTCGCGGCGGCGGCGTCGGGATCCAGCCCCTCGGCGGTGGCGACGGCGCGGAAGGTCTCGACGTCCGAGAGCGAGCGGCCGTCGTGGAAGAAGGCGTCGGCGATCGCCACCGCCAGCGGCACCGCCCGCTCCGGCGCCTGGTCGCGGAGCGCGGTGAAGCCGCGCGCGGCGTCGGTCGAGTCGAGCACCAGCGAGCCCTCGGCCAGCACGTCCAGGTAGGGCTGCCCGAACCGCGCCCCGGTCAGCTCGGCGATCCGCCGGTTGCCGTCGGGGATGAAGTCGAAGGTCCCGATCGGCGCCACCCGCTCGCCGGTGATCAGGCCGCCGGCCAGGACCACGAACTGGTGGTCCTCCCGGTGCCGCTCCCAGAACCCGAGCAGCGCGTCGCGGAAGCCGTGGCACCACCCGCAGTAGGCGTCGAGCACGACGAGGACCTGGGGCTGGGCCTGGGGGGTGGTCATGCGGTCAGGGTACGCAGACCGGCTCGCTACCCTCGGCCGATGGGCTGGAGCGTGCGGGCGATCGGCGAGGACGCGCTCGAACCGCTGCTCGACGTCACCAGCACCGCGATGCACGGGCTCTTCGCGGCGCCGGCGCGGCGACGGGTGGCCTCGCGGCTCGAGGTCGAGCGGATGCGGGTGGTGACCGACGGCGGCGCGATGGTCGGCACGTCGGGCGCCTACACGCGGACCCTCAGCGTGCCCGGCGGCGAGCTGGCCTGCGCCGGCGTGACCTTCGTCGCCGTGCTGCCGACCCACCGCCGTCGCGGGGTCCTGCGGGCGATGATGGACGCGGTGATCGCCGACGCCCGCGAGCGGGGCGAGCCGGTCGCCGCGCTCTGGGCCTCGGAGGGCGGGATCTACGGCCGCTTCGGCTTCGGGCCCGCCACCTGGACCCGTCGCAGCCGGATCGAGCTGGCCGCCGGGGTCCCGCTCCGCGCCCCCGTCCTGGCGCTGCCGCTGCGGTTCGGCGACCTGGTCGCCGACGCCCCCGCGCTGGCCGCGATCCACGAGCGCGTCCGCGGCCAGCGGGCCGGGATCACCAGCCGTCCGCCGGTCTGGTGGCGGGCCCGGATCCTCAGCGACGAGGAGGACGAGCGCGCCGCCGGGCCGAAGCGGCTGGTCGTCTGCGGCGACGACGGCTACGCGCTCTACCGCGTCCACGAGCAGGCCGGCGCCGGCCCGGTCGGCCAGGACGCCCGCACCACCGTCGCGGTCCAGGAGCTGCTGGCCGCCACCCCCGAGGCCGGCCGCGCGCTGCTGGCCTTCCTGACCAGCATCGACCTGGCCACCGACGTCGAGCTGCACGAGCGGCCGCTCGACGACGATCTGGCCCTGGCCACCGCCGACCCGCGCGCGCTCCGCACCGTCCAGCAGGGCGACGCGCTGTGGCTGCGGATCCTCGACCTGCCGGCGGCCGTCGCCGGTCGCGCGTGGGCGGCCGACCTCGACCTCGTGCTCCAGGTCGACGCGCCGGCCGATCCGGTCCTCGACGGCCGCTGGGCGCTGCGGGCGCGCGACGGTCGCGCGGAGGCCGAGCGCAGCGACCGCGAGCCCGACCTGACGATCCCCGACCGCGACCTCGGCGCGGCCTACCTCGGCGGCACCGCGCTCGTCGGCCTCCACGCCGCCGGCAGCGTCCAGGAGCACCGGCCCGGGACGGTGGCGCAGCTCGACGCGGCGCTCCGCCCGGCCCGCGCGCCCTGGACGATCGAGGTCTTCTGAGCGATGGCTGGCGGGCCGCGGCTGGACGACGCCTGGGCCGCCCTCGGCGGCGCGCCCGAGGCCGTCGCGCGGCTGCGGATCGACGGCGACCGCGACCCCGACCGCGCGCCGCTGCCGGGACCGCTGCCGGTCGACGCCCTCGCCCGGGCCACGGTCGGCGCCGCGCTGCTGGCGGCCGCCGAGCTGGCCGCGGCCCGCGGGGCGCCGCCGCCGGTCCCGCGGCTCGACGCCGAGCACGTCGCGGCGGCCTTCGTCAGCGAGCGCCACCTGCGGCTCGACGGCGCCGTGCCCGGCGTGCCCTTCGACCCGCTCTCGCGGTTCCTGCCCGCGGCCGACGGCTGGGTCCGGCTGCACGCCAACTACGACCACCACCGGGCCGCGCTGCTGCGGGCGCTGGCCGTCGCCGCGCCCGACGACGTCCCGGCCGCCGTCGCCGCCCGCCCGGCCCGCGAGGTCGAGCAGGCGGTGGTCGCCGCCGGTGGCTGCGCGGCCGCCGTCCGCGACCGGCGGACCTGGGACCGCGAGCCGGCCGCCGCATCGCTCGCCGCCGGCGGCCTGCTGCGGCGGGAGCAGCGGCCCGCGGTCGACCGTCCGCTGCCGCCGCTCCCCGCCGGCGCTCCGCCCGCGACCGGGCTCCGGATCCTCGACCTGACCCGGGTGATCGCCGGCCCGATCGCCACCCGCTGGCTGGCCGCGCTCGGCGCCGACGTGCTGCGGATCGACCGCCGCGACCGGCCCGAGCTGCCGCTGCAGCTGCTCGACACCGGCGCCGGCAAGCGCAGCGCCCTGCTCGACCTGCGTGACGGCGACGACCGGGCGACGCTCGAACGGCTGCTGGCCGGCGCCGACGCGGTCGTCCACGGCTACCGGCCGGGTGCGCTCGCCGCCTTCGGCCTCGACCCGCCGGCGCTCGCCGAGCGGCACCCGCAGCTGGTCGTCGCCACCCTCTCCGCCTGGGGCGACGAGGGGCCGTGGGGCACCCGCCGCGGGTTCGACAGCCTGGTCCAGGCGGCGACCGGGATCGCGCTGGTCTGCTCGCCGGACGGCGGCGCCACCCCGGGCGCGCTGCCGGCGCAGGCGCTCGACCACGGGACCGGCTACCTGCTGGCCGCCGCGGTCCTGCGCGGGCTCGCCGAGCGGGCCCGCGGGGCCGGACCGCTGCACGCCCGCCTGGCCCTGGCGCGGACCGCCGACTGGCTGCTCGACGCGCCGCGGGCCGATCCGCCCGCGGCCGCCGCGACGGTCGATCCCGGCTGCTTCCGGGTCGACCTCGCCAGCCCCTTCGGCGTGGTCTCGGCGATCGCGCCGCCGGGCGCCCTCGACGGCCGGCCGCTGGCCTGGAGCCGCGGTCCGGTGCCGGCGGGCAGCGATCCGCCGCGCTGGTGAGGGAGATCCAGCCATGTTCGGAACGGCCGCGGGCCGCTATGCTGCCGCGAACGAGCGAGGTGACGCGAGGAAGCCGGTGCGAATCCGGCGCGGTCGCGCCACTGTGACCGGCCCCAGGGCCGGGAGCCAGAGACTCCATCACCGCGCATCGCCAAACGATCGGGACGCGAGATCCCGAGGAGGACGAAGCATCGTGAGCACGCAGACCGCCATCGAGCCAGCCGCCCAGCGCGAGTCCGGGGTCCCGATCCCCGTCGCCTCGCCGCGCGAGCTGCTCCCCTACTGGATCTTCGCCGGCGTCGTGCTGATGTTCGCGATCTACTTCGTCGGGGCGGAAGAGGGCGCGACGTCGGTCTTCTCCGGCTCCGCGATCCACGAGCTGGTGCACGACGCGCGCCACCTGCTCGGCTTCCCCTGCCACTGAGCGGGGACCGACATGGTTCGTACCCTGCTGGTGCGGGGCATGCTGGTCGGCCTGGTGGCCGGCCTGCTTGCGTTCGCCTGGGCGTATTTCGTCGGTGAGCCGCCGGTCAAGGCCGCGATCGCCGTCGAGGAGGCCGCGGCCGCCAAGGCCGGTGCGATGGACGAGGGTCCGCCGGAGGTCAGCCGCGGCGTCCAGAGCACGATCGGCCTGCTGACCGGGCTGCTGATCTTCAGCACCGCGATCGGCGGCTTCGTCGGCCTGATCTTCGCGATGATCTACGGCCGGATCGGCGCGCTGCAGGCCCGCGCGACCGCGCTGGTGATCGCCGCCGTCGGCTTCACCACGATCGTGCTGGTGCCGTTCACGAAGTACCCGGCCAACCCGCCGGCGGTCGGCAGCGGCGACACGATCGGCGAGCGGACCGGCTGGTTCTTCGTCCTGATCGTGATCGCGATCGTCGCCGCGGTGGCGGCGGGCCGGGCGATCCGCGACCTGTACGCCCGCTGGGGCGTTGGCAACGCGGTCGCCGCCGGGCTGCTGCTGTTCGCCGTCCTGATCGCCGTCGCCCACCTGGCGCTGCCGAGCCAGAACGAGGTCCGGACCGGCTTCCCGCCCCAGATCCTGTGGGACTTCCGGCTGGCCAACCTCGGCACCCAGGCGATCATCTGGGCCGCGCTGGCCTTCGGCTTCGGCCACGCCGCCGAGCGGGCGCTCGCCGGCCAGCCGCTGCTCGGCCGGCGCTCGGCCGCCGGCGCCCAGGCGCCGACGGCCTGACGATCCGGGGCGCGGGCCGTTCGCCCGCGCCTCGCTCGCTCAGCCGAGCTTGCGGGTGCCGACCACCCGCCACTGACCGCCCTGGCGGGCCAGCCGCACGACGTAGCGGCGGCCCGGGCGGCTGACCAGCACCGTCGCGCGGGTGGCGCCGTTGGCGAGGATCGTCGTGGTCCGCATCCGGTCGTTGTTCGGCGGCACCTGGGCGACGGCCGCCTCGGTCACGTAGCGGCCGTTGCGGCAGCTGCCGCGGCCGCCGTAGCGGTTGACGTTGGCCGTGCTCAGCAGCGAGCAGACGGCGGCGATGTCGCGCTTGCGGACGGCGGCGTAGAAGCTGCGGACGGTCCGCTCGGCCGACTGCTCCAGCCGCTTCTCGCGCCGGCGGGCCGGCGTCATCGTGGTCGTCGTCGGCGTGGTGGCGGTGGCGGTCGGGACGCTGTCCGTGGTCGGGACCGTCGGCGCGGTCGGGACGGTCGCCGTGGTCGGCACGCTGGCGGTCGTGGTCGGGACGCTGGCCGAGGTGGTGACGGTGACCGTGCTGGTGGTGGTCTTGTCGTCGCCGCCGCAGGCCGAGAGGGCCAGGGCCAGGCCGAGGCCGGCGATCGCCGCGACGCGGGCGGGGACGGGGGACGTTCCTGGTGCGGGCATCGCGGTCGAGCCTTCCATCGCCGGCGGTCGCGTGCGCCGATTCGGACGCCGTCCACCACCGGGGCTCAGCGGGCGGAGGGGTCGCTCTCCAGTCCCGCCGAGGCCACCAGCCCCTCCTCCTGCTCGCGCCGCCGCAGCTGCGCGTCGGGGGCGGGCCGCGGCGCCCGTCCGGGCAGGATCCAGGCGACGGCGGCGGCGAACAGGCTCAGCACCGCGGCCGCCGCGAAGGTGTCGCGGTAGGCGCCGACCGTCGGCCCGCCGTCGCCGCCGAAGGCCCGCAGCAGCGTCACCGCCAGCCCGCTGCCGATCGAGAAGCCGACGTAGCGGGTCACCTGGTACAGGCTCATCGCGCTCGACGTCTCGCTGGCCGGGACGGCGCCGACGATCAGTCCCGGCATCGCGGCGAAGGTGCAGCCGAGCCCGACGCCGACCAGCGCCATCGTCACGAAGGCGTGCCAGAGCGCGCTGCCGGTGAGCGCGAAGAAGCCGGCCGCGACGCTGATCACCAGCGCCCCCAGCGGGATCGTCGCCCGGGCGCCGAACCGCCGCTCGATCACCGGCACCAGGCCGCTGGAGACGGCGCTGAGGGCGGAGAGCGGCACCAGCGTCAGGCCGGCCACGAAGACCGTCGCGTCGAGCCCGCCGTCGAACTGGACGAACTGGGTCATCAGGCTGATCCCCAGGTACATCGCCACGCCCAGCAGCAACCCGGTGACGTTCGCCGTCAGCACCGCCCGGTGGCGGACCAGCCGCAGGTCGACCAGCGGCGCCGCCACCCGCAGCTCGTGCCGCACCCACAGCGCCAGCACCACCGCGGCCGCGGCCAGCAGCCCCAGCGTCGAGTCCGATCCCCAGCCCCAGTCGGCGCCCTTCTCGAGCCCGATCAGCAGCGCCACCAGCCCGACCGCCACCAGCCCGGCGCCGGTCACGTCGATCCGGTCGGCCCGCCGCTCGCTCGGGGTCGCGGGGACGAAGAGCACGGCCAGCAGCAGCGCGGCGGCGCTGGCCGCGGTCCCGAACCAGAAGGCGGCCGAGGCGTCCAGGTACTCGGCGATGAAGCCGGTGATCGGGTACCCGAGCCCGACGCCGACCGCGCCGGTCACCGAGAGCGCGGCGATCGTGCGCCCGGCCTGCTCGGGCGGCAGGTGGTCGCGGGCGGTGGCCATCGTCAGCGGCATCAGCGCCAGACCCATCCCCTGCAGCGCGCGGCCGGCGATCAGCAGCGGCAGCGAGCCGGCCAGCGCCGCCAGCGCCCCGCCGAGCACGACCGCGCCGAGCGAGCCCAGCAGCACCGCCCGCCGGTGGGGTCCGTCGCCGAGCCGGCCGACGATCGGCGACGCGACCGCGCCGACCAGCATCGTCACCGTCAGCGACCACTGGGTGCTGCCCAGGTCGGCGCCGAACTCGCGGGCCAGCGAGGGGATCAGCGGCGCGCCGAGGCTGCTGATCACCGAGACGACCATGCCGATCAGCACCAGCGTGGGCACGAAGGCCCGTCCGATCGGCTCCCGACGACTCATTGCATCATCAAAGTGTATGCCGTTGCGGGCCGGCGCGCACGGCGCCGGCTCAGGTGGTCGACGGCGCGCCGTCGCCGAAGCCGGCCGCGAGCACCCGCGCCGCGGCCTGGGGGACGGTCGCCTCGGCGGCGTCGACGGCGACTTCGGCCGCGCGCAGCGCCTCGGCCACGCCGGGCCGCTCGTGGAAGGCGGCCAGCACCGCCTCCTCGACCTGGGCCCGCAGCCAGCGCAGCTGCTGGGCGGCGCGCCGCTGCTCCAGCCCGCCGCTCTCGCGCTGGTGGGCGCGGTGGTCCTCGATCGCGCCCCAGGCCTCGGCGATCCCGGTGCCCTCGGCTGCGCTGGCCGTCAGCACCGGGGTCTTCCAGCCGGGCGTGGCCGGCGGCAGCATCCGCAGCGCGTGGCGGTAGTCGGCGGCCGCCCGCCGGGCCAGCTTCAGCGCGTCGCCGTCGGCCTTGTTGACGACGATCAGGTCGGCGATCTCCATGATCCCGCGCTTGATCCCCTGCAGCTCGTCGCCGGCGCCGGGCACCAGCAGCAGCAGCACGCAGTCGACCAGCTCGGCCAGCTCCGCCTCCGACTGGCCGACGCCGACCGACTCGACGATCACGATGTCGAACCCGGCCGCTTCGCAGAGGATCATCGCCTCGCGCGTGCGGCGGGCCACGCCGCCGAGCACGCCCGAGGTCGGCGAGGGGCGGATGTAGGCCTCCTCCAGCACGCTCAGCCGCTGCATCCGGGTCTTGTCGCCGAGGATGCTGCCGCCCTGGCGGGTGCTCGACGGGTCGATCGCCAGCACCGCCACCCGGTGGCCCTGCTCGACCAGCCAGACGCCGAGCGCCTCGATCGTGGTCGACTTGCCGGCGCCGGGAACCCCGGTCAGGCCGACCCGGTACGAGGGCCGGTCGGACGATCCGGGCGCCCGCAGCAGCCGTGCGATCAGCTCCTGGGCCAGCTCGCGATCGTCGGTCCGGCGGCTCTCGGCGAGGGTGATCGCGCGCGCCAGGGCGGCGCGGTCGCCGGCGGCGAGACCGGCCTGGAGCTCGTCGATCGAGGGGCGGGGGCGGGCCATGGCGGGAGCGGTCGCCGGCGCTCGGCGCCCGCGAGCACCGGACCGTATCGCGCGCGGCCACGGCCCGCCGTCCCCGGACCTCTACGCTCGGTCCATGAGCCCCGAGGCGACCGTTCCGCTGCGCTTCGAGTCGACCCTGGTCGACGCGCTGCCCGGCCTCCACGCGCCCGCGCAGGCGGCGCCGGTCGACGCGCCGCGGCTGGTGCTGCTGAACGAGCCGCTGGCGGTCGAGCTGGGTTGGGATCCGGAGTGGCTGCGGACCCCGGAGGGCGTGGCGACGCTGGCCGGGCAGCGGCCGGCGCCGGGCTCGGTGCCGGTGGCGCTGGCCTACGCGGGGCACCAGTTCGGGATGGCGGTTCCGCGGCTCGGCGACGGCCGCGCGCTGCTGCTGGGCGAGGTGGTCGACGCCGAGGGCCGCCGCCGCGACGTCCACCTCAAGGGCTCGGGCCGGACGGTCTTCGCCCGCGGCGGCGACGGCCTGGCCGCGCTCGGCCCGATGCTGCGCGAGCACGTGGTCAGCGAGGCGATGCACGGGCTCGGGATCCCCACCACCCGCTCGCTGGCGGTGATCGCCACCGGTCGCGACGTGCTGCGCGAGGACGGCCCGCTGCCGGGGGCGATCCTGGTCCGGGTGGCGGCCAGCCACCTGCGGGTGGGGACGTTCGAGTACGCGGCGCGGCACCAGGATCCGGCGGTCCTGCGGCGGCTGCTCGACCACGCGATCGCCCGCCACCACCCGCACGCGGCCGACGCGGAGGTCCCGGCGCTGGCCTTCTTCGCCGCGGTCCGCGACGCCCAGGCGGCGCTGGTCGCCCAGTGGCTGCACGTCGGCTTCGTGCACGGGGTGATGAACACCGACAACGTCGCGGTCTCCGGCGAGACGATCGACTACGGCCCCTGCGCCTTCCTCGACGCTTTCGACCCGCGGACGTCGTTCAGCTCGATCGACCACCAGGGGCGCTACGCGTACCGCAACCAGGCGGCGGCGATGCAGTGGAACCTGGCCCGCTTCGCCGAGACGCTGGTGCCGCTGGTCGACGACGACCAGGAGCGGGCGGTCGCGGCGCTGAGCGAGGAGCTGGGGCGGTTCTCCGACCGCTTCGACCGCGCCTGGCGCGACGGCCTGCGGGCGAAGCTGGCGCTCGACGGCGAGCCGGCGGCCGACACCGAGATCGGCGACCAGCTGCTGCAGCTGATGGCCGAGGAGGGGGCGGACTTCACGGGCACCTTCCGCGGCCTGGCCGGCGTGCTGCGCGACCGGCCCCAGGCGGCCCGCGAGCAGGTCCTCGACCGCGAGCGGTTCGACAGCTGGGCAGCGCGCTGGCGGGAGCAGGTGGCGGCCCGCCGCGACCTCGCCGCGGCGGCCGACGCCCTCGACCGCGTCAACCCCCGCTTCGTGCCCCGCAACCACCGGGTCGAGGAGGCGCTGGACGCCGCCGTCCGCGGCGACGACGAGCCGGTCCGGACCCTGGTCGAGGTCGTCTCCCGCCCCTTCGACGAGCAGCCCGGCCGCGACCGCTACGCCGGCCCGGGACCGGCGATCCCGGGCGGCTACGTGACGTTCTGCGGGACCTGAGGTAGAACCTACCCAGGGTCGACCTGGGAGATTCGATGGCGATCAACATCAAGGATCCCGAGACCGACCGGCGGGCGCGCGAGCTCGCCGCAGCCACCGGTGAGACCCTGACGACGGCGGTCAGCACCGCGATCAGCGAGCGGCTGCAGCGGGTGCGCGGTCAGCGCCGTGCCCCGCCGCTGGTCGACGAGCTGGACGAGATCGCCCGCCGTGCGGCGGCGCTGCCGATCGTCGATCCGCGCGATCCCGACGCCCTCCTCGGCTACGACGACCACGGTCTCCCGCGCTGATGGTTCTCGACACCTCGGCCCTGTTGGCCGTGCTCTTCGACGAGCCGGCCGCCTCGGCGTAGGTGCGCGGCGCCCGCCGCGCACCGCCAACCCTCACCCCGCCGCCGGCACCTCGAGCTCGAGCTTGCCCATCAGCAGCTCCAGCAGCCCACCGGCGGCCTCGCCGATCACGGTCCCGGGCGGGTAGATCGCCGCCGCGCCGGCCTCGCGGAGGGCGTCGAAGTCCTGGGGCGGGATCACACCGCCGACCACGACCAGGATGTCGTCGCGGCCCTGGTCGTCGAGCGCCTTGCGCAGCTGCGGCACCAGCGTCAGGTGGCCGGCGGCCAGCGACGACGCGCCGACCACGTGGACGTCGGCCTCGATCGCCTGGCGGGCGACCTCCTCCGGGGTCTGGAACAGCGGCCCGATGTCGACGTCGAAGCCGAGGTCGGCGAACGCGGTCGCGATCACCTTCTGGCCGCGGTCGTGGCCGTCCTGGCCCATCTTCGCGACCAGGATCCGGGGCCGGCGGCCCTCCTGCTCCTCGAAGGCGTCGACCAGCTCGCGGGTCCGGGTGAACGGCTTGCTCATCTCTCCCACCTCGCTGCGGTAGACGCCGGCGATCGAGCGGATCTCGGCGGTGTGGCGGCCGAAGACCTTCTCCAGCGCGTCGCTGATCTCGCCGACCGAGGCGTGGGCGCGGGCGGCGTCGACGGCCAGCGCCAGCAGGTTGTGGTCCTCCGCGCGGTGACCGCTCGACGCCTGGCCGGCGCCCTCGGTCAGGCGCTGGAGCGCGGCCTGGACCCGCGGCTCGTCGCGCTCGGCCCGCAGCCGCTCCAGCTTCTCGATCTGACGCGCGCGGACGCCGGCGTTGTCGACCTTGAGGACGTCGATCTGCTCCTCGCGCTCGGGCCGGAAGCGGTTGACGCCGACCAGGGTCTGCTTGCCGGCGTCGATCCGGGCCTGGGTCCGCGCGGCCGACTCCTCGATCCGCAGCTTCGGGACGCCGGCGTCGATCGCCTTCGTCATCCCGCCCAGCTCCTCGATCTCGGCGATGTGGGCCAGCGCCCGCTCGGCCAGCTCGGCCGTCAGCCGCTCGACGTAATAGCTGCCGCCCCAGGGGTCGATCACGTCGGTGGTGCCCGACTCCTGCTGCAGGAACAGCTGGGTGTTGCGGGCGATCCGGGCGCTGAAGTCGGTCGGCAGCGCCAGCGCCTCGTCGAGCGCGTTGGTGTGCAGCGACTGGGTGTGGCCCTGGGTCGCCGCCATCGCCTCGACGCAGGTCCGGACGACGTTGTTGTAGACGTCCTGCGCGGCCAGCGACCAGCCCGAGGTCTGGCAGTGGGTCCGCAGCGAGAGCGACTTCGACGACTGCGGGTCGAACTGCTTCATGAGCTTCGCCCAGAGCAGGCGCCCGGCCCGCATCTTGGCGACCTCCATGTAGAAGTTCATGCCGATCGCCCAGAAGAACGACAGCCGCGGCGCGAACTTGTCGATCGGGATCCCCGCCGCGACGCCGGCGCGGGCGTACTCGACGCCGTCGGCCAGCGTGTAGCCCAGCTCCAGGTCGGCGCTCGCCCCGGCCTCCTGCATGTGGTAGCCGGAGATCGAGATCGAGTTGAAGCGCGGCATCTCCTGCGACGTGAAGGCGAAGATGTCGCTGATGATCCGCATGCTCGGCGACGGCGGGTAGATGTAGGTGTTGCGGACCATGAACTCCTTCAGAATGTCGTTCTGAATCGTTCCGGTCAGGTCCTTCGCCGCGACGCCCTGCTCCTCGCCGGCGACGATGAAGAGCGCCAGCACCGGCAGCACCGCGCCGTTCATCGTCATCGAGACCGACATCCGGTCGAGCGGGATGCCCTCGAAGAGCGTCCGCATGTCGAGGATCGAGTCGATCGCCACGCCGGCCATGCCGACGTCGCCGGCCACCCGCGGGTTGTCCGAGTCGTAGCCGCGGTGGGTCGCCAGGTCGAAGGCGATCGACAGCCCCTTCTGGCCGGCGGCCAGGTTGCGGCGGTAGAAGGCGTTCGACTCCTCGGCCGTCGAGAAGCCCGCGTACTGGCGGACCGTCCACGGCTGGTTGACGTACATCGTCGGGTACGGCCCGCGCAGGAACGGGGCGAACCCGGGACGGGTGTCGAGGAAGTCGAGCCCGGCGACGTCGGCCGAGCCGTAGCCCGGCTCGAGCGTGATGCCCTCGGGCGCCTCGAACCGCAGCGCCTCGGCGGGACGGCCGGCCGCGGCGCTGGCGGCGGCCTCGATCGTCGCGCGGTCGACGGCGGTCTGCTCGACCCCGCCGAGGGTCGCGCTCGTCAGGTCGGGGATCGCGCTCATCGGGCGGCCTCCGCGTCGTTCGTGGTCGTTCGCTCGGCGCCGACGACGGTGTCGAGCGCCGCCCGCAGGACGGTCACCATGTCGACCCCGTCGCGGACCGCCCCGTCGGCGCCGACCTCGGCCGCGCGGGCGTCGGGCGCCTGCGCCAGCAGGATCGTCGTCGCGCCCAGCCGCCGCAGGGTCGCGACGGTGTCGCGGAGCCCGGCGTCCGACTCGTCGCGGCCGAAGGTGACCACGGCGACCGGCAGCCCGCCGGCCTCGCGCCACGCCTGCTCGACCGCCTCGGACGAGGTCAGCGGCCGCGACTGGCGGGCCGCCAGCCCGCCGACGCCGAAGAAGTTGGTCGCCCAGGTCGCCGCCGCGGTGTGCGCGGCCAGTGGGCCGAGGCAGGCCAGGAAGACCGACGGACCGGCGGGCGAGACGACCGTCTGGTCGAGCGGGGCGGCGCCGTCGCCGTCACCCGCGACGTGGGCCGCGGCCTCGCGGCGCAGCGCCTCGAACGGCTCGGCGTCGCGGCGGACGGGCAGGCCGGAAGCGTCGGCCGGCGCTGGACCGCTGCCGATCCAGGCCGCCAGCTCGTCGATCCGGGCGCCCGCCTCGGCGGCGGCGACCAGCGCCGCGAGCAGCCCGTCGCCGGACGCGGCGGCCTCGCGCACGCGGGCCTCGATCGCCCCGTCGAGCGCCGGACGCTCGGCCAGCCGGGCGGTCTCGCGCGCGGCCAGGGTGGTGACGTCGGCCGGCTGCGGGTGGACCTTGTCGTCGCCGAGCAGCGGGAACTGGTTGACGCCGGTCAGGTCGCGGCGGCGCTCGCGCAGCGCCTGCTCGCGCTCGTCGGCGGCGGTCGCCAGCTCGGCGGCCCACGAGCCGTCGGTCAGCACGGCGAGCGCACCGCCCGCGGCCTCGATCGCCTGCAGCCGCTCCCAGGCGGCGGTGGCGAGGGCGTCGGTCAGGGCCTCGACGTACCAGGAGCCGCCGGCCGGGTCGGCGACCCGCCGCAGGCCCGACTCCTCCTGCAGGATCAGCTGGGTGTTGCGGGCGATCCGGCGCCCGAGCGGACCGGGACCGTCGGCCCCGACCGCGTCGGCGACGACGGTGTCGAAGGGCGCGACGGTCAGGCCGTCGGCGCCGCCGACCGCGGCCGCGAAGCCGGCGGTGGTGGCCCGCAGCATGTTCGTCCACGGGTCGACCCCGGCCAGCATCCGGTCGCTGGTGCGGGCGAAGACGGCCGAGCGGCGCTGCTCGGCGGCGACGCCGCTCAGCTCCAGCACCCGCGCCCACAGCCGCCGCAGCGCGCGCAGCTTGGCGATCTCCTCGAACTGGCGCGGACCGACGGCGAGCGTGAACTCGATCTGGCCGGCGGTGCGGGCCGGGTCGAGGCCGGCCGCCTCGGCGGCGCGCAGGTAGGCGACGGCGGTGGCGATCGCGATCGCCAGCTCGCGGGCGGCGGTGGCGCCGGCGTTCGCGTGCGCGCGCGTGTCGACGGCGAGCGCGGTCGCGGCGGGGTGGTGGGCGTCGACCTCGGCGGCGATCCGGCCGGCGCGGGCGACGGCGGCGGCCGGATCCTCGCCCAGGTCGCCCTCGGCGGCCAGCGCGCCGAGCGGGTCGATCCGCAGCGACGCCGACGCCGGCTGGTCGCCGCGGGCCAGCACGGCCAGCAGCAGCGCGGCGGCGGGCAGGCCCTGGGCGCCGGCCTCGAGCGCGACCGGGGCCAGGTCCAGGTGGACGCCGTCGAGGGTCGCGGCCAGGTCGTCGGCGGTCGAGATCGCGACGCCGTCGCGGCCGCGGGTGGCGGCGAAGTCGGCGCCGCCGGGGGCGTGGCCGGCGCGGGCGGCGCGGTCGAGCCGGAGGGCGATCTGGGTGGCGCCGCCCTCCAGGTCCTCGAGGATCGCGGCCCGCGCCTGGTCGCGGCCGGCCGCGGTCTGGGCCTGGCGGATCTGCCACGCCGGATCGTCCTCGCCGGCCGGTCCGACGCCGCGCACGAACGGCGCCTGGCCGGGCACGCCGCCGGGGTCGCTGGCCAGCGCGTCGGCTGGGGTGTAGAGCCAGCGCAGCGGCAGCCCGTCCTCGGTCGCGCCGGCCGGCACCTCGGTCGGCGGCGGGGGCGCGTCCTCGGGCGCGACGCCGCGCTTGGCGGTCGCGGCCCGGAGCCACTCCTCGGTGCTGACGGGCGGGAAGTCGGCGGCGAGCGGTTCGGGCATCACGGTTCCACGGTGAGGGACGGGCGGCGGCGCGTGGCGCGACGCGAGGCCCGAACGGTATCGCCGGTGGCGTCCGGCCCGTGTGCTGGTCGGCCGGCCGACCGCCGACCCGGGGGACTACTCGCGGGCGTCGAGCCGTTCGCGCAGGCGCGCGACCTCGGCCTCGACGGCCAGCAGCCGCTCCATCAGCCCGGCGCCCGAACTGGGCGGCGTGCCGGCCAGCAGGTCGTTGGGGGTGGTGCCGAAGGCGGCGGCGATCGAGGCCACCTGGGTGGCGGTCGGCTCCCCGCTGCCGCCCTCCCACCGTCGGCAGGTGACCGTCGAGACGCCGACCCAGCTCGCGGCCTGACCCTGGGTCAGGTCGGCCGCCTCGCGGGCGCGCACCAGCGCGGCGGCGAAGGGGGGACGGGGGGCTGCCATGACCGGGTAGTTTCCGTCATCGCGGGGCGGCGCGATGGTCCACCGCAGGGCGATCATCCGGTCGGTCAGCGAGCGCAGCAGCGACGATCGGTCGATGGTGTTCTCGCGGAGCCACACGATACGATCACGCACAGCGGCGGCGCTGGGCTTTCGGTCCTTGCGATCAGATCTGTTGACGTGCACGTAGTACAACATGATCGCGGACGCCGCCGCGGCTGTCCAACATCCGCCCGATCGCCGCCGAGATCGGGCGGATGCGACGGGCGCGATCAGCCGCCGCCGGCGGTGCGCCCGAAGACCACGTAGTCGTCGAGCAGCTGCCAGACCGGCGCCACCTCGACGAAGCCCGCTTGGCGCAGCGCGGCCAGGTGGAAGCCGACCGTCGTCGGCGGGGTCGCGTCGCGGCCGGCGAAGCGGCGCTCGCGCTCGGCGGCCAGCGCGGCCCCGTCCGGCAGCCCGCGGGCCTGCTCCCACCAGGCGTCCCACGGCAGCGCGCCGGCGGCGAACGCCGCCTCCTGGGTGGCCAGGTCGTGCTCCTCGGCCACCCGCCGCAGGGTCGGGTGGCGGTCGTCGAACCGCAGGTGGTCGCCGTTCAGCAGCACGCCGCCGGGGGCCAGCAGCGTCGCCGTCCGCGCGTAGACCCGCTGCAGCTCGTCGGGCAGCAGCCAGTGCAGCGCGGTGGTCGAGACCGCCGCCTGCGGCGCGACGCCGCCGAGCGCCTCGGCGACCGCGGCCGGCCAGTCGTCGCCGACCAGGTCGCCGTCGACCAGCGTCAGCCGCTCGCCGTAATGGCCGAGGGCGTCGGCGGCCAGCCGCAGCAGCAGCGGGTCGTGGTCGATCGCCACCACCCGCGCGGCCGGGAACCGCTCCAGCACCCGGGCCGACAGCGAGCCGGGCCCGCAGGCCAGGTCGACCACCACCGGCGCCGGGCCGGCGATCCGGGCCAGCAGCTCCAGCATCACCGCGAAGCGGCCCTCGCGGTCGGCGATGTAGGCGGCCTGCTGGTCGTCCCAGCGGCCGAGCAGCTCGGCGGCGGCGCTCATCGGCCGGCCACCTTCAGCCGCCGCAGGCCGGCGGCGACCTTCTCGACCGCGCCGACGTTGCGCAGCGACGGATCCATGTCGGACGCCGTCACGACGATCAACCGCCGCTCGCGCACCGCGGTCAGCCGCCGCGCCACCGGGTCGCGGCGCAGGAAGTCGAGCTTCGCCTTCGCGCTGTCGCCGTCGCCGCCGCGGGTCAGGTCGGCCAGGATCAGCACGTCCGGGTCGCGGTCGAGGATCGACTCCCAGCCGACCTCCGGCCACAGCTGCTTGCTGTCGTCGAAGGCGTTGGTCGCGCCGAGCTCGCGGGTGATCATCCCCGGGGCGCCGCAGCAGCCGGCGAAGTACGGCGCCTTGGTCGCGGCGTACCACCAGCCGAGCGTCACGCCCTTGGCGTCGAGGCCGCCGGTCGCCCGCGCCAGCCGCCCCCGCAGGTCGCCCACCAGCCGCTCGCCGCGGGGGCCGACGCCGAACAGCTTCGCGACGTCGCGGACCTCGCCGAAGACGTCCTCGAACCGCAGCCGCTTGCTCTGCTGCGCCTCCTGCCCGCCGCACTCCGACGGCGACAGGTAGGTGGCCACGCCGAGCTTCTCGAACCGCTCGCGCGGCGCGGTGCCCTCGTCGCTGAAGCCGAACGCGAAGGTGGTGTAGACGAGGTCCGGCTCGGTCTTCAGGACCCGCTCGAAGGAGGGGAACTCCTTGCCCAGCTGCGGCACCTTGGCGTTCTCGGCCTCGAGCGCCTTCGGCACCGGGTCGTTCCAGCCGGCCGCGCCGACCATCCGGTCGGCCAGGCCCAGCGTCAGCAGCAGCTCGATCGCCGGCTGGCTGATCGCCACCGCCCGCCGCGGCGCGTGCTCCAGCCGCAGCTCCTGCCCGCAGTTGCGGAGGCTGACCGGTGCGTCGGCCGCGGCGGTGGTGGTCGTCGCGGCGGCGCCGGAGGCCGGCTCGTCGTCGCCGCAGCCGGCCAGCGCGGTGCCGGCGACGGCGGTCGCCAGCAGCAGCGCCAGCGCGCGGCGGCCGCGCGGGCGGCGGGGTGGAACGGGGATCATGCCGGGGTGCTCCTCGGGTCGGGCTCGGTCTCGGGCTCGGGATCGGCGGTGGACCACCGCGGCCCGGGCAGGAAGCGGATCGACGGGCGGCCGTCGGGCCCGTCGGGGGTGACGACCGACCGCACGCGGTAGACGTCCTCGATCAGCTCGGGCGTCAGGACCTCGGCCGGCGGCCCGCCGGCGACCACGCGTCCGGCGGAGAGCACCACCAGCCGGTCGCAGAACATCGCCGCCAGGTTCAGGTCGTGAAGCGCGATCACCGTCGTCACCGGCAGCGCCGCCACCAGCGTCAGCAGGTCGAGCTGGTGGTGGACGTCGAGGTGGTTGGTCGGCTCGTCGAGCAGCAGCTCGCGCGGCTCCTGGGCCAGCGCGCGAGCGATCTGGACCCGCTGCCGCTCGCCGCCGGAGAGCGTCGCCCACGGCTGCCGCAGCTGGTCCTGGAGGTCGGTGCGGGCGATCGCCTCGGCGACCGCGCGGGCGTCCTCCGGTCGCTCGCCGTCCCACGCCCGGCGGTGGGGGATCCGGCCCAGGCGGACGACGTCGAGCACGGTCAGGTCGACCTCGGTCCCGGCCTGCTGCTCGACCACCGCCAGCCGCCGGGCGACCGTCCGCCGCCGCAGCGTCGTCAGGTCGTCGCCGTCCAGCAGCACCGCGCCGCCGCTCGGCCGCCGGACGCCGGCCAGCAGCCGCAGCAGCGACGACTTGCCCGAGCCGTTCGGCCCCAGCAGCCCCAGCGTCGACCCGGACGCGACGTCGAGCGAGACCCCGTCGACGATCAGCCGCTCGCCGGCGGCCCAGCGGACGTCGCGCGCGGCCAGGCTCACGCGACCACCCGTCGGCGGTAGAGGATCGCGGCGAAGGCCGGCACGCCGATCAGCGCCGTCACCACGCCGACCGGCAGCTCCTGCGGGTCGAGCAGCGTCCGCGCGGCCGTGTCCACCCAGACCAGGAAGATCGCGCCGATCAGGGCGGTGGCCGGCAACAGCACCCGGTGGCCCGGCCCGACCAGCAGCCGCGCGGCGTGGGGGAGGACCAGTCCGACGAAGCCGATCGCCCCGGCCGCCGCGACCAGCGTCGCGGTCAGCAGCGCCGTCACCGCCAGCAGCAGCCCGCGGACCGCCGCGACCGGGATCCCGAGCGTCGCCGCCGCGTCCTGGCCGAAGGCGAAGGCGTCGAGCGCCGGCGCACTCAGCAGGCAGAGCACCAGCGCCAGCGCGGCGACCGCGGTGCAGAGGGCGACGTCGGTCCAGTCCGCCCCCGACAGCGACCCGAGCAGCCAGAAGAGCACGCCGCGAGTCTGCTCGGCGTCGGCCGACGAGGTGACCACGAAGGCGGTGATCGCCGAGAACAGCTGGGTGCCGGCGACCCCGGCGAGCACGATCCGGTCGGTCCCGCCACCGGCGCCGGCGGCCAGCAGCAGCACCAGGCCGAAGGCCACCAGCGCCCCGCCGAAGGCGCCCAGCGAGAGGCCGATCGTGCCGCCGCCGATCCCCAGGATCAGCACCAGCACCGCGCCGGTCGAGGCGCCGGACGAGATCCCGAGCACGAACGGGTCGGCCAGCGGGTTGCGCAGCAGCGACTGCATGATCGCCCCGCAGAGCGCCAGCCCCGCCCCGCAGACCGCGGCCAGCAGCGTCCGCGGCAGCCGCAGGTCCCAGACGATCCCGTCCTCGATCCGGGTCAGGCCGGCGTCGCCGAGGCCGAGCCGCTGGCCGAGCGCGCGGGCGACGTCGGAGACCGACAGGTCGGCCGGGCCGATCGTGATCGCCGCCGCCAGCGAGAGCAGCAGCAGCGCCACGCCGCCGCCCCACCAGAGGGCCCGCACCAGCCGCCGCGCCGGCGGCGGGAGGGTGATGATCGGGCGCCCTTCGGGGGCGATCTCGTGCACGGCGTCCTTCGATCAGGGACTCATGCGCGGAGCCCGTTCGGCGATCCGGCCGATCGCGCACGCGGCGCGAAGGACCGTGAGCCAGCAGGTCTTCGGGCTCGGGATCGACCGGGAGGGACGCCTTCCCGGACCGTTCGGTCCAGTGGTCGATGCCCCGCCCGTCCCCCATACCGCTGCGCGTCAGCTCCGGTCTCGCACCGGATTCCCTGACCCACTCGGTGGGTGCGACTGGCTCGCCGCGGACGATAGCGGACGTCCGGTGCGGCGGCGGGGCCGCCGCACCGGGTCCGGGGATCAGCCGGTGACGCCGCCCGCGCGCGCCGGGGCGCGGCGGATGGTGAGCGTGGCGTTGGTGGCGCGGGTCGCCGCGCCGGTGGCGCGGGTGGTGGTCCGGACCCGCAGCCGGCCCGGGCGGTTGAGCGCCCGCGCGCTGTACGTGCGGGTGGCCGTCTGGCCGGGCCGCAGCGTCTTGATCGTCCAGCAGCGGCTGCCGCTGCTGAGCGTGGCCTTCGGCGTCGCCGAGACGAACCGCAGGCCGGCCGGCACCCGCTCGCAGACGCGGACGTCGTGGAGGGTGGTGCCGCCGCCGTTGCGGACCCGGATCGTGGTCCGCACGCTCTGGCCCGGGCGGACCGTCTTGCGCGAGAGGGTCTTGCTGACGACCAGGCGGCCGGGGGCCGGCTGGACCGGCGGATCGACCGGCGGCAGCAGCGGCGGCGCGGTCACGACGTAGGTCCGGGTGGCGGTGATCGTCCGGCCCTCGGCGTCGATCGCCGTCACCGTGATCGTGTAGACGCCCGGCTGGTCGGTCGGCAGCGGCGCGCCGTCGGTGACCGGCAGCTCGCTCCCGTCCGGCCGCCGCACCTTCGCGCCGCAGGTGACCGGGGCGGCCTCGCCGTGGCACGAGAAGCCGGCCGTCAGCGGCGCGCCGGTCGGCACGGTGGTGCCGTCGGTCGGACCGCTGACGGTGGCGGTCGGCGGGGCCAGCGGCTTGGCGCAGCCGGTCACCGTCTGGGCCAGGCCCCAGCCGTTGGCCGCACCGGCGGGCAGGGTGTAGCCGTTCGGCTGGACCTGCGGATCGGCCGCGTCGTCCGGCGCGTCGACCGTGGTCAGCGTCGCCGCACCGCGGTTCGCCACGTACATCCGGCCGTCGGGCGCCCGGCGGACCGCGCCGCCGTTGCCGATCGCACCCAGGTCCTCCTCGCTGGCCTTGATCGCGACCGCGTCGCTCGGGTCGCCGATGTCGTAGCGGAGCAGCCGGGCGCCGTTGAAGATCCGGGTCGCGTACAGGTAGCGGCCGCTGGGCGAGAAGTCGGCGTAGTAGCCGTTGCTGCCGGTCGTGGCGGTGTTCCACTCGGCGGTCTGGGTCAGCACGCCGGTGCTCGCGTCGAGGGTCAGCAGCCGCAGCTTCGCCGGCTGGGTGCCGGCGGAGACGTTGCCGCTCATCAGGGCGATCTTCGTCAGGTCGGAGCTGACGGTCAGCGAGCCGAAGCCGTTGTAGTTGTTGCTCGGCATCGTCGAGACGACGGCGGTGCCGGTGACGGGGCCGTTCTCGTCGAACTCGTAGGCCAGCACCTCGGGACCGCCCTGGGTGTTGGTGATGACCCAGAAGCCGGTGCCGTCGTCGTTGGGGACGGCGGTGATCGCCTCCGAGGCGGTGCCGGCGGTGCCCAGGGCCACGTTCTTGGTCGCGGTGACCTCGCCGAGACCGCCGTTGGCGGTCATGTCGACGACCGAATAGGTCAGGTCGCCCTTGCCGGGACCGGAGCCGTGGTTGACCGAGGCCTCGGCGCTGGTCGTGACCACGAAGTAGCGGCCCGGGTGGCCGATCGCCGGGAACGCCGCGACCGTCTGCGTGGCCGAGTCGTTGCCCAGCAGCCCGGCGCCGTTGGGCATCAGGTCGCTGTTGCGGTCGTAGACCTGCTGGCCGTTGGACCAGAACAGCAGCGTGCCGTCGACGTCGGTGACGACGGTCGAGCCCTCGACCGCCGACTTGCTGCCGACCGTGGCCGTCGTCGCGGTCCCGGAGGTGCCGAAGTCGATGTGGCCGCGGGTGCCGAAGTACCAGTGGCGCTCGGTGGCGCGAACCTGGCCGGGGGTGCAGAGCTGGAGCGGTGGCGCGGCGGTCGCCGTGGTGGCCAGCGTGAGGCTGCCGGCGAGCACGGTGGCCAGCGCCAGCAGGCGTCGCAGACCGCGGCGCCGGGGGGCGCGCGGCTGCGCTCGATCGCCCGCGACCCGCGGGTCGAGCGTCGGTGGGGTCATTGGTCCCTTTGGTCGTGTGTCGCCGGGTCGGCGCCGACGAGCCCAGGGGGAGGCTGCGAATCGGCCGCCGCGGCGGGGGTGACCGACCCAGGGTAGGTGGGCCACGACGGTGATTCGGCCCGTATCGTCGGTTTCACCTGGGTGAAACAGGGGATGGTCGTGCGGCTCGCGATCCGGCCGGCGGCGCGCTAGCGTGGGGGACGGAGCCGATCCACCCCGACCGCGGGGCCAGGGAACCCGGTGCGACTCCGGGACTGACGCGCAGCGGTGAGGGCGGGGATCGTGGCCACGACGCCACTGGAGCCGACGGACCGACCGTCCGCCGGCCTGGGAAGGCGGCCGCGATCGATCCCGCCCGAGTCCGAAGACCTGTCGGCTTCGCGCCCGGACGACCGTCCGGCGCGCCCAGGCAATCGTGGCCGCGCGCAACGGCCACCGCGGAAGGAGAAGGACCGATGGCAGGCGACGCCGGAAGCGGCAGGCGCGGGGAGCGGACGGAACGTCCCGGCCCGGCGGTGCTCGAGCGGCTGCCCGCGATGACCACCACCGGCGTCGGCAGCCTGCCGTTCGCCGAGCCGGCCGCGGCGGTCCGCCACGCGACCCGCGCCTACGGGCTGCCCTTCTGCCCGCAGCTGCCGCCGCTCGACGGCGACATGGTCAGCGAGTGGCTGGGGCCGGACTGGGCGCGGGCGTCCTGCGGCTGGTCGGCCGACCGCGACCGCGAGCGGCCGGTGGCGTGGGACGCGGTGCGGGCGGCGCTGGCCCAGCGCCCGCCCGCGCACCGGCTGGTGAAGCTGCAGGTGACCGGGCCGCTGACGCTGGCGATCGCGCTCGAGCGGGCCGCCGGCCGTCCCGGCCACGGTCGCGAGGCGCGGGCGCTGGCGCGCGACGTCGGCGCCTGGCTGGCGGCCAACGTCGGCGGCCAGGCCGCGCTGCTGCGCGAGCAGGGTCTCGACGCGCTGGTGGTCGTCGACGAGCCGGGCCTGGCCCACGCCGACCTGGCCGCCGCCGACGCCTGGGCGCCGCTGGCCCGCAGCGGCGCGGCCTGGGGGCTGCACGTCTGCTCGCAGGTGCCGTGGGCGGCGGTGGTGGCGGCCGCGCCGGACGTGCTCTCGTTCGACGTCACCCGCTACCCGGTCGGCGGCGAGGCGGCCGACGCGGTCGCCGCGCTGCTGGCCGGCGGCGGCCGGATCGCCTGGGGCGCGGTCGATCCGGTCCGGCCCGACGGTCCGGCCAACGTCGCCTCGCGGGTGACGGCGGCGGTCGCGGCGGTCGCGGCCCGTGGTCCCGCGATCGAGCGGGTCTTCGCCCGCAGCCTCGTCACGCCCTCGTGCGGCACCGGCCGGCTGACGCCGCGGCGCGAGCGGCTGGTCGCCTCGGTGCTGGCCGCGGGGGCGGAGGTGGCGCTGGCCGCCCGCGCCGCCTGGCCGGGCGAGCGGGCGGCCTGAGCGGCGCGGGCGCGACCGCCGGCCCGCCGTCGTCGGCGGGCCGGCGAGCGCGTTCTTGGTCAGGCGCGGCGGCGGAGGGTCGCCACGGCGGCCAGGCCGAGCGCGACGACCGCCACCACCAGCGCGACGATCGTCAGCGCGTCGCTGTCGTCGTCCTTCGCGGCGGTGGCGGCGGGCGCGGCCTGGCCCTTGCCCGCGCCCGGCGCGGTGGCGGTCGGCGTCGCCTCGCCGTGGGTGCTGACCACGTCCTGCGGGACGGCCGACTCCGACAGCTCGACCGTCGGCGCCGGGTTCTCGCTGTCGGCGCTGCCGATCCAGCGCGCGACCTCGCCGTCCGAGTACTGCTGCAGCGCCTTGAACGTCAGCGTCCCGGTCCGGACCGGGTTGCGGGCGATGAACCGCAGCTCGGCGTAGGCGCCCGGCGGCACCCGGCCGCCGGTCCAGCGGATCTCCGACGGCTGGTCGCCGCGTCGCACCACCTTCGCCTTCCAGCCGGGCGTGGCCTCGACCAGCAGGAAGTCGATCCCCTTCGGCAGCTGCACCCGGACCGCGGTCGTGTCGGCCGCCTGCTCCTCGTTCGGCACCGTCACCCGGTACCGCTGGAGGTCGGCCGGGCGCGAGGCCGACGGCTGGACGGTCACGTGGGCCGACGCGGCCGGGGCCAGCAGCAGCGTCGCCGCCACCGCCCCGGCCGCGATCCGCCGCCGTCGCGCTCGGGCGCTCACGAGGCCGGGGCGTTCGCGACCACCTGCAGCACCGAGGCCGGGTGGTCGGACGACGGGCCGCCCGACCAGCGGACGATCTCGGGCCGCTTGCGACCGCCGCCCTTGCCCGTGTAGTACTGGTCGATCTTGAACGTCAGCGCCTGCGGCGTGGCCGGGTTCTGGAACCGGATCGGCCACTCGCCGTAGAACCGCGGCGCGATCTCGTCGCTGGTCCGGCGGGCGGTCCAGGTGATCCGGCTGATCGCCACCACGTCGCCGCCCTCGGCGTCCTTCTGGCCGGTCTTGCGGGTCTTCAGCGTCACCTTCCAGTCGGGCAGCTGGCGGACCGAGATCGAGGTCCGGATCGCGCTCGGGACCAGCAGCGAGACCTTGAAGGTCCGCTGCTTGGCGGTCTCGTTCGGGGCCCGCAGGACGAAGGTCCCGCGGGCGGCGGTCAGCAGCGGGCCCTGCGGCTGCAGCGGGCTGACGGTGGCGTGGGCGCCGGCGGCGGCCGGCAGCAGCAGGGCGGCCGCGGCGGTGCCGGTGGCCAGGAGGGCGATGCGGTTCATGGGGTTCTCGGTTCCTCGGACGGTGATCGGGCGGCGGCGCTCAGCTGGCACGGACGGCGAAGCGGGTCGTGAACGAGCGCTTCTTGCCGCTGCGCGAATAGCGGCCGGAGACGGTGATCTGGTAGGCGCCGGCGCGGGGGAAGGTCAGCCGCGCGCTGCGGCTGCCGGCGCGGTTGGCGACGGTCCGGCCGCTGCTGTCGGTGACGCGGATCCGCACGCTGCGGTACGAGAAGCGCGCCCGCTTCGGGACGGCGACCCGGACGACCTTGACGGTCGCGGGGCGGCCGGCGGCGGGGGCGTCGTCGGGCAGCACGTGGACGGTGACGGTGGCGCCGTTGGACGACGCGCTCTGGTGGGCCTGGGCGCTGGCGGCGAGGGCCAGCGCGCCGGTCAGGGCGAGCACGCTCAGCGCCGCCGGGATCGAGCGGTTCATGAGGACCTCCGGGGTCCGTGGTTCTGGGTGCGGCGGCGGGCCCCGGCGGCGATCGGGCGATCGCGTCCGGGACGGGCCGGCCGGCGGTTCGGGGCGCCGCCCGAGGGCGGCGCGGCGGGAACGGCCGCGCGCACCGCTCCCGATCGGGAGCGGTGGACGGGCGCGGGCCAGCGCCGGGGGCGCTAGCGGACGGGCAGCGCCGCTGGTGGCGGCCGGACCGCGAGCGCGGCGGCGATCAGCCGCCCACCGCGGGGCACCCGGCCTCGGGGCCGGACGGGGGCGACCCGCAGGCTGCGGGCCGGGCGGACGCGGCGGGCGCGCCAGGCGCGGGCCAGCCGCGCGATCCGGTCCTCGCCGACGTAGTGGCCGCTGAGCAGCAGCGCGAACAGCGCCACCGCGGGGGCCAGCGTCAGCAGCACCGAGGCGCTGTCGGGCACGAGCGCCGCGACGACGAGCATCGCGATCGCGGCGAGCGCCGCGGTCGCGCGGATGCCGGTCCGCATCGACATTGCGCCGGAGCCTAGCGGTCGGTCGCCGCCGGCGCGGGGCCGGCGGCGACGGTTCAGGCCCGGTCCATCAGCGCCGCGACGCGCTTGTTCAGCAGCCGCATCACGACGTCGTAGCCGAACGGGAAGTAGCGCTGGCCCAGGTAGCCGAAGCGGATGTCGGGCGAGGTGAAGACCATCTCGCGGTTGCGCTCGACCCCGCGCAGGATCGCCGCGGCGGCGCGCTCGGGGCTGACGGCGTGGCGGGCGAAGCGGTTGATCTCGCGGTCGACGCGCTGGTCGGAGCGGTCGACCCCGACCAGCTCGACGCTCTGGACCAGCGGCGTGGCGACGGCGCCGGGGCAGACCAGGCTGACTCGGATCCCGTGCCGGCGGAGGTCGAACCGCAGCACCTCGGAGACGCCGCGGAGGCCGAACTTGCTGGCGCTGTAGGCGGCGTGCAGCGGCAGGCCGAAGAGCCCGGCGGCGGACGAGACGTTGACCAGGTGGCCGCCGCGACCGGCCTCGATCATCGGCGGCACGAACTCCTCGATCACGTGGATCGGGCCCATCAGGTTGATCTCGATCATCCGCCGCCAGTGCTCGTGCTCGAGCTTCTGGACCGAGCCCCAAGCCGAGACGCCGGCGATGTTCATCACCACGTCGACGGTCCCGACCTCGCCGTGGACGTCGCGGGCGAAGGCCTGGATCGCGCCGTGGTCGGCGACGTCGGCGGCGGCGCTGTAGGCGACCCGCCCGCCGAGCGCCCGGACCTCGGCGGCGGTCTGCCCCAGCGCGTCGTCGTTGCGGTCGGTCAGGACCACCGCGGCGCCGCGGGCGGCGGCGGCCAGCGCGGTCGCCCTCCCGATCCCGCTGGCGGCGCCGGTGATCAGGCAGGTGCTTCCGGAGATGCGCGTCACCCGCCGCACGGTAGCATCGACGAACAGCGCTGTACACCGATCGGTCAGGGGCGACGGGCGCGCGCGATCCGGTGCGCGCCGTCGCCGATCTCGACCACCAGCTCGGCGCCCTCGGCGATCAGGGTCTCGCGGTCGACGCCGAGCGACCCGTCGAGCCAGGCCAGCAGCAGCTCGGCGACCCCGCCGGCCAGCAGCGCGGCGGTGATCCGCACCAGCGATTCGGCCTCGGGCGTGGCGCCGTACTCGGCCCGGCCGTAGCCGGCGATGATCTCGGCCAGCTCGCCCATCGTGGCCATCCGGCGGCGGGTCAGGGCTTCGCTGCCGAGTGCCTCGACGAAGACGATCCGGGCCCGGCGCGGGTCCTCGGTGAGGGCGTCGAGCAGGGCGGTGATCGCGGCGGTCGCCTTTGCCGCGCGGTCGTCCCCGGCGGCGGCGACGGCCGCGGCCAGCCCGCCGGTGGCCTGCTCGACGATCTCGTCGTAGACGGCGACGGCGAGCGCGTCGAGCGAGCCGAAGCTCTCGTAGAAGAAGCGCGGGGTCAGGCCGGCGCGCTGGCAGACGCCGCGGACGGTGGTGCTGGTCCAGCCCTGCTCGCCGAGCAGCGCGAAGCCGGCGTCGAGCAGCTGCCGGCGGCGCGTGGCCTGCCGCTCCTCGGCGGATCTCCCGGCGTAGCTGCGCGTCCCGGCCACGGTGGGGATCTTCGCATCCGGCAGAAAGGGGAAACGCATGTTGCTGGATGGGGTAGGATCGGGAAACGCCCATGCTCAGATCGCTCGACACGCCCACCAGCGGCCCAGCCGAGGTCGTCGATCGCGCGGCCCTGCTGCCGGACGAGGCGCTGGTGGCGCGGCTGGCGGCGGGTCGGCACGAGGGCGATCCGCTGGCCGACGCGGTGGTGGCGGCGTTCGCCGAGCTGCCGGGCGGGGTCGGGTTCCGGCGGCTGGACGCGGCGCTCGACGCGCTGCCGGGACGGTTGCCGGAGTCGACGCCGGCGGCGGTCCGGGCGCTGGTCGAGCAGGCGGCGAGCGTGCCGCCGAGGGTCGACCTGGACCTGGTGGACGCGGGGGCGACGAGCTTCTGGCGGGTCGGCGCGCCGGCCCTCTTCGTGTCGCTGCTCTACGGGTCGCTGGCGTTCGGGTACCAGTACGCGGACCTCTCGCGGCCGCTGGTGGCGACGGGTCGGCTGGAGCGGATGGCCTCGCGCCGGATCGGGGAGACGGCCCGCTGGGCGCTGGCGGTGACCCGACCGGGCGGCATGCACCCGGGTGGGGAGGGCTGGAAGACCTCGATCCGGGTCCGGATCGTCCACGCCCTCGTGCGGGCGCGGTTGCGGCGGTCGCCCGACTGGCGACCCGAGTGGGGCACCCCGATCAGCGCCACCGGCATGATGGCGACCGCGATCGGCGGCTTCCACATCATTCCCGAGCGGGCCCTCCACGACATGGGCGCCCACGCCAACGACGCCGATCGCGAGGCTCGCACCGCCCTCTGGCGCTGGGTCGGCTTCGTGATGGGGGTGCCCGAGGACCTGCTGCCCGCGAACGCCCGCGAGGCCGAGCGCCTGATGACGGCCCTGGAGTCCTTCTTCCCGGGCCCGAGCGAGGAGGGACCGCGCCTGATGCGGGCCCTGACCCACCACGGCCTGCCGCTGGAGGGGGCGATCCCCAGGCCCCTGGTCACGCCCCTGCGGACCTTGAGCGCCCCGCTCGTCGCCTCCTTCATCCGCCGCTGGCTCGGCGACGAGATGGCCGACCAACTGGGCCTGGCCCGCTCCCCGCTCCGCCACCTGTTCCCGCTCACCCGCCCGGTCGTCCGTGCTCACGCGGTCCTCCTGGCCCTCGGCGCCCTCGGCGACGAACGAACCGCCGCGACCGCCCAGATCCACGCGATCGACCGCCTGCTCGACCTCGCCGGCGACCCGAAGGCGCCGGTCGCTCCGGGGGCGGTGGTGGGGTAGGGGTCGGTACGGTGTCGGCGGGCGGCGGCTTGGTGCCGAACGCCGCTCGCACCGAGTTGGGGAAGATCCGTGGTCCTGCGCGAGCTTGTCGAAGAGCTTGATGCCGTCGACATCGACGCGACGATCTACGTCCGGAACCGGCGTGCTGCTGGCCCCTCGTCGGAGGTGCTCGTCGTACTCGAGCCGGATGACGGATCGTCGCCGGCAGAGGGCTTTGGGTACCTGCTCGAGGTGTCGCTCGCCCTCGAGGTGGTCGACGTGTGGAGGCGATGGAGGGCCGGAGCGGAACCAACACCTGGTGACATGTGCCGAGCGCTCGTCTTCTATGCCGACAATGACAAGTACTTGCCCGTGTAGGAGCGCTGCATGCTGTGGTTGCCGGCGACACCGATCGGCCTGGCGCGGAGGCGGATGATGGACAGCAGAATGGTCAATACGGCAGAGAGCGAACGCTTCTGGGCGAACATCCTCGCGGCAGTCGAACGTCCCGACGTCAAGCTCCACGGTCGACCGCCGGAGATGGCGATCGAGACAGGTGCTTCGCGCCTGTACGTCACCAAAGGCCCGGCCGGCGACGACGTGCCTCTGCTCGCATCCGACCTGGCTGGGAAGCTCAAGCAGATCGTCATCGACGCTCACGAGCACGACATCGCTGATGAGTATCTCGCGGACGTCCTGCTCGGCGTGTCGTGCGTGGTGGACGACGACCATGGTCACGTCATGCGCGGCAGTGACTTCGTCGCGGCGGTGCGGAGCGGGAACGCCCGCAGGACCAGGCAGGAGGACGCGGGGTGACGTCGACCGTGACCGTGACTACGAAAAGATGAACGACGCCGCAACGGGAGCTTCATCCCGTGGCAAGAGTTGAGATGCCGATGATCGAATCGGCTGAGCAGTTCGTGAGGTTGAGGACAAGCGACGACGCCGCGGATCAGCGCCGCGCGACCCATGACGAGGCTGCGATCACGGTATGGACGGACGTCATACGGCGGTTCCCTGCGATGCGCTCCTGGGTGGCGCACAACAAGACCGTCCCGAGCGAGATCCTGGAGACGCTGGCCAGCGACGACGACGCGCGCGTTCGTGGGGCGGTGGCTATGCGGCGCGCCACTCCTGCGCTCGTGTTGGAAGCCCTCGCGCAGGACCCCGACGAAGGCGTTCGCTTGCGGGTTGCGAGGAATAGTCGTGCTCCTCGAGCGGCACTCCTGCGACTCGCGGACGATCCCTGGAATGAGGCTCGCCGTGTGGCGACTGAGCGCCTCGGCGCGGACGGCGATGCGGGGTCTCAAGGCAGCGAGGGAGAAGTACGACCAGAACGCGCCCAATCGTTCGAATGACGGTTCGCTCCCTTCCCGCGGCGCCCATCGGAAAGTAGCGACGTGGAGATCTTGGCATTCGTTGCTTTCGTTCCTGCCGAGAAGGGGGGGCGTTTGCGCCCGCCGGCAAGCGGTTACCGCTCGACCGTGTGGTTCGGTTCCACTGCCGACGACGGCGAGGAGACGCTCCGGGACTTCGAGTTCGATTTCCCCGGATCCGGGGGTGATGACACGATCGTCTTTGATCGAGAAGTAGCCGTGGTCATGCGCCCCGTCGACGGCGATGATCTGGACGGCGTTCTAGCCGTTGCGGGTCAGCGATTCGAGGTCCGTGAGGGGTTTCGAACCGTCGGAGTAGGGCATGTTCGCTGACTAGTGTGCGCCAAACGATGGCCATCCTCGGAATGCCTTGGCCCGCCGTTGGAGGGTCGATAGCGCTGCTCGCCGTGCTCGTCGTCGGCGGGCGCGCGGTAGTACGAATCTGGCGCGACCCGGAGGCCCCGATCCCTGACACGCGAGGGTTCTTGTCGGAGCGGCAGTATCGACAGGCGGCACCGTTCGGCTTGGTCGTGTTCACGGCGGTCATTGCTGGCCCATGGGTGGTGGCGGTCATTGATTCGCCGGCTGCCAACTGGATGGTCGCTCTGACGTTGGTCGCGGGCAGCGGGTCGTGGTTCGCGATCTTGCTGACGGGTCGCCCTCACCGCCTGATTCCGCCGCACCTTCGTCCATGGAAGCTGCGTCACACGGACGACGCCAACGAGGAGTGGGATCGCGTGGGCACACTGGCCGCGCCCATCACGACTGTGTGGGATGCGCTTGGTTCGCGAGCGCGGCCGCGCCGACGCGTAGCCGCGGGACCGCTTCTGGTGTGGCGTGGCAACGACGGCATCCTGCTGTCCCCGGACCCGGATCGCTCGGACGTCACGATCGTGAGGGCAACGTTGTCGAGGGCGGACGCTGAGCGGCGGTTGGTTCGGTTGGGGATTCGCGTGCGGCTCGAACCGATTGGCACCGAGGACGATGTTCAAGCCGGATCCAGCTGACGCCCGGCCGCCCGACGAACCGGATCACTTGGATGCACGCTGACGCGAGCGCTCGCTGCCGAGTTTGTGGGCTGGCGCAGTCGCCTGCTCCTTGGGGTGGGGACGGGCGGACTCCGACCTACGAGTACTGCCCCTGTTGCGGCACCGAGTTCGGCCACCAGGACGCGACGCTAGCGGCTGTGCTTCGGCAGCGGGACGCGTGGCTTTCGGCGGGCGGTGTTTGGAGCGACCCGGACGCGATGCCTTCCGGTTGGCGATTGGACGAGGCTCGGCACGCGATCCCAGCCGAATGGCGTAGCGACGGTGGGCCTTAGCCCACCCACCCGGGGGCCCTTCACCCTCGTGACCCGCACCCCGCCACCACCCGGCCCTACCGTCGTCCGACGATGCACGCGCTGCCCGACGACGCCCTGGTGCCCTTCCCGACCGTGGGCCGCGTCTACCGGCAGCAGCTGCGGGTCACGCACGGGGACGTCACGCCGCTGGGGCGATCACGGTTGGATGCGATCGCGTCGTGGTTGCAGCACCTGGCCTTCTGCGACGTGGTCGATGCGGGGGTCGCTCATGATGCGGCGTGGATCGCGCGGCGGACGCGGATCCGGATCGAGCGGTTCCCGCGCTTCGGTGAGGTCCTCGAGCTCCGCACCGCGTGCTCTGGCGCCTCCGGGCTCTCGGCCGAGTGGCGCACGGCCATCCGGGGCGAGCACGGCGCCGTCGTGGAGGCCGCCACGCTCTGGGTCTCCGTCGACCCCGTCAGCTGGCGCCCGCGCCCCAACCCGGCCGAGATGCGCGCCGTCTTCGGGCCCTCCACCGAGGGTCGCCGGGTCCGCGTCCGCCTGACCCACCCGCCTGTCCCGGACGACGCCTCCCGCAGCGGCTGGCACTTCCGGACCGCCGACCTCGACATCGCCGGCCACGTCAACAACGCCGCCTACTGGCAGGCCGTCGAGGAGGACCTCCGCGACCTCTCGCCCGACGCCCTGCTCGAGGCCGAGATCGAGCACCACGACGCCACCGGTGCCGGTCCCGCCGTCGTCCGCCGCTCCGGCGACCGAACCTGGATCGAGGATCCCGCCGGCCGCTGCTGCTCCTCCTTCCTCGTGCGCCCGATCGGCCCCGCGGCCCCCCCGTCCCCGACGACTTCCTGAAAGATTTTCAACAACTGGTCGCGGGTCGGCTATACGTCTTCCATGACCCAAGACCACCCGACCGCCGCGGGCCGCCTCGGCCGCGGTCGCGTCGCCGCGGGCACGCTCGGCTCGCTCGCCGCCTGCGTCCTGCTCGCCGCCCCCGCGGCCGACGCGGCTCCGCGCCCCGCCGACACCGTCCTGCGCGGCGGCACCATCCGCACCGTCGACGCCAAGGACCGGGTCGCCCAGGCGCTCGCCATCCGCGACGGCCGGATCGTCTACGTCGGCTCCGACAAGGGCGTCCGCGCCTACATCGGGCGCAAGACCCGCGTTCGACAGCTGCGCGGCCGGACCGTCGTCCCCGGCCTCCACGACGCCCACGCCCACGTGCTCTCCGGCGGCCAGGCCCTCGTCCGCTGCGACCTGCAGTACGCGGGCCTCACCACCGCCGAGTTCCAGGCCCAGATCCAGGCCTGCCTCGACAAGGAGAAGGACGTCCCCGCCTCGCGGCCGATGGTCGTCGTCGGCTGGTACCGGCAGGCGATGAAGCCGGCTGGCACCGACGCCACGCGCGCCACGCTCGACGCGCTGAAGACCGACCGGGTCGTGATCGTGCAGTCGACCGACGGCCACAGCTCGGTCGCCAGCTCGAAGGCCCTGGCCGCGGCCAACATCACCGCCGCCACCGCCGATCCGCCCGCCGGCCACATCGCCCGCGACGGCGCCGGCGAGCCGACCGGCATCCTCGAGGATTCCGCCCAGGGCCTCGTCCGGACCCTGATCCCCGCCCCGACCGCCGCCGACGACCTGGAGGCGATGACCGCCGCCGTCCAGGCCCTCAGCCGCCAGGGAGTCACCTCGGTCGCCGACCAGGGCGCCGGTGCCCCCGCGCTCGCCGCCTACCGCACGCTCTGGCGCCGCGGCAAGCTCACCGTCCGCGTCAACGCCACGCCCAACATCCCGTTCGTCGAGGCCCAGAAGAGCATCAAGGACGGCGTCGCCCGGCTGCTCGGGCTGCGCAAGACCTACGAGACCGGCGCCGTCGGCCGCAAGCCCGGCATCCGCGTCCGCGACACCGGCGAGCTGTCGCAGGACGGCGTCCTCCAGGCCCCGGCCCACACCGCCAGCATGCTGGCGCCGTACTTCGACGCCCACGGCGGCGCGACCAGCGACGCCGGCCCCGCCCCCTACTACCCGACCGCGGTCCTCCAGCCGCTGGTGACCGAGCTGGTCAAGAACGGCTTCACGCCCCAGATCCACGCGATCGGCGACCGCGCCGTCCGCCACACGCTCGACGTCTACGGCCAGGTCCGCAAGAGCTACGGTCCGCGCAAGGCCCGGCTCTCGATCTCGCACGCCGAGGTCGTCGACCCGGCCGACCGCGGCCGCTTCAAGAAGCTCGACGTGACCCCGGTGATGTCGTTCCAGTGGGGCAAGCCGGCTCCCGACTCGATCGAGGCGGCCAAGGCCTTCATGGGCCCGACCCGCTTCGACCACATCGAGCCCGAGGGCCGCCTGTACCGCGCCGGCGCCCGGATCTCCTACGGCAGCGACTGGCCGGTCGACGCGCTCAACGAGTGGTTCGCGATCGAGGTCGGCATCACCCGCCGCAACGAGCCGGACAGCGGCTACAAGGGCCGCCTCAACAGCGACCCCGGCCTGCCGGCCAAGGAGGCGCTGCGGGCGATCACCTACAACAGCGCCTACGCGATGAACCAGGAGCGCAAGACCGGCTCGCTGGAGCGCGGCAAGCTCGCCGACCTGGTCGTGATCGACCGCGATCCGGTGCGGGTCGACCCGGCCAAGATCAGCGAGACGAAGGTGCTGGAGACGATGGTCGGCGGACGCGTCGTCTACCAGGCCAAGTAGCTCAGGCTTCCGATCCAGGCCCGGCGGCGCGCGCGTCGCCGGGCCGCTCCCCCAGGCCGACCGTTCGCAGGCGCCGCTCCAGCGCCCGCAGCACGTCGGCCCGCAGCGACGGCTCGACCAGGTCGCCCCAGGCGGCCACCGCCGCCGGCGCCTCGCCGGCCAGCCGCCGGGCCAGCGCCGCTCCGTCGGCTCGGTCGACCAGGATCCGCATCCCCAGCGACACGTGCCAGCGCTCGTCGCGCTGGATCCGCTCGAAGCTCTCGCGCACGCCCTCCAGGCCGTGCTCCGCCGCCAGGTCGACCAGCGCGTGCTGGCCGGCGACGAACACCACGCCCTCCAGCAGCCCGTGGTAGAGCGCGACCGCCGCGCCCAGCCCCGCCGCGTCGAGCGTCGCCGCGACCGCCGGCAGCCGCTGCTCGAAGAGCGCCACGAAGGCCGGGTCGAGCAGCGGTCGCGGATCCTGCGCGGGAGCGGCCAGCGCCGACCACAGCCGCTCCAGCGCCCGCGCGTGCCGCTGCTCCTCGCGCGCCTGCGCCCGCAGCACCTCGGTCAGACCGGGATCGTCGGCCACCGGGGCGAACGGCGCCAGGTGCTCGGCGACCGCCCGCTCGCCGACCAGGAACCCGGCCAGCAGGCCGAGCGTCCGCCGGCGGACGTCCTCGGGCAGCCCCGGCCAGGCCGCCCGGTCGGCGGTCAGGTCGATCGCCTCCGGATCCCAGGCGCCGCGGGCCGAGATCGCCAGCAGGCGCTGCGGGTCGGGCAGCCGGGTGCGGACGGTGCTCACCGGTCGATCATCGCGCGTCCGCCCGCCGGCTGTGACGTTCCGGTCGGTCAGCGACCGGAACGTCGCAGCGGGGCGGCCGCGGTACGGCCTACGACGCCCGCAGGCTGTCGGCGGCGAGCCAGACCACGAGCGCGGCGGCGGCCGTGGTCGCGGCGGCGAGCGCGAACGCCGACGCCACGCCGAGCCCGTCGATCAGGACCCCGCCGAGCGCCGAGCCGAGGCCGGCGCCGGCGAAGATCCCGCTGCCGAGCCAGGTGTAGGCCTCGGTCGTCGTGCCCTTGGCGGCCAGCTCGCCGGTCAGCGCGTAGACGACGGCGAACAGCGGGGCGACCGCCGCGCCGGCCAGCATCAGCGCGCCGCCGAGCGCCCACAGGTTGCCGGCCGTCACCGCCAGCAGCCCGTGGCCGGCGGCCGCCGCCACCAGCAGCACGGTCAGCGTCCGGATCGGGTGCGGCGACGCGCCGCGGCTGGCGGCGTAGAGGCCGGCGATCAGGCTGCCGGTGCCGTAGGCGGCCAGCAGCAGGCCGACCGTGCCGGCGCCGCCCGCGTGCTCGGCGGCGGCGGTGATCGTCACCTCGGCCGCGCCGAAGGTGGCGCCGACGCCGAGGCCGACGGCCAGCAGCGTCCGGATCGCGGGCGACCGCAGCGCGCCGCCGCGGCTGCCGGCGCTGCGCAGGGCGGGCATCGTCCGCGACGGCCGCGAGCCGGCGAAGGCCAGCGTCGACAGCAGCAGCGCGGCGGCCGCGAAGACCATGCCGAGCGCCGGGTCGTGGGCCGCCACCAGGCTGACGAAGACCAGCGGCCCGACCATGAACGACAGCTCCTGCAGCGAGGCCTCGACCGCCAGCGCCGCGTGGCGGACGTCGGGGTCGGGCAGCATCCGCCGGAAGAGCGTCCGCAGGCAGGCGGCGACCGGGGGCTGGGCGGCGCCGCCGATCACGGCCAGCGGCAGCAGCGCCAGCGGCGAGGTCCCCGCCGGCAGCAGGCCGGCGGCGAGCAGCGTGGCGGCGGCGACGACCGCGCTGACGGTCAGCACCAGCAGCTGGCCGCGGCGGTCGATCGCGCGGCCGAGCAGCGGGGCGCCGGCCGCGATGCCGAGCGCGCCGGCCGCCGCCACCGCGCCGCCGAGCGCGTAGCTGCCGCCGAGGTCGCGGACCCGCAGGATGAAGAGCAGTCCGAGCACCGCCTCGGGGGCCCGGGCCACCAGCGACAGCGCCAGCAGCCGCGCCACGCCGGGCGCGCGCAGCGCCGCGGCCACCGGCGAGGCCGGGGTCGGGGCAGGGGCAGGAGCCGGGGTCGCGAGGGTGGTCGGGACGGGGGCGCCGGAGCGCGGGGGGTGCAGCAGCAGGTCGGACATGAGCGATCGCCGGAGCGGGCGCGCAGGGAATCCGCGGCCAGGGGCGACTGGTATTGATGATCGTATCATTACTTAGTGTGCGGAATATCCGGACCGGCAGCGCGCGCGGCGGCCGACCCGCGACCGTCGTCGGGGACCGACCCCGACCGCTCCCCGGGGGGCCGTGCGACTTCCGGCGGAGCCGCGGGGGAGCCGCTTCACCCTTCCGGTCGACGACAGCGCCGAAGCCGCGCCGTACCGTCGATGGCGTGGTCCCGTCCCCCCACGCCGCGCCGGCCGCCGCCCCGTGATCGACGACCTGCTCGACCTGGCCGAGGGCGCCGTCTCGTCGCCCTGGTTCTTCGTCGCGATCTTCGCCTTCGCGGCGATCGACGGCTTCCTGCCCGCCGTCCCCAGCGAGAGCCTGGTGATCACCGCCGGCGTCTTCGCCGCCGCGGGCGAGCCGAGCATCGTGCCGGTGATCGCGGCGGCGGCCGGCGGCGCGTTCGTGGGTGACCACCTCTCGTACCTGATCGGCCGCAAGGCCGGTGGTCCGCTCCAGCGGCGGCTGCGGGAGGGCACCCGCCGCCACGCGGCCTTCCTCTGGGCCCGCGACACGCTGGTGCAACGGGGCGGCACGATCCTGATCGTCGCCCGCTACATCCCGGGCGGCCGGACGGCGGTGACCCTGACCGCCGGTGCCGTCGCCTACCCGCGGCGGACGTTCACCCCCTTCGTCGCGGTCGCCGCGCTCTCGTGGGGCGTCTACAGCGCGATGATCGGCTACCTCGGCGGCCACGCCTTCGAGGACCAGCCGCTGAAGGGGCTGGCGCTCGGGTTCGGGCTCTCGCTGCTGCTGGCCGGGGCGATCGAGCTGGCGCGCCACCGCGCCGCGCGCCGCCGGCGGACGACCGCTACGCCGCCGGCCCCAGCATCGCGTCGACCCCGTCGTCGACGACGCTCGCCGCCTGCGCCCGATCGATCAGGCTCGACCGCAGCGACGGCGCCAGCCCGTCGACCACGGTGATCAGGAACAGCGCGACCCGCTCGCGGTCGACGCCGTCGGCGATGCTGCCGTCGGCCTGACCGGCCTCGATCAGGCCGGCGACGTGGGTGATCCAGGCCGCCTGGCGGGTCCGGACCGCCTCGTGGATCACGGTCGAGAAGGTCGCGTGGGTCCAGACCTGGTGCCACAGCTCGAGGCCGTCGTCCGGCTCGGCGTCGGCGCGGACGCAGCCGTGGAGGAACGTCGTCAGCCGCGCGCGACCGGGCGCGTCGGCGTCGTCCTCGGCCTGGAGCGCCTGCAGCGAGCGCTCGTCGGCGCGCACGAACGCCTCGAGGATCAGCTCCTCGCGCGAGCGGAAGTGGGTCGAGACGAGCGGCTGCGAGACCCCGGCCTCGTCGGCGACGTCGCGGATCCGGAAGGCGTGCAGACCCTGGGCGACGATCACGCGGGCGGCCGCGTCGAGGATCTCGGCCCGACGCTCGGCGAAGGTCAGGCGGGTACGAGGTGCCCCGGACATCGGTCCCAGTATCCCAGTCCTGGCGCGCCACGACCCCACCACCGCGGCGCACGCCGGCCGCCGCGCTCGGGCCGTGTGGAGCAGGCGCTAGCCTCGCACCCAGCCATGGCCGCCGCGAAGGATCCCTCGAACGCCGCGATCGCCGAGCTGCTGGACGAGCTCGGCGACCTCTACGAGCTGGACGGTGCGGTGGTCCACCGCGTGCTCGCCTACCGCAACGCGGCGAAGGCGATCCGCGACGCGCCGCGGTCGGTGGCGGCGATGACCCGCGAGGGCACGGTCACCGAGCTGGCCGGCGTCGGCAAGACGCTGGAGGAGAAGCTGACCGCGCTGATCGAGACCGGCACGATCCCGGCGCTGGAGAAGCTGCGCGGGCGGGTGCCGGCCGGCCTGATCGTGATCACCCGGCTGCCGGGACTGGGGCCGAAGCGGGCCCGCAAGCTGTTCGACGCGCTCGGGGTCGACGGCCCGCAGGCGCTGCGGACGGCGATCGAGCAGCACAAGGTCCGCGACCTGGCCGGGTTCGGGGCCAAGAGCGAGGAGAAGCTGCTGGCCGCGCTCGACGCCGCCGGCGACGCGGTCGACGGGCCCAAGCGCGAGATCCTGTCGCGGGCGCTGGCCGTCGGCGAGGCGCTGGTCGAGGAGCTGCGCGCCCACCCGTCCAGCGACCGGGTCGAGCTGGCCGGCTCCGCCCGCCGCTGGGCCGACACGGTCAAGGACCTCGACATCATCGCCACCGCCGACGATCCGCGGGCGCTGATCGACGCCTTCGCCGGCTCCGAGCTGATCGCCGAGGTCGAGCGCTCGGGCGTCGCCGGGGCCCACGCCGTCGCCCAGTCGGGGATCGCGATCGACCTGCGGGTGGTCGCTCCCGAGCAGTTCGGCAACCTGCTCCAGCACTTCACCGGCTCGAAGGCCCACAACGTCGCGATCCGCGAGGCGGCGGTCCGCCGCGGGCTGCACGTCTCCGAGTACGGGATCCTCGACGACGAGACCGGCCAGAGCGAGCGGTTCGCGCGCGAGGAGGACGTCTACGCGCGGCTCGGGCTGCCGTGGATCCCGCCGGAGCTGCGCGAGGACCGCGGCGAGCTGCAGCTGTCCGAGCTGCCGCCGCTGATCGAGCCGGGCGACCTGCGCGGCGACCTGCACATGCACACCACCGCCAGCGACGGCACCGCCAGCGTGCGCGAGATGGCGGAGGCGGCGCGGGCGCTCGGGCTCGACTACGTGGCGATCACCGACCACTCGGCGTCGCACGGGTTCGGCAACGCGGTCTCGCCCGAGCGGCTGCGGGAGCTGATCGCCGAGGTCCGCGCGGTCGACGACGAGCTGGAGGGGATCACCGTCCTCGCCGGCAGCGAGGTGAACATCGGCGTCGACGGCTCGCTCGACTACGACGACGAGCTGCTGGCCGAGCTGGACTGGATCGTCGCCTCGGTCCACACCGCCTTCACCAGCGACCCGACCGCCCGGATCGTCGCCGCCTGCGAGCACCCGCTGGTCGACGTGATCGGCCACCCGACCGGCCGCAAGCTGGAGGAGCGGTTCCCCTACGACCTCGACGTCGACGCGGTGATCGCGGCGGCCAAGCGGACCGGCACCTTCCTGGAGATCAACGGCTCGCCGCGCCGCCGCGACCTCAACGACGTCCACGCCCGCGCGGCGCGCGACGCCGGGGTGCTGCTGACGATCGACTCCGACGCCCACCGCACCGACACGCTGACCAACACCCGCTGGGGCGTGGCGACCGCTCGCCGCGCCTGGCTGTCGGCCGCCGACGTCGCGAACACGCGCCCCTGGCCCGAGCTGCGGGCGCTGCGCAAGGGCGGCCGCTAGGCCGTCGAAGCTCTCGCGTGGCGGATCGGCCCCGGACGCCGGGGGTCAACCGCCACGCGAGCGGGGGGCGGACCAGGCGCTCCACAGGCGCGCGTAGCGGCCGCCGCGGGCCAGCAGCTCGTCGTGAGCGCCCTCCTCGACCACCCGGCCGGCCTCGAGCACCACGATCCGGTCGGCGCTCGCCGCCTGGGTCAGCCGGTGGGCGACGACCAGCGCGGTGCGGCCGGCCAGCGCCCGGTCGGCGGCGGCCTCCAGCGTCCGGGCGCCGGCGCTGCCGGCCTCGGCCGTCGCCTCGTCCAGCAGCACCACCGGTGGGTCGCGCAGCACCACCCGCGCCAGCGCCAGCTGCTGCGACTGGGTCGCCGTCAGCCGCTGGCCGCCCTCGCCGACGACGGTCGCGAGCCCGTCGGGCAGCGCCCGCACCCAGTCGGCGGCCCCGACCTGGTCGAGCGCCGACCACAGCCGCGGCTCGTCGGCCTCGGGCGCGGCCAGCCGCAGGTCGTCGGCGAGCGTCCCGGCGAAGACGTGGACCTCCTGGGTGACCAGCGCGACCGTCCGCCGGGCCCCGTCGGCGCCGAGTTCCTCGAGCCGCGCGCCGCCGATCCGGACGTCGCCGTCGGTCGGCCGGTGGATGCCGGCGATCAGCTTCGCCAGCGTGGTCTTGCCCGCGCCGGTGGTGCCGATCAGGGCCACCCGGTGGCCGTCCGCCACCCGCAGGTCGATCCCGTGCAGGACCGGGTGGCCGTCGACGTAGCCGTGGCGGACGCCCTCGACCGCGATCGACCCGTCGCCGGGCCGGGCCGGGCGCTCGGGCTCCGGCTCGGGCGCGAGCTCGGCCACGCCGACCAGCCGCGCGACGGCGGCGGTCGCCTCCTGGAGGTCGTCGAAGAGCATCAGCAGCTCGCCGATCGGGTCGAACGCGCGGTGGAAGTAGAGCGCGCCGGCGGTCGCGGTGCCGACGGTGATCGCGTCGGCGTCGACCAGCAGGAAGCCGGTCACGAGCACCGCCGACAGCCCCAGCAGCTCGGCCCCGTTGAGCACGTGGAGGAACCCGCGCAGCCGCGCGACGGCCAGCATCGCCACGTCGAGCGCGGTCTGCGACCCGGCCCGGACCCGCTCCTCGCGGCCCGCGCCGAGCCCGAGCGCGCGGGCGGTCGCGGCACCGCCGACCGCGTCGAGCAGCTGCTGGGTGCGCTCGCCCTGGGCCTCGCGCTGGCGGCGGTAGATCGGCACCACCGTCCGCAGGTACCAGCGCAGGCCGAGCAGCTGGATCGGCGCCGCCACCAGCGCGGCCAGCGCCAGCCGCCAGTCGAGCAGCAGCAGGCCGACGACGGTCAGTGCGACCGTCAGCCCGGCGCGGGCGATCGCGGGGAAGACGAACGTGACCGCCTGCGAGACGACCGCGACGTCGCCGCTGACCCGGCTCAGCAGGTCGCCGGTCCCGGCCCGCTCCAGCCGTGCGACCGGGATCGCCAGCGCCCGCGCCACCACCCGCTCGCGGAGGCGGGCGAGGATCGTCTCGCCGAGTCGCGCGGTCAGCGCGGCGCCGGCCCCGGAGAGCAGGCCCTGGACGAGCGCCGCCGCGGCCAGCAGCAGCGCCGGCGCGGTCAGCGCGCCCGACCCGTCGCCGTCGACGACCACGTCGACCAGCCGCCCCAGCAGCGGCGGCACGACCAGGCCGACGGCGGCCGCGCCGAGCAGCACCAGGAGCGTCGCGACGGCCAGCCCGCGGTGGTCGCGGGCGAGCGCGGCGACGGTCCGGCGGGCTTCGCGCGGGGTCGCGGTCGGCAGCAGCTCGGGGGCGCTCACCGCAGCACCGCCTCGCGGTAGCGGTCGACGGTCCGGGCCAGCTCGTCGTGGGCGCCGGCGGCGGCGATCCGTCCGCCCTCCAGCAGCAGCACCCGGTCGCAGGCGGCCAGCAGCGCGGGGCTGGTGGCGATCACCAGCGTGGTGCGGTCGCGGCGGATCGCGGCCAGGCCGGTGGCGATCCGGGCCTCGGTGACGGCGTCGACCGCGGTCGTCGGGTCGTGGAGCACGAGCACCGGCGGGTCGGCGGCCAGCGCCCGGGCCAGCGCCACCCGCTGCCGCTGCCCGCCGGAGAGTCGTCCGCCGCGCTCGCCGACGGGGGAGTCGGCGCCGTCGGGCAGCGCGGCGATCGCCTCGTCGGCTCCCGACGCGGCCAGCAGCGCGGCGCGGCGGTCGCCGTCCAGCGGCGGCCCGGCGACGGCGGCGGTCAGGTTCTCCTCGACGCTGCCGGCGAAGAGGTCGGCGTCGTGGTCGGCGACCAGCAGCAGCCGGTAGGCGTCGGCCACCGGCAGCGCGTCGATCGCCGTCCCGTCGACCGCGATCGTGCCCGCCCGCGGGTCGCGGCGGCGGGCCAGCCGGTCGAGCAGCCGGGTCGCCTCGGCGGGGTCGGGGGCGACGATCCCGACCTGCTCGCCGGCGGCGACGTGGAAGGTCAGCGGCCCGCCGGGACCGAGGTCGAGCCCGTCGACCCGCAGCGCCCCGGCCGGCTCCGGGGGCAGCGGCGCGCTGCCGCCGGCGACCGCCGGCGGGACGGCCAGCACCGTCGCCACCCGGCCGGCCGATCCGCGCGCCTGGGCCAGCAGCCCGAGCGCCCAGCCGAGCCGCTGGAGCGGGCCGATCAGGAACTGGGTCAGGCCGACCGCGGCTACCAGGTCGCCGATCGAGATCTGGCCGTCGAGCGCCAGCCGCCCGCCGACGTAGGCGACCAGCGCCAGGAAGGCGCCGCCGATCAGGACGTTCGCGCCCTCCAGCACGCTGTCGGCGACCGCCGCCCGCAGGGTCGCGTCCTTGGCCCGCTGGCTGGCCCCGCGGTAGCGCTCGACCGCGGCCCGCTCGCCGCCGATCCCCTTCAGGACGCGGATCCCGCGGACCAGGTCGCTGGCGACGCTGGCCGCCTCGGCGGCGCGCGCCTGCTGGGCGGCGCTGCGCCGTTCCAGCGGCCGCGCGATCAGGGCCAGCGCCACCACCACCGGCGGGGTGCCGAGCAGGATCAGCAGTCCCAGCGGCAGCGAGATCGTCAGCAGCGCGACGGCCGAGACGGCGAGCGCGGCGACGGCGGCGATCCCGACCACGACGCCCTGCAGCCCCTGGGCGGTCTCGCGCGCGTCGGAGCCGGCGACGTTGACCAGCGCCCCGGTCGAGCCGACCGCGTCGGCCGGCGCGTGGGAGCCGCCGACGGCGATCCCGGCCGGGTCGAGGATCCGCCGGGTCAGCCGCAGCCGCAGGTCGTGCTCGCGCTCCTCGCGGGCCCGCATCCCGACGGTGAACTGGATCCGGTAGGCGAGGGTCAGGACGACGAACAGCGCCGCCAGCAGCGCCAGCCACAGCACCAGCGCGCCGCCGTCGCCGGGGGCGATCGCGCGGTCGACGACGACGCCGATCACGACCGGGACCAGCGCCTCGGTGGTCTGGTGCAGGATCCCGCCGGCCGCGCTGATCGCGATCCGTCGCCGCTCGTCGCGCACGACCTGACGGAACAGGTGGGCGCCGCGGACCGGTGGGTCGGGAGGAGGCGCGACGTCGACGGCACCCGGGAGCGGGGCGGACATCGCGAGTTAGGTTACCCTGACGCGCTGCCCGCCGGCGGCCGCCCGAAGACCATCTCGGCGGCCGCGACGTAGAGCGCCGACGCCTGCTCGACCAAGGTCTCGCGCGGGGCCCGGGTCGGGTCGTCGAGCCACCAGTTGGCGAGCACGCCGACGCCGCCGGTCAGCATCAGGCTGACCACCCGCGCCGCGTCGTCGTCGGCGTGGGCGCCGTAGAAGCGCTCGCCGTGGCGGCGGCTGAGGTGGGCCCACTTCTGGAGCATCGTCTCGCGGGCGGCGGCCAGCGACGGGTCGACGGCCGAGTCGGCGAAGACGATCCGGCCCTTGCGCGGGTCCTCCTCGAAGATCCGCAGGCAGCCCTCGATCGCCGCCCGGACCTTGCTGCGGGCGTCGTCGGGCGCGGCCGCCGCGGCGCGGAAGATCTCGTCGGAGATCTCGCGCGCGACCGCGTCGTAGAGCGCGGTCAGCAGCGCCTCGCGGTTGGCGAAGCTCTCGTAGAAGTAGCGCGTGGCGAGGCCGGCGCGGCCGCTGACCGAGCGGACCCCGATCCCGCTCAGGCCCTCCTCGCCGAACAGCTCGAGCGCCGCGGCCAGCAGCCGCGCGCGCCGCTCCTCGCCGCGCTCGTCCGCGGTCTGGCCGCCGTAGGTCCGGGTGGTCGCCACGAGCGCCATCTTGACACGACCGTACGCAGATGCAACCCTGCGGCTCTGCGCACGACCGTGTGCAGATCGACCGCGAGGAACCCGAGATGACCACCGACCGCACCCTCTCCGGCAAGACGATCCTGATGTCCGGCGGCAGCCGCGGCATCGGCCTGGCGATCGCGCTGCGGGCCGCCCGCGACGGCGCCAACGTGGCGCTGCTGGCCAAGACCGACCAGCCGCACCCGAAGCTGGAGGGCACCGTCCACACCGCGGCGGCGGAGATCGAGGCCGCCGGCGGCCGGGCGCTGGCGATCGTCGGCGACGTCCGCGACGGCGACGCGGTGGCCGACGCCGTCGCGCGCACGGTCGACGCCTTCGGGGGGATCGACGTGGTGGTCAACAACGCCTCGGCGATCGACCTGCGACCGACCGCCGAGCTGCCGCTGAAGTCGTTCGACCTGATGCAGCAGATCGAGATCCGCGGCACCTTCGCCCTGGTCCAGGCCGCGATGCCGCACCTGAAGCGGGCGCCGAACGGGCACGTCCTGACCCTCTCGCCGCCGCTCGACCTGGACCCGCGCTGGTTCGGCGGCCACCTCGGCTACACGCTGGCCAAGTACGGGATGTCGATGACCACGCTCGGCTTCGCGGAGGAGCTGCGCCCCGACGGCGTCGCGGCCAACTCGCTCTGGCCGCGGACCCTGATCGCGACCGCGGCGGTCCGCAACCTGCTCGGGGGCGAGGAGTCGATCGCCCGCGCCCGCACGCCCGAGATCATGGCCGACGCCGCCCACGCGATCCTCACCCGCGACGCCCGCGGCTGCACGGGCAACTTCTTCGTCGACGACGAGGTCCTCTGGGCCGAGGGCGTCGAGGACCTCTCCGGCTACCGCACGATCCCCGGCGACGCCCCGCTCGGGATCGACATCTTCCTGCCCGACGCGCCGGTCGCCGACCGCGCGCCGGCGGCCTAGGCGGCCGGCGCCGCCGCGACCCGCGCCTCGGCGAAGGTCACCAGCCGGCGGCGCTCGCGGCACCACAGCTTCAGGCGGGTGGCGCGGAAGCCGTCGGCGATCGAGAGCACGGGGACGCCGTGGAAGATGGCGTTCTCCTCGTGCGCGCGCTGGAGGTTGTAGTTCGGGATCCGCGCGCTCAGGTGGTGGACGTGGTGGAGCCCGATGTTGCCGGTGAAGAACTGGAGCGGCTGGGGCAGCTTCAGGTACGAGGAGCCCTGCAGCGCCGCGTCGGCGTAGCTCCAGTTCTCGCCGCACTCCCAGTAGACGTCCTCGAACTGGTGCTGGACGTAGAAGAGCCAGACGCCCGCGCCGCCGGCCAGCAGCACCAGCGGCGCCTGCACCAGCAGGAACTGGACCGGGCCCATCAGCAGGCAGAGGCCGGCGATCGCCAGCGCCAGCACCACGTTGGTCAGGTGGATGCTGCGCTTGATCCGCGGCCGCGCGTCCTTCGGCACCAGCCGCGGCTGGATCACCAGCGCGTAGAACGGCCCGATCGTGAACATCACCCACGGGTTGCGGAACAGCCGGTAGCCGAGCCGGCCGCCCCACGACATCGCCAGGTACTCGTCGACGGTCAGCGTCGGCACGTCGCCGCCGCCGCGCCGGTCCAGGTCGCCCGCCGTCGCGTGGTGGATCGCGTGGTCGTGGCGCCAGGCGCTGAACGGCGTGTAGACGATCAGCGCCATCACCCGGCCCAGCCACTGGTTGCCGCGCTTGGTCGGCAGGAACGACCCGTGGGCGCAGTCGTGGAAGACGATGTAGGTCCGCAGCAGGAACCCGGCGGCCGGCACCGACAGCGCCAGCGTCAGCAGGTACGAGACGTCGAGCGCCAGGTACATCGCCGCGAACAGCAGCACGTAGGGCACGACCGAGGTCAGCAGGTCGAGCAGGCTGCGACCGACGTGGGGCCGGGCGTACGGCGCCAGCGTCGCCTTCCACGAGGAGGGCTCGGGCGGCGCGGCGTCGCTGGCGGCGGCGGGCGTGATGGTGGACATCGGACTCCGTCGGATCTTTCGGTTTCGAAGGATCCGACGGGCGTACACGTCCGCTGGATCCGGGCCGCGCATTCTCCTGTTCGGGCGCCCTTCGTGTCGCGCCAGGGACGAAAGATCCGGGTTCTGGAGCCGAAGTTGGCGCGTCGCCGCTCGGGTTGGCGCGCCGGAGCGTCGTTCGTGAGAGTCAGCCGTCGCGGCGGGCCGCCCGCACCACCCGCCGCGCGATCGCCCAGCGGTGGGTCTCGGACGGTCCGTCGTAGATCCGGAACGGTCGAACCTCGCGCAGGTAGCGCGACAGCAGCGCGTCGCCCGAGACCCCCAGCGCCCCGCACAGCTGCAGCGCCCGGTCGACCACCCGCCAGGTCGCCTCGGCGCAGAAGGTCTTGGCGATCGCGCTCGACTGGGCGCCCGAGCGGCCCTGGTCCAGCTCCCAGCACGAGCGCACGATCAGCCCGCGCGCGGCGGCGACGTCGATCTCGTTGTCGGCGATCATCGCCTGCGCCATCCCCAGCTCGGCCAGCGGCGAGCCGAACAGCTCGCGCTCGGCCGCCCGCGCGACGGCGATGTCCTGGGCCCGGCGGGCGATCCCCAGCCAGCGCATGCAGTGGGTCAGCCGCGCCGGCGCCAGCCGCACCTGGGCGTAGCGGAAGCCCTCGTCGAGCGCGCCCAGGATCGCGTCGTCGCCGACCCGGCAGTCCTCGAACGTCAGCTCGCAGTGGCCGCCGAAGAAGGTCTGGTCGAGGGTGTCGATGTGGCGGCCGACGGTCATCCCCGGCGCGCCGGCGTCGACGAGGAACATCGTCGCCCCGCCGCGGTCGCCCGCGGCGCCCGACGTCCGCGCCATCACGATCGCGAAGCCGGCCCCGTCGGCACCGGTGATGAACCACTTGCGGCCGTCGATCCGCCAGCCGCCGTCGACCCGGGTCGCGGTCGTCGCCAGCGCGGCCGGATCCGAGCCCGCGCCCGGCGCCGGCTCGGTCATCGCGAAGCAGGAGCGGGTCGCGCCGCTGGCCAGCGGCGCCAGGTAGCGCTCGCGCTGCTCGGGGTTCGCGACCTCGGCCAGCAGGTGGACGTTGCCCTCGTCGGGGGCGGCGATGTTGAGCGCCAGCGGGCCCAGCAGCGAGTAGCCGGCGGCCTCGAAGACCGGCGCCCGGTCGCTCATCCCGAGTCCGTGCCCGCCGACGTCGACCGGGGCGTGGGGGGCGAAGATCCCGGCCGCCTTGGCCGCGTCCTGCAGCCGCGACCGCAGCGCCTCGCCCTCGCCACCGGCCGGCCCGGGCACGCCGCCCAGCGCCTCCTCCTCGGGGATCACCGTCTCGCGCACGAAGGCCGCCGTGCGCTCGCGCAGCTCGGCGCTCTCGGGGCTGGGGTTCAGGTCGATCGGCATCCGGGGACCTCGTCGCGTTCGGGGCTCGCCGGCGGTCCGGAGCGGCCGCCGGTACCGCACGGTACCGACCGCTGGCGGGCGCGGCACCCGCCGATCGGCCGGACCGCGGACCGCCGCCGTCTAGGCCGCGGCGGCCGTCCGCCCGGCCGCGCCCGGCGCCCGCTGGGCCCGCCCGTAGGCCGCCTGCGCCAGCGGCAGGTAGCGCAGCCGCCACGGCAGCAGGTCGACCCGCCGGGCCGCCGTCCGCAGCAGCTCCAGCTCCAGCTGCATCCGGCCGCTCCAGGGCAGCTCCAGCCGCTCGCGGACCGCCGGCGGGAGGGTGCCGATGCTGGCCACCGTCGCCGCCCGTCCGGCCGCGATCCGCATCGGCAGCCAGGCCAGCGCCGGCACGTGCGGGGGCGGCGGGCTGGCGCCGAGGGTCTCCAGGAAGGCGTCGACCATCGGCGTCCGCTCGATCCGCTCGCGCAGCATCTCGCCGTACCAGCGGTCGAACGCGGCCAGGTCGGCCGGCATGTCGCGGTCGCGGAGGCCGAAGCGGCGGCCGACCTCGCGGAACTCGTCGTACATCCGCGCCTCCTCGCCGCGGGTCAGCGGGTGCCTCGACCAGCCGCGCAGCGTGCGGTTGCCGTCGACGCCGGTGGCCAGCACCCACCAGTAGGCCTCGGGCTCGAAGGCGCTGTAGCGCGAGCCGTCGGGCTTGACGCCGCGGATCCCGCGGTGCGACGCCCGCACCTGGGCGCCGACCGCGGCCCCGTCGGCGCCGTAGATCGTCCGCAGCACCAGCCCGAACGAGCCCTGCAGGCGGCCCCACGGGTCCTCGCGGAAGCTCGAGTGGTCGGCGACGCCGGCGCCGATCGTCGGGTGCGCCACCTGCAGTAGGAAGGCCCGGCCCAGCAGCAGGAAGACGCGCACGTCGCCGGCCACGCGCCAGAGCACGCTGTCGGCGTCGAGCAGGGTGGGCTCGTCGGATAGGTCGGTCATCGTGCCGTCTCCACGGGTTGAGACAAGTTAGCGACAGATGTACCATCGTCCGCGCGGCCGCCCACGTCAAGTCCGACGTCGCCCGCGGCCGCCGCCGTTCCCACCGCAAGGAGCACCGTGCCCCTCGATTTGACCGACGAGCAGCAGGCGCTCGTCGCCGCCATCCGCGACTTCTGTGCCCGCGAGTGCGGCACCCGCGAGCAGCGCGACGCGCTGACCGACGGCGGCAGCCAGCCCCACAGCGAGCCGCTGAACCGCAAGCTCGCCGAGCTCGGCTGGCTGGGGATCGCGTTCCGCGAGGAGCACGGCGGGCTCGGCGGCAGCACGGTCGACATGTGCCTCTTCCTGGAGGAGAGCCAGCGCGGCCTGGCCCCGATCAGCGGGATCGGCCCGACCTGGATCGTCGGCGCCGCGTTCGAGAAGTTCGGCAGCCCCGAGCAGCAGCGGGCGGTGATCGGCGGGATCGTGGCCGGCGACTCGCAGGCGATCGCGATGTCGGAGCCCGAGGCCGGCTCGGACGTCGGCGCGCTCGCCTGCCGGGCCGAGCGGGTCGAGGGCGGCTGGCGGATCAACGGCCAGAAGACCTGGATCAGCAACGGCCCCTGGTGCCGGCACATCCTGCTGGTGGCCCGCTCGACGCCGGGTGGCGCCAAGCACGAGGGGCTGACGATGTTCGACGTGCCGGTCCCGACCGAGGGGGTCGAGATCCGCGCGATCAGCACGATGGGCGGCCGCGAGCAGGCCGACGTGTACTTCACCGACGCCTTCCTGCCCGACGCGGCCGTCGTCGGTCGGGTCGACGGCGCCTGGACCCAGCTGATGGCCGGCCTCAACACCGAGCGGCTGATCCTCGGCGCGATGATGCTCGGCCGCGCCCAGCGGGCCTTCGACGACACGCTCGCCTACGTCAAGCAGCGGCAGCAGTTCGGCCGTCCGATCGGCAGCTTCCAGGCGCTCAAGCACCGGCTGGCCGACATCGCGCTCGAGCTGGAGTGCGCGCGGCTGCTGACCTACGACGTCGCCCGCCAGGTCGACGCCGACCCGACTGCGATGCTGGCCCGCGAGAGCTCGATGGTGAAGCTGAAGACCACCGAGCTGGCCAAGCACGCGGCGCTCGAGGGGATGCAGATGATGGGCGGGTACGGCTACGCGACCGAGTTCGACATGGAGCGCCACGTGCGCGACACGGTCGTCTCGACGATCTACGGCGGCACCTCCGAGATCCAGCGCGACATCATCGGCAAGACGCTCGGTCTCTGAGCGGAGAGCATCGGCGCCATGGCCCCGTCCGTCCTCCCTCCGCCCGAAGAGGCCGCCGCGCTGGTGCCGTCGCGGCGCGGCGTCACCTGGCGCTACGGCTCCGACCTGCGGATGGTCGGCTCGTCGGTCTACGTGCTGCTGCTGCAGGTCGCCCACCCGACCGTCGGCGCCGGCGTCCACGAGCACTCGGCCTTCGAGCTCGACCCGTGGGGCCGCCTCCACCGGACCCTCGACTTCGTCTCGACGATGGTCTACGGCGGACCGGAGGCGGCGGCCGAGATGGGCCGGCGGGTGCGGGCGATGCACCGCGGGATCCGCGGGGTCGACGAGCAGGGCCGCCGCTACAACGCGCTCGAGCCCGAGGCCTACGCCTGGGTCCAGCTGACCCTGGCCGAGGGCATGATCGGCGGCCACCGGGCGCTCGGCCGGCGGCTGCGGCCGGCCCAGCGCGACCAGCTGTGGCAGGAGTGGCGGCGGGTCGGGCGGCTGCTCGGCGTCCGCGAGCGCGACCTGCCCGACAGCTGGGAGCAGGCCGAGGCGCTGCGCGACCGCACGATCGCCGAGCGGCTGGAGCACACGCCGGCGGTCGACCAGGTGCTGCGGCTGGTGCTGGCCCCGCCGGCGCCGCCGCTGCCGGGGCTGCCCGGGTGGCTCTGGCGGATCGTCAGCGCACCGGCGGCGCGGATCGGGCTGCTGATCACCGGCGGGCTGCTGGGGCCGGTCCTGCGCGAGCGCTTCGGGCTGCCGTGGAACCGTCGCCGGCAGGCGATGTTCCGGCTGCTCGCCGGGCTCTCGCGGTTGGCGACGCCGGTCTTCTGGCTGCTGCCGCCGCTGCGGATCTTCGGCCCCACCTACCTGCGGATCCGGCGCGGGATCACACGCCGGCCGGCGGTCGAGCGGGTGGCCGTCGACCTGCCGCCTCGGGTCCCCGAATGACGCGCGCGGGGCCTGCGAGGCTGGCCCGCGACCACGTCCCCGATCGCCCGCGGACGGCACGGCCGTCCACCGTTCGTCCACCCCTGATCGCGTGACGCTGATACTGCTAGGGTCACATCGTCCCATGCTGGCGGGAGGCCTTCATCCGGGAGTGGGAAGCCCCCTGCGCGCACGCCGGTCCGGGGCGCGATCAGCTGCGGCCCGCGACGCGTCCGGCCGGTCGGAGAGGGTCCCGTCGTGAGCATGGTGCCGGTCACCGGCGGACCCCTGACCGCGCTGCCGGGCACGGTCGGCGCGATGGGCGTGCTGCTGCTGCGCACGACCCGGGCGATCATCCGCACGCCGCTGGCCTTCGGGCCCGAGCTGGTCTCCCAGATCGCGTTCGCGATGCGGGTCGGCTGGATGCCGTTGGTGCTCGCCGCGGTGGCGATGTCGTACGGGCCCGCGGGGATCCAGGCCGCCGGCTTCCTCAACCTGGTCGGGGCGATCGACCGGATGGGCGGGCTCTTCTCGATCACCGTGATCCGCGAGTTCGCGCCGCTGGTCTGCGCGATCGTGATGGCCGGGGTGGCCGGCACGGCGATGTGCGCCGACCTCGGGGCGCGCAAGATCCGCGAGGAGCTGGACGCGCTCTCGGTGCTGGGCGTCGACCCGATCACCAACCTCGTCGTCCCGCGGTTCCTGGCGCTGGTGATCGTGACGATGGTCTTCAACGTCTTCGCGCTCGTCTTCGGCTCGCTCGCCGGGCTGCTGGTGGCGATCGTCAACGGCTCGTCGAGCGGCGTCTTCTTCCACGCCTACTTCGACAACGCGGCCACGCTCGAGGTGGCGGCGTCGTTCGTGAAGACGGCGATCTTCGGCGGGATCATCGCGATCGTCTGCTGCTACAAGGGGCTGACCGCCGAGGGCGGCGCGGCCGGCGTCGGGCGGGCGGTCAACGAGGCCGTGGTGCTGACCTTCCTGGCCGTCGGGCTGGTCGACTACGCCTTCACCCAGGCGCTGCTGGCGCTCAGCCCCGACCTCTCGGCGGTCCGCTGATGGCCAGCGCGCGCGACGGGCTGGAGCGGTTCGGCGAGATCCTGCACTTCGCCTGGCAGGTGATCGTGCGGGTCCTCAGCGGACGCGTGCTGGCCTTCGCCGGCGAGTCGGTCCGCCAGGCCGGGATCCTGATCTCCGGCTCGGTCGGGGTGGTCTTCCTGCTCGTCTTCGCGCTCGGGCTGCAGTGCGGGATCCAGGGCGCGTACGGCACCCAGTCGATCGGCGCGCCGTCGATCGCCGGCGCCTTCACCGCGGTCTGCAACCTGCGCGAGGTCACCCCCTACGCCTTCGGCTACATGATGGCCGCGAAGGTCGGCACCGGGATCGTCGCCGAGCTCGGCGCGATGCGGATCAGCGACGAGATCGACGCGCTCGAGGTGATGGGCTTCGACGCGATCACCTACCTCGGCGCGACCCGCCTGCTCGGGTACATGATCGTGCTGCCGTTCGTCTTCATCGTCGCGGTGGCGGTCGGCTTCGCCGGCTCGTACATCGCGGTCGTCTGGCAGTTCGGGCGGGTCTCCGCGGCGGCCTACCTGGAGATCTTCTGGGTCTTCCAGACCCCGCTCGACATGGTCTTCTCGCTGATCAAGGGGATGAGCATGTCGGCGTTCGTGATCCTCGTCGGCTGCTACTTCGGCTACAACGCGAGCGGAGGACCGGTCGGGGTCGGGACGGCGACCGCCCGCTCGATGGCGGTCAACATCGTCGGGATCCACGCGATCGGGCTGCTCTCGACGCAGCTCTTCTGGGGCAGCGACCCGCGATCGCCGGTGGGCGGATGAGGCTGCCCCCGCGGCTGGTCCTGCCGGCCTTCCTGGTCCTGGCCGCGCTCGCCGTGGTGGCGATCGTGCGCGGCGGCGAGAACGACTACCGGATCGCCTTCCGGGTCGCCGACGCCGGCCAGCTGATCCCCGGCAACGACGTCACCGTCGCCGGCCAGCGGGTCGGGGCGGTGACCGCCGTCGGTCTGGCCCCCGACCGGCGGGCGCGGATCGAGCTGCGGATCGACGACGACCGCTGGCGGCCGCTGCGGCGCGGCACCCGCGCGGCGATCACCCCCGGCGGCCTGGCCGGGCAGTCGAACCGGGTGGTGGCGCTGGAGCCGGGCCCGCGCGACGGCCCGCGGATCGCCGACGGCGGCGAGCTGGCCGCGGCCGACGTCCGCGGGATCGTCGACCTCGACCACGTCCTGACCGCGCTCGACGCCCGCACCCGCGGCCGGCTGGCGCGGCTGCTGCGGCGGGCCGACGCGAACCTGGCCGGGACCGGGCCTGACGGCGCCCGGACGCTCGACGCCGCCGGTCCGGCCGTGACCGCCGCCGGCGACCTGCTGTCCGACGTCGCGGCCGAGGAGCCGGCGATCGACCGGCTGCTGCGCAGCGCCGACGCCCTGACCGGCACGATCGCCGCCCACGAGCAGGACCTGCGCGTCGGGCTGCGCTCGACCCGGCGGGTGGTCGGGACGGTCGCCGAGCACCGGGCCGAGCTGACCCGGACCCTGGAGCGCTCGCCGGCGCTGGTCCGTGACGCGACCGCGACCCTCCGCCGCGCCCGCCCGACGCTGGTGCGGCTGCAGCCGACGATCGACGCGGCGGCGCCGCTGGTCGGGCCGCTGACGGTGCTCGCGCGCCGGCTCGACGCCTCGGGGCCGCGGCTGCTGGCGGCGCTCGCCGACGGCGCCGACCTGGTCGATCGCGCCGGCCCGCTGCTCGACCGGCTGCCGGGGCTGCTGCCGCAGATCGAGACCGGGCTCCGCGACGTCCGCTCGACGCTGCGGACGCTGGTGCCGGCGATGGACCAGATCCGGCCCTACGTCCCCGACGTGCTCGGCGGCTTCACGGCCGGGTTCGCGGGCACCGCCGGCGGCTACTACGACGCCAACGGCAACTACGGCCGCGCCAGCGTCAACCTCGGCGCCGGCCTCTTCGACGGGATCCTGCCCAACCTGCTGCCGAACCTGCTCGGCCAGAAGGGGATCCGGACCGGGCTCACCAACCGCTGCCCGGGATCGGCCGCCGCCCCGGCCGCCGACCGCTCGAACCCGTGGGTGCCGGCCGGCGTCCACTGCGACCGCGAGGACGACGAGCGGTGAGTCGCAAGGCGCTGCTCGCCCTGGTCGCGCTGGCCGCCGTCGCGGTCGCGGTGGTGCTGGTCGTCCGCAACGGCGAGGACCAGCCGCGGACCCGGATCGACGTCGTCTTCGACAGCGCCCGCGGGATCCAGGAGGGCTCGCTGGTGAAGGTCGCCGGGGCCCGCGTCGGCCGCGTCCGCCAGATCGCCCTGACGCCCGAGAACCGCGCGCGCGTGGAGCTGGAGCTGGAGCGCGACGTGGCCGATCTCCGGCAGGACGCCAGCTGCGCGATCCGGCCCGAGGGGCTGATCGCCGAGAGCTACGTCGGCTGCGAGCCGGGCGACCGCCGGCGGCCGCCGCTGCGGGGCCGCGACGGCCGGCCGCCGACGATCCCCGTCGCCCAGACCGGCCGCCCCGTCAACCTGGCCGACCTGCTCAACCTGTGGTCGCTGCCGACCGGCGAGCGGACGCGGGTCCTGATCAGCCAGCTGGGCCTGGGGCTGTCGGCCAAGGGCAAGGACCTGAACGAGATCCTCGGCCGCACCAACCCCGCCCTCCAGCAGGGCCGGCGGCTGCTGGCGATCGTCGACCGCCAGCGCGACCGGCTGCGGCGGACGGTCGAGCGGACCTCGCGGGTCGCCGCGCTGCTGGCCGAGCGGCGCGGCTCGATCCACCGGATGGCGGTCAGCGGCGGGGCGCTCGGGCGGCGGGTCGCCCGCCACCGCGGCGAGCTGGCCGAGGCGGTGCGGCGGCTGCCGGCGCTGCTCGACCAGGCCGATCCGGCGCTGGCCGAGCTCGACGGCCTCAGCGCCCAGGCCGGGCCGCTGCTCGACGCCGCCGACCGCTCGGCGCCGGGGATCGCGCGGCTCAGCCGGACCGTCGGCCCGGTCGTCCGCCAGGCCGATCGGACCCTCGGCCAGCTGCGGACGCCGCTGCGCCAGACCCGCCGCGCGGCCCGCGAGCTGGCGCCGCTGCTGCCGCGCGTGGCCCGCGACCTGACCGACTTCGGCCCGACCGTCGCCTCCAGCGACCGGACCCTCTCGTCGCTACGTGACGCCGGCTTCTTCGAGGGGCTGTGGGGCTTCCTCTACTACGCCGCCGCGGCGATGGCCCGCTACGACTCGACCAGCCACGTGATCGCGGGCAACATCCTGATCACCCGCTGCATGCTCTACGCGCAGACGCGCGACCCGGAGTGCTCGGGCTGGCTGCGCGACGACCCGGCCGCGCGCCCGGCCGCGCTCCGCTCGACCCCGCCGGCGACGATCGGGGGCCGGCGGTGAGCCGCCGCAGCCCGCACGACCTGCTCGACCGGCTGGAGCAGCGCCAGCGCTGGTTCGGGCTGGTGCTGGTGGCGATCGCGCTGGTCGTCTTCGCGATCTCGTGGGGCGCCAGCCGCGGCCTGCCGTGGCGCGACTACCAGCGGGTCTCGGTGCTGGTGCCGGACGCGGCCTCGCTGGTCAAGGGCGACGACGTCCGGATCGGCGGCGCGCGGGTCGGCCGGCTCGACCGGATCTCCGCCCACCCGCTGCCCGACGGCCGGATCGTCGCCCAGCTCGACCTCCAGCTCGACCCCGACCAGGACCCGCTGCCGGTCGACAGCACCGTCGCGGTCCGCCCGGTCAACGTCTTCGGCAACAAGTACGTCGACGTGATCCGCGGTCACGCCCGCGCGACGGTCGCCGGCGGCCACGAGCTGCCGCTGCGGCAGGCCCGGCGGGTGGTCGAGCTGACCGACGTCCTGGCCGACGCCGACGCGACCTTCGCCCGCCGCTTCCGCACGATCCTCGACGAGGCCGGGACCGCCTTCGCCGGCCGCAGCCGCGAGATCACCGAGGCGGTCGACGCGGCGCGGGTGCTGCTGCCGCGGTTCGAGCGCTTCGCGGCGCTGCTCGCCGACCCGGTCAACCGGCTCGAGCCGCTGCTGGCCCACCTCGACGACACGGTCGGGCTGCTCGACGGCCTGCGCCCGCTGCTGCCGCAGCTGATCGACGACACGACGACCGTGCTCGGGGCGCTGGAGGCCTCGGGCCCGGCGCTGGAGCGGACGATCGCCGCCGCGCCGGCGACCGAGACGGCGGCGACCTCGGCCCTGCGCACCGCCCGCCCGCTGCTGGCCGACCTGCGGGTGCTGGCCGAGCGGATGCGGCCGTCGGCGGCGCGGCTGCCGCGGACCGTCGCCGCCGCCGAGCGGCTGCTGTCCGAGACCCGCCGGACCCTGGCCCCGGCGACCGGGGTGGTGGCGACCGCCCAGGGCGGCGGCCGGATCCTGACCACCCTCGCCGGCCTGCGCCCGACGCTGGAGACGATCTTCGACGACGTCGAGCGGACCAACCAGCCGCTGCGGCAGACGATGGACGCGGTCGGCGACGCCCAGGTCCACTGCAACAGCGGCGGTCTGCTGGGCCGCAACCTGACCAGCGCCGTCTCCGCCGGCGACCGCGCCGGCAGCTGGCTGGGCGGGATCTTCCTGATCGACCCGCGGCAGCTGCTGCCGGCCGCCGAGCAGTCCGACGACCTCCACGTCGACCCCTACCCGCGGCAGGACGCGACCGCCTGCGTGGCCGGCAACCAGCGCTACGCGCCCGGCCGCCGGGTCGGTCCGGCCGCGGCCGACCGGACGGTGGTGCCGACCGCGCCGCCGCCCGGGGTGCTCGACCGCGCGCGGCGGGCGGGGCTGCTCGACCGCTTCGAGGGGACGGGCCGGTGAGCGCCGCCCGGCGACGGCGACCGGCCGGCGGCGACCGCCGTCCGCCGTACCTGGCGATCGGCCTGGTCGGGACCGTCGTGCTGCTGCTGGTCGCCGCGCTGATCGTCAGCGGCCAGGGGCTTCCGGGCAGCGGCGGACGCCAGCTGCGCGGGGTCTTCAACGGCACGATGGGCCTGCGGGTCGGCTCGCCGGTGCGGGTCGCCGGGGTCCAGATCGGCAAGGTCAGCGGGGTCGACGCCGGGCCCGGGGCGACCGCCCGGGTGACGATGGAGCTGCGCGACGACGCGCCGCCGCTGCGGGCCGGCACGCGGCTGCGGATCCGCCCGCGGGTGTTCCTGGAGGGCGGCTACATCGTCGAGGTCGAGCCGGGCCCGCCGGGCGCGGCGCCGCTGGCCGACGGGGCCACGATCCCCCGCCGCGACACCGCCCTGGCCGTCTCGCTGCCGTCGGTGGTCGGGCTGCTCGATCGCGACGCGCGCGCCCAGATCACCACCAGCGTGAGCGAGCTGGACGTGGCGCTCGGCCGCAGCGGCAGCGCGGCCCCGCTGCTGCGGGCGCTGCCGCCGACCCTGCGCGACGCGACCCGGCTGGCGGTCGCCGCCCGCGGCACCCGCCCGGGCGAGCTGCGTGAGCTGCTGCGCAACGCCGACCGCGCGACCGCCGCCCTCGCCGCCCACCGCGACGGCCTCGGCCAGACGCTGGCCGGGGTCCGGCGGGTGACGGGGATCGTCGCCGACGAGGACGCCGCCACCCGCGCCGTCCTGCGCGAGATCCCGCGGATCGCCGAGCGGGCGCCCGGCGCGCTGCGGGCGATCCGCCGGGCGCTGCCGGTGGTCGACGGGCTGGTCGCCGACCTGCGGCCGGCGCTCGAGGTCGCCCCGCCCGCGCTCACCGCCGCCGACCGCACGCTGCGCCAGGCCGACCGGCTCTCGCGCCCGGCCGAGCTGCCGGCGCTGGCCCGCGCCGCGCGGCCGCTGCTGGACGAGTTGCCGGACGTGCTCGACCTCGGCAGCGCGACCCTCGCCCAGGCGACCCCGCTGGTCCGCTGCCTGCGCGACAAGATCCTGGTCGGCTTCGACCAGCGGGTCCCGGACGGCGAGCTGTCGACCGGCACCACGGTGCTCCAGGAGCTGCTGTCGCTGGCGGTCAACCTGGCCAGCGCCGGCCAGGGCTTCGACGCCAACGGGGCGAACGTGCGGCTGGCCGCGGTCCTCGGCCCGAAGATCTTCGCCGCCGACGCCACCACCGGCCTCGGCCCGCTGACCGCCACCACCGGCGACGAGATCGACGGCGCGCGACCGGCCTGGTACGGCACCAACGGGCTGCCGCCGTTCCGTCCCGACCTGGCCTGCGTCGACCAGCCGCTGCCGCCGCTGCGCTCGGCGACCGTCCGCGCCGGCACCACCCGCCCCGCGCCGGCCGGCGGCGCCGCGGGCACCCCGGCCGGCCCGGCCGACCGGGCGACGCTGCGGCGGGCCGTCCGCGCGCTCGACGCGCTGCTCGGCGAGCCGGAGGGGCGGCGCTGATGCTGCGGCGGCTGTGGCGCCAGCAGGGACGGTGGCTGGCGGTGATCATCGCCTTCGTCGCGCTGGCGGTGGTGGTCGGTGGCTACGTGGTCAGCCAGCAGCGGCTGCGGCTGCCGTTCCAGGACCGCTACCGGATCGACGTCGCCTTCACCACGGTCCAGTCGCTGACCCCGAACACCGGTCAGCCGGTGGCGGTGGCCGGGGTCCAGGTCGGCGAGGTCACCGGCGTCCGCCTGCGCGACGGGCGTCCGATCGTGTCGCTCTCGATCGACCCCCGCAAGCTGCCGCGGGTCCACGCCAACGCGCGCGCCGAGCTGGTGCCGCTGACGCCGCTGAAGAACATGCAGGTCGACCTCGACCCCGGCGACCGCTCGGCGCCGGTGCTGCGGTCGGGGGCGACGATCGACCCCTCGCAGACCTCGACCACGATCGACGTCGACCAGATCCTGGCCGCGCTCGACGCCGACTCGCGGCTCTACCTGGAGCAGCTGCTGGCGACCGCCGGCGACGGCCTCGACGGCCGCGGGCGGGAGCTCGGCGACGCGCTGGCGCAGCTCGGCCCGACCGCCCGGCAGGGCCGCCGGATCACCGCCGCGCTGGCCGACCGCGACCGCCTGATCCGGCAGCTGGTCCACGACCTGACGCTGGTCGCCGACGCGACCGGCGACGACGGCGAGCGGGTCGGCCAGCTGCTCGACGACCTCGGCGGGACGCTCGGCAGCCTCGGCCAGCAGGACGCGGCCCTGCGGCGCTCGCTGCGGCGGCTGCCGAGCACCCTGCGGCACGCGTCGAGCACCGTCGACCGCACCAGCGACCTGATCCGGACCGCCACCCGCACCGCCCGCACCCTGCGTCCGGCGATCCGGCGGCTGCCGGCCACCACCCGCGACGTCCGGCGGGTGCTGCGGACGGCCGAGCCGTTCCTCCGCGACGACGTCCGGCCGCTGGTCCGCCAGATCACGCCGACGATCCGCAGCGCGGTCCCGGTGCTGCGCCAGATCGAGGCGATCGCCCCGCCGGCGCGGCGGATCATGGCCGCGCTGGCCTACGGCTTCAACGAGCTGGTCGCCGATCCGGGCGACGGCCGCAAGGGCTACCTGTACTGGGGCTCGTGGTTCTTCCACAACGCCAACTCGATGCTCTCGACCGCCGACGCGGCCGGGTCGGCGTGGCGGCTGCTGCCGCTGGTCAACTGCTCGGCGCTGACCGCCGACCCGATCCTGGGCGCGGTGCTGAAGCCGCTGCTCGGCGGCCTGCTGGGAGCCTGCTCGTGAGCGTCGATCGGAGCCGCCCGTGCTGACCCGGATGCCCCAGCGGTCGGTGATCGTGGCGGTGATCCTGGTCGTCGCCACGGCCGCGGTCGCCGCGATCGCGCTCTGGGTCCGGGTCGACGGCGTCGTGCCCTTCCAGCCGAAGGCCTACACCGCGTCGGTCCGCTTCCCCGACGGCACCGGCCTGGTGCGCAACGCCGACGTCCGGATCTCGGGGGTCAAGGTCGGCCGCGTGGTGCGGGTGACCCCGGTCGGCACCGCCACCGACGCGCGGCTGGAGATCGAGCCGCGGTTCGCGCCGCTGCCGCGCGACACCCGCGCGCTGCTGCGCAGCAAGTCGCTGCTCGGCGAGCGGTTCGTGGCGCTCTCGCCGGGCACCGCGGGCGGGCCGACGATCGCCGAGGGCGGCCGGCTCGACCCCTCGCTGGTCGACGTCACGCCGACCGTCGGCGACGTCCTCGACGCGCTCGACCCGCCCACCCGGAAGGCGATCCGGCGGCTCTCGCGGACCCTCCAGGTGACCCTCCGCGGCCGCGGGACCGAGCTCAACCAGCTGCTCGGCCAGGTCGGCCCGACCACCCGCGACCTGGAGCGGACGACGGCGATCGTCGACCGCCAGCAGCCGCTGGTGGCGCGGCTGCTGCGGCAGAGCGACACGGTCCTGGCCGCCGTCGCCGAGAGCGGCGGGAGCCTCGACGGGATCGTCCGCGACGCGCGCGGGATCGTCGCCGACGCGGCCCGCCGGACGACGCCGCTGCGGCAGACGGTCGACGGCCTGCCGGCGCTGCTCGACGAGACCCGGCGGACGCTGGCCGTCGCCCAGCGGCTCAGCCGCCGCGCCGCCCCGACCGTCCGCCGGCTGCGCGACGCGGCGCCGGTGCTGCCGGGCGCGCTCGACGCCGCCAACCGGCTGGTGCCGGCGATGGCCGACCTGCTGCACGACGCGCGCCCGCGGCTGCGGCAGGCGAAGGCGGTCCTGCCCCGCACCGAGGCGGTCGTCGGCGAGCTGCCGACGCTGCTGCCGGCGGCCCGCGGCGCGACCCGCCAGATGCCCGGCTTCTTCGGGATCCTGGCCGCCTACCGCGAGCAGCTGGTGGCGTGGGCGGCGAAGCTCGGGGCGATGACCCAGACCACGATCCGCGGCGCCGACGGCCGCCGTCAGCACATCATCCGGCTCGCGGGCCTGGCCACCAACAGCTCCTTCTACGGCCTCAGCGAGCGCCAGCCGAGCTTCCGCGCCACGCCCTACCCGGCGCCGGGCGCGCTGCGGATGCTGAGCGGCGGCAACCTGCCGGCCTTCGACTGCCGCGACGCGGACAAGCCGCCGTCGTTCCTGGCCCTCGGCCCGGCGCCGCCGTGCGTGCCGCAGCCGCCGTGGCGCTTCGACGGCGTCGACCGCTCCTACCCGCACGTCGAGGCCCGACCGTGAGCACCGCGACCCCGACCCCGACCCCGATCCCGATCCCGACCGAGTTCCGCTACTGGGACCGCCGCGACGACCGCCGCGTGCAGCTGGCGCGGCGCGCCTGGCGGACCCTCTGGCGGTTCGACCCGCAGCCCTCCGAGGAGCTGGTGCGGGCCTTCGCCGCCGACTACTACGCGGCCGATCCGGTCGCCGAGGCGTTCGTCGACGAGGTCTACCTCCAGCGCGGCGCGGCCGAGGGCCGGCGGCTGCTCGACCAGGCGATCGAGCACGGGATCGAGTCGCTGCCCGACGCGCCGGCCTCGATGGTGGCGCTGTTCGAGGAGTTCGAGCGCGACCCGGCGTGGCTCGACCGCGAGCAGGTCGAGCTGGGCGCCCGGGTCTTCCGCCGCTGGGGCACGGCGGTCTTCAGCTTCGCCACCACCAGCACGCTGGAGATGTACTCCGAGTCCTCGATCACGATGCCGCTCTCGCTCGCCGGCGGCTACGCGGGCGACACCGCTCACAAGCGCCAGCTGGAGACGACCCGCTTCTGGATCGACGTCTCCGAGCCGGGCGGGCTCGACCGCCGGACCGGCGACGTCGCCCCCGACTCGCCGATCGGCCGTGGCCGCGCGACGGCGATGCGGGTGCGGGTGATGCACGTCTTCATCCGCCGGCGGCTGGTCCGCCACCCGGAGTGGGACTCCGAGGCCTGGGGCGTGCCGATCTCGATCAGCGACGCGACGCTGACCCTGATGGGGGGCAGCACGGTGCCGGGGCTGGCGCTCTGGAGCCTGGGCCACCAGACGACGATCCGCGAGATCGAGGCCACGCTCCACTACTGGCGCTACATCGGCCACCTGCTCGGGGTCCAGCCGGCCTGGTACCCGGAGACGTTCGAGGACAGCGTCCGGCTGATGTTCGCCGCCTTCGTCAAGCGCGCCTACGCCGCCGGCCGCCACGGCGAGGAGCTGGTCGAGTCCTACCTGCCCGCCTTCCGCCCGACGCCCGGCAGCCCCTGGCGCAAGCGGCTGCGGGACGAGCTGAACTACCGGGTCCAGATCGGCTACACCCGCTTCTGGTCGTTGCCGGGCACCTACCGCCGCCACCGGATGCCGTTCCCGTGGCCGTGGGCGATCCACCCGCTGCTCCAGTTCCCGGTCAACATGACGCTGGAGACCGGCCGGCGGCTGCTGCCGGGGCTCGACGACGTCGCCGACCGCGTCCAGCGCTGGCGACGCGAGCGCTGGTACCGCAACGAGACCGGCGGCCGGGCGGCGGAGTTCCAGCCGGTCGAGGAGTTCCGCCGCTGAGCCGCGGTCAGGCGGCGGCCCGGGCGCGGCGGGCGGCGGTGATGGCCAGGAACTCGAAGGCGATCCCGGCCGCGGTCAGGGCGGTGGTCTGGCCGGGACCGTCGTAGGGCGGCGAGACCTCGACCAGGTCGAAGCCGACGAACGGCACGTCGACCAGCGAGCGGACGAAGGCCAGCGCCTCGTGCGGCAGCACCCCGGCGATTTCGGGCGTGCCGGTGCCGGGCGCGAAGGCCGGGTCGAGCACGTCGATGTCGAAGCTGAGGAACGCCGGGCCGTCGCCGACCCGCTCGCGGACCAGCGCCCCGTACTGCTCCGGGGTCAGCGCCCGCAGCTCGTCGGTGGTCAGGATCCGGAAGCCCCAGTCGCGCGGCTCGTCGAGGTCGGAGGCGGCGTAGAGCGGGCCGCGCATCCCGGCCAGCAGCGACCGCGACGGGTCGATCAGGCCCTCCTCGAGCGCGCGCTTGAAGGGCGTGCCGTGGAAGTAGCGCTCGCCGTAGTACTGCTCCCAGGTGTCGGCGTGGGCGTCGAGCAGCACCACCGCCAGCGGCCCGTGGACCGCGGCGTGGGCGCGCAGCTCGCCGAGCACGATCGAGTGGTCGCCCCCGAGCACGATCGGCGTCGTCCCGGCGGCGAGCACCGGCGCCAGGCCCTCGGCGATCTGGGCCGCCGTCCGCTCGGCGTTGCCGGGGGTGACGTGCAGGTCGCCGCCGTCGATCACCGACAGCGTGGCGAAGACGTCGACCGCCAGCTGCGGGTGCCACGGCCGCAGCAGCTGGCTCTGGTCGCGGATCGCCGCCGGGCCGAAGCGGGGGCCGGGGCGGTAGCTGGTGGCGGTGTCGAACGGCACCCCGAGCAGCGCCACGTCGGCCTCCGCCCACTCGCGCAGGTGCGGGCAGCGGGCGAAGGTCCGGACCCCGGTGTAGCGGGGGGCGAGCGAGGCGTCGGGGGGACCGTGATGGGGCATGGCCGGCGAAGTCTCGCCGATCGCGGCCCGTCCGTCGCGGCTCAGATCTGGGCGATCGCGCCCGACGCCAGCAGCGCGTCGATCTCGTCGCCGTCGAAGCCGGCGTCGAGCAGCGTCGCGCGGGTGTCGGTGCCGGGGATCGCCGCCGCGTGGGGGCGGGTCGGCGGGGCGCCGTCGAAGCGCGGCGCCGGCGCGGGATGGGTCTGGCCGCCGACGTCGACGAAGGCGCCGCGGGCGACGTTGTGCGGGTGGCTCGGGGCCTCGCTCAGCTCCAGCACCGGCGCGTAGCAGGCGTCGCTGCCCTCGAACAGCGCGTCCAGCTCGTCGCGGGTGCGCTCGGCGACGACGGCCGCCAGCTTCTGCTTCAGCTCCGGCCAGCGGGCCTGGTCGAACTGGCTGCTACGGAGGTCGTCGTCCAGCTCCAGCACGTCGCACATCAGCGCGTAGAACTGCGGCTCGACCGGCCCCAGGCTGACCCAGCGGTCGTCCTTGGTCCGGAAGACGTCGTAGAAGTGGGCCCCGGTGTCGAGCATGTTGGTGCCGCGCTCGGGGTTCTGGAGGCCCGCGTTGTGGAGCCCGTGGAACATCGCCATCAGCGCCGAGGCGCCGTCGACCATCGCCGCATCGACCACCTGGCCGCGGCCGCTGACGCGCGCCTGCACGATCCCGCAGACCAGGCCGTAGGCCAGCAGCATCCCGCCGCCGCCGAAGTCACCGACCAGGTTCAGCGGCGGGATCGGGCCCTCGCCGCGGCGGCCGATCGCGTGCAGGGCGCCGGTCAGGGCGATGTAGTTGATGTCGTGGCCGGCCCGCGGGGCCAGCGGCCCGTCCTGGCCCCAGCCGGTCATCCGGCCGTAGACGAGCGCCGGGTTGCGCGCCTGGCACTGCTCGGGCCCGACGCCCAGCCGCTCGGCGACGCCCGGCCGGTAGCCCTCGAAGATCGCGTCGGCGCCCTCGCACAGCCGCAGCACGGTCTCGATCCCCTCGGGGCTCTTCAGGTCGACGGCGATCGAGCGGCGGCTGCGGTAGAGCACGTCGTGCGGGGGCGCGATCGCGAACGGGTTGCCGCCCGGACGGTCGATCCGGATCACCTCGGCGCCCATGTCGGCGAGCATCATCCCGGCGAACGGTCCGGGGCCGATCCCGGCCAGCTCGAGGATCCGCACGCCGGCCAGCGGCGCGGTCGCGGTGGGGGCGGTGTCGGGCGTGCTCACGGTCGCACCATCATACAGACCGTCTGGTCTGTACATACGCCCTGACCGGACGTGACGTTCCGGTCGCCGGACGACCGAAACGTCACACCGGCGCGTCGTCGTCGATGCCGGCCAGCGCCCGCGCCAGGCCGCGCTTCTCGTCCAGCCGCGCCCCGCGCAGGATCTGGATCCGCTGGCCCTGCGGCGATCCGGCCCCGTGCAGCGACTCGGTCAGGTAGCCGACGGCGTTGCGGCCGAGGGTCAGGTTCTCGATCAACCGCAGGATCCGCATCCGGTCCTCGGTCGAGACGTCCTCGCGCCCGGCCAGCATCCGCTCCAGCAGCGGACCGACCTCCTCGGAGCGGAAGTCGGCCTCGGACGGCATCGTCACCACGATCCCGCCGGCCAGGTCCTGGGCCAGCCGCGCGATCTCGTAGGGGAAGCGGGTGACGTTGTGCTTGCAGACGTTGGCCAGCATCTCGTCGTTCATCCAGATGCCCGAATCGAGCTGCGTCGCGCGCGCGGCCGAGGCGATCGAGGAGCTGTAGATCGTCTCGTTCAGGTGCACCATCTCGACCAGCTTGTCGCGCACGTGGGCCGCGGCGGCGACGCCGTTCTGGTCGGCGATCTCGGCCGCGGCGCCGGTCATCACGTCGCCGAGGCCGGTCTTGCAGACGTAGCTCGCCCGGTGGTAGGCGGTGAAGCGGCTGACCAGCGTCTGGGCGACCTCGGTCTCGCCGTCCAGCAGCACGTGCTCCCAGGGCACGAAGACGTCGTCGAAGTGGACCAGCACCTCCTGGCCGCCGAAGCAGGCGTTGCCCTGGTCGATCGTGCCCGGCTCCATCGCGCGGGTGTCCGACGCCTGGCGGCCGTAGACGTAGGTCAGGCCCTCGGCGTCGCCCGGCACCAGCGCCACCACCGCGTAGTCGCGGTCGGCCTCGCGCAGGTTCATCGTCGGCAGCACGCAGATCCAGTGCTGGTTCCAGCCGCCGGTCATGTGGGCCTTGGCCCCGCGCAGGTAGAGCCCGCGCTCGTCGCGGCCGGAGACGTGCAGGAACAGGTCGGGGTCGGCCTGCTGGTGGGGCGGCTTCGAGCGGTCGCCCTTCGGGTCGGTCATCCCGGCCGCGATCAGCACGTTCTTCCTCTGTGCCTCGCGCAGGAACTCCAGGTAGCGCTGGTGGTACGCGGTGCCGTGCGCGCGGTCGACGTCGAAGGTCACCGAGTGCAGCACGCTGATCGTGTCGAGCCCGGTGCAGCGCTGGAAGCAGGTGCCGGTCAGCTGCCCCAGCCGCCGCTGCATCTGGTGCTTGGCGATCAGGTCGTCGGGCGACTCGACCACGTGCAGGAAGCGGTTGACCGGGGCGTCGATCAGCGGCGAGTGGGCGGTGGCCAGCTCGGGCTCGGCGATCGCCAGGTCGTAGGTCGCCTTCAGCGCGTTGATCGAGGGCCGGATGATCGGGTGGTCGGCCGGCTCCGCGACCGGCTCGCCGAAGAGGAACAGCCGGGTCCCGCGGCCGCGGATCGACGCCAGGTAGTCCTCGCCGGTGACGATCGTCGGGATCCGCGCCCACCGCTCGGCGGCCGACTCCCGGCGCCGGGCGGCCCCGCCCGGCGCGGTGGCGACGTCCCCGCCGCGCTGCTCGATCAGCTGCTCGCTGGGCTCCATGCTCGGTACAACGTAGTCCCGATTGTCTCGCAGGGCAACCGCGACGGGGCGGGCGCCGCGCGGCGCCCGCCGGCTCAGGCCGCCGGCTCGAGCAGCTCGGGGCCGAGCGCGTCGACCAGCATCAACGCGCTCTCCAGCTCCACGCGGCGGTCCATCATCGTCTCGCCGACCAGCGAGGTGATCCGGCGGATCCGCATGTAGACCGTGTTGTGGTGCATGTTCAGCGCGCCGGCGGCGTGCTTGTAGCTGGCGCCGTGGACGAAGAACGCCCGCAGCGTGTGGCGCAGCTCGGCCGCCGACGGCTCGTCGATCGCCAGCGGGCCCAGGCGGCCGCTGACGAAGCGCCGCGCGCGGTCCAGGTCGCTGGCCAGCAGCGAGACCAGCTCGACCGCCGAGTAGGCCGTCACCGAGCCGCCGCTGGGGGCGAAGCGGGCCGCCTCGCGCGCCTCCTCGTGGCTGACGCGGAAGCCCTCGATCCCGCGCGCGGGACGGCCGACCGCGGTCCGCACGCCGTTGTGGGAGCGGGCGTCGCCGATCCGCTCGACCAGCTCGCGCGGGCCGATCGACGGCAGCGCGCACCAGGCCCAGACCGTCGTCGGGCCGCCGGCCACGATCAGCGGACCGGCGCAGCCGATCCGGCTGGCCGCGGTCAGCGCCTGGCGCTCCAGCAGCTTGGTGGTCGTGACGTCCGGATCGACCGCGTCGACGACGATCCCGACGTGGTGGGCGTCGAGGTCGTAGCCCAGGCGGGCGCTGGCCTCGCGCTGGTTGTGGACCGTGCCCTCGAGGATCGCGTAGGCCGTCTCCGCCCGCACCGCCGAGGCCGAGCGGGTCCACTGCTCGAACTCCTCGCGGTAGGTGGCGGCGACCGCCGTCGAGCCGTGGTCGATGTAGTCGAAGAGGAACCGCGAGACCGTGTCGAGGGTCGGGAAGAGCCGCTCGGGGTCGTCGTAGAGGTTCTCGCGCAGCGCCCGGCTGGTGGTGTCCCAGACGAAGGCGTGGCCGACGCGGTACTTGCGCAGCACCGTCTCCAGCGGGACCTTGCGGCGGGCGAAGCCGCGGACCAGGTCGATCGCGGGCTCCGGCATCACCATCCCGTCGGCGCCGGTCCCGCTCTGCAGCAGGCGCGAGACCTCCTCCAGGTGGGACGAGCAGCAGGTCTGCATCTCGACCGGCGCCGAGCGTTCGCGGATCTCGGGGATCTCGCGCCGCATCAGGTCGGACATCGCGGTCCCCAGCTGCTCGATCCGCTCCGCCAGGTCGGAGGCGACGCTGCGCGCCACCTCGGCCCCGGAGCCGACCATCAGCGCGGTGCCACCGGCGCCGTCGGGGGATCCTGCTGCCGTCAACGCGCGGTCTTCCCGCGCACGCGTCTGCTGCCTTCCGGCCATCACTCCTCCTCCCTCCTGGTGCGATTGAACCACATTCGGCGACCGTCGTTCGACACGGTGTCAGACAGCCCACCCAGTCCGGGGGTCCCAAGAACGTACGCCGTGTGCCGGCCTCAGAGCCCGAATCGGTGTGCGGTGGCCACAGATGGCGGGGACGGTTCTGTCGCCCGGGCCTGCCCGTCCGGCGCCGCCGATCGGGCAACGTGAGAGCGACGAGACGTCCGCCCGACGGACGTCCACCGCCCCAGGGAGCAGCGCATGTCCACCGTCACGGAAGGGCCCTCCGAGGCCGCCGTCCCCGACGCCTTCGACGCCGACCTCGCCGCCCTGCGCGCCGCCGCCGGCCGCTGGGCGCGGCTGCCGCTGGCCGACAAGCGGCGGATGCTGAGCGGGCTCCACGACGCGGTCGCCGAGCAGGCCGAGGAGTGGGTGCGGCTGACCTGCCAGGGCAAGGGCCTGGACCGCGACGCGCCGCTGGCCGGCGAGGAGTGGATCTCCGGCCCGTGGGTCCAGCTCGGCTTCACCGCCGCGCTCGGCCGCAGCCTCGACGCGCTGCTGGACGACCGCTCGCCGCTCGACGCGGTCGGCGTCGGGCTGGCCCCGGGCGGGCGGCTGTCGGTGCCGGTGCTGCCCTTCGACGTCTTCGACCGGCTGCTGCTCTCCGGCTTCAAGGCCGAGGTCTGGCTGCAGCCGGGGATCACCCTCGACGAGGCCCGCCGCCAGGCCGCCTCGCGACTCAAGCAGCCCGACGACGGCGGCGTCGCGCTGGTCCTCGGCGCGGGCAACATCTCGTCGATCGCGCCGCTCGACACGCTCCACAAGCTCTACACGGACAACCGCGTGGTGCTGCTGAAGCTGAACCCGGTCAACGCCTACCTGCTGCCGGTGCTGGAGCGGGTCTTCCACGAGTTCATCGCCGCCGACTTCGTCCGGATCGTGGCCGGCGACGGGGCGGTCGGCGCGCGGCTGGTCCACGACCCGCAGGTCGACGAGATCCACGTCACCGGCTCGGCGGCGACCCACGACGCGATCGTCTTCGGCGGCGGCGAGGAGGGCGCGCGGCGGAAGGCCGCCGGCGAGCCGCAGATCGCCAAGGAGGTCACCAGCGAGCTGGGCGGCGTCTCGCCCGTGATCGTGGTGCCGGGACGCTGGAAGGCCGCCGACCTGAAGTTCCAGGCCGAGCACGTCGCCACCCAGCGGCTCCACAACGGCGGCTACAACTGCATCGCCGCCCAGGTCGTGATCCTGCCCGCGGGCTGGGAGCAGGGGCCGGCGTTCCTCGAGCACCTGCGCGAGGCGATCGCCCGCGCCCCCGCCCGTCCGGCCTACTACCCGGGCAGCGACGCGCGGGTCGAGCGGGCGATCGAGGTCCACGGCGACGCCCACGTCTGGAGCGACGCGCCCGGCCGCTCGCTGGTCCAGGTCGACGCGCAGGCCTTCGACGACGCCTTCTGCACCGAGTACTTCGCGCCGGTGCTGGCCGTCACCGAGCTGCCGGCGCCGGGTCCGCAGGAGTTCCTCGACGCGGCGGTCGCGTTCGCCAACGAGCGGCTGGTCGGGACGCTGGGGGCGAACCTGATCGTCGACCCGCGGACCAAGCGCCAGCTGGGCGCCGGGCTGCGGGCGGCGGTCGCCGACCTGCGCTACGGGACGGTCGCGATCAACTGCTGGACCGGCGTCGGCTACATGACGCCGCGGGCCCCGTGGGGCGCCTTCCCCGGCCACAGCGCCGAGGACATCCAGAGCGGCGTCGGCGTGGTCCACAACGCGCTGCTGCTGGAGGGCACGGAGCGGACGATCGTCGAGGGCCCGTTCCGGCCGGCGCCGCGGGCGCTGCTCGGCGGCGAGCTGACGATGTCGCCGAAGCCGCCGTGGTTCGTCACCAACCGCACGGCCCACCGCACCGCCCGGCGGCTGACCGCGTTCGCCGCCCGTCCGCGCTGGTCGCGGCTGCCGGGGATCTTCGCCTCGGCGCTGCGGGGGTAGTCGAGCGGCGCCCGGCGAGCGGCAACGCGCCAGAATCGCGGCGGGGCGATGAGTCCCCGCCGCGGCCCGGGTCTTGTGCGGCGAACCCGAGACCACCCCCTCCGGAGGAGCCCCACACCATGTCCCAGTCCCGCCTGCTGTTCGTGAACCTGCCCGTCGCCGACGTCCAGGCCAGCCGTGCCTTCTTCGCCCAGCTCGACTTCGGCTTCAACGACAAGTTCGGCGACGACGCGACCGCCTGCATGGTCGTCAGCGACCAGGCCTACGTGATGCTGCTGCAGCGCGACAAGTTCGCCGAGTTCACCGTCAAGCCGGTCGCCGACGCCGGCCAGGCGACCGCGCTGACCGTCTGCGTCTCGGCCGACAGCCGCGAGGGCGTCGATCAGCTGGCCGACGCCGCCCTGGCCGCCGGGGCCGGCGAGGCGAAGGACCCCCAGGACTACGGCTTCATGTACGGCCGCAGCTTCCACGACCTCGACGGCCACCTGTGGGAGGTCATGTGGATGGACCCCCGCGCCGCCGAGCAGGGCCCCGAGGAGTTCGCCGCCAACCAGGCCGGCTGAGCCTCAGCCCGCCGTCACGCCCGTCGCCGCCCGGCGGCGGGCCAGCAGGCTGAGCATCTCGTAGGCCGCCGTCGCCGCCACCAGCGCCGTCGGCTGGCCCGGCCCGTCGTAGGGCGCGGCCACCTCGACCACGTCGAAGCCGCGGAAGTCGATCCCGGTCAGCGACCGCAGCAGCCGCAGCACCTCGTGGCTGGTCGGGCCGCCGACCTCCGGCGTCCCGGTCCCCGGCGCGAACGCCGGATCGACCACGTCGACGTCGAAGGTCAGGAAGGTCGGCCCGTCGCCGACCCGCTCGCGGGCGATCTGGCCGAACTGCTCCGGCGACAGCTGCGCCAGCTCGTCCCACGGCAGCACCTGCAGGCCCAGCTGCGCCGGCAGGTCGGCGTCCTCGGGCCCGTAGAGCGACCCGCGCATCCCCGCCTGGAGCGTGCGCGCGGGGTCGATCAGGCCCTCCTCGAGCGCCCGCCGGAAGACCGTGCCGTGGTTGTAGGGCAGGCCGAAGTACTCGTCCCAGAGGTCGCCGTGCGCGTCCAGGTGGACCAGCCCCAGCGGGCCGTGGATCCGGTGCAGCGCCCGCAGCTCGGCGAGCGTCACCGAGTGGTCGCCGCCGAGCCCGACCGGGATCGTGCCGCCGGCGGCGAGGTCGTGGACGAAGGCCTCGATCCGGCTCAGGGTCTGCTCGATGTAGCCCGGCACCGTCGGGGCGTCGCCGGCGTCGGCCACGCTCAGCGCGCCGAACACCTGGACCCCCTGGCCGGGGTTGTAGGGCCGCAGCAGCGCCGACGCGCTGCGGATCGCCTCGGGCCCGCTGCGGGCACCGGCGCGGAAGGTCGCCGCCCCGTCCCACGGCATCCCGAAGACGGCCACGTCGGCGTCGCGCACGCCCGGCACGTGGGGCAGGCGGGCGAAGGTGCGGGGGCCGGTGAAGCGGGGTGCGGACAGGGCGTCGGTCGGCTCGTACATCGAAGACCTCGAAGGGGCGGGGACGACGCCACGCTAGCCTCGGCAGCGACGCGCGGACAATTGGGAGGACGTCCAATGCCACTGCCCTCAGTTGGTGATCTCGTTTCCGAGCCGGAGCTGCCCCTGCGCCAGATCGCGGGCACCGCGGCGCGCTCGCGGCCGGTCCGCAGCGTCCACGTCACCGACCTCACCCAACCCGGCCGCTACCTGCTGCCCGGCGAGCTGGTGCTGACCAACGGCCTCTGGGCCGGGAAGGTCGACGTGCGCGCCTGGGTCGACGAGGTCGCGCGGGCCGGCGCGGCGGCGGTCGGGTTCGGGCTCGGCACCCCGCACCAGCAGCTGCCCGACGGTCTCCACGCCGCCTGCGACGCCCACGGCCTGCCGCTGCTGGAGGTGCCCGAGTCGCTCTCCTTCGCCCGGATCCAGTCGGTCGTGGCCGAGCGGCTGGCCCGCGACGAGCAGGCGATCCTCCGCCGCCACCTGGACCGCACCCGCGAGCTGCTGCTGCGGCTGGCCGAGGGCGGCGGCCACGACGGGCTCGTCTCGCTGCTCCAGCGCGAGACCGGCCACGCGGCGGCGCTGGTCGGCCCGGGCGGGCGGCTGCTGGCCCACGCCGGGCTGCGGCCGACCCGCGAGCAGGCGCTGGCCGCGGTCCGGGCGGCGCGGTCCGGCGAGCTGCCGGCGGCGGTCGACCGCGGCCTGACCGCGTTCGGCGCGCCCGGCGACGCCTACCCCGCCTCGACGCTGCTGGTCGACGTGCCGCTGGAGCGGGTCAGCGACGAGACCCGCGTGGTCGCCGGCCAGGTCGTCACCCACGCCGCGCTCGAGGAGGCCCGCGCCCGCGCCGGCCGCGAGGCCCGCGGGGCGCTGGCCCGCGAGCTGCTGGGCCTGGTCCGCAGCGGCGACCTCAGCGACGCCGGGCTGGCGGTGCGGCTGCGGGGGCTGGAGCTGGACCCGGGCCGGGCGCTGGCGGTGGTGGCGTCGACCAACGCGCCGATGGCCGTCGCCTACGCGGCCGAGGCGGCCGGGATGCCCTACGCGATCACCCAGCGCGACGGGGTGGTGCTGGTGCTGCTGGCCCCGGGCCGCGCCGACGACCCGGTCGGGGCGCTGGCGGCGACGATCGAGGAAGGGGGAGAGGTGGCCGTGCTCGGCGGCGGGCGCGCCGGCCGCGGGGCCGAGCGGCTGCGACGGTCGCTGCGCGAGGCGCTGGCCGCGCTGGCCCTGGCCCGGGTCCGCCCGGTCGGCGAGCGGGTCGTCCGCCACCTCGACGTCGGCTCGCACCTGCTGCTGCTCGACCTGGTCGAGCCCGACGTGCTGCAGGCGTTCCGCGACACGGTCCTCGGCCCGGTCGAGCGGTGGGACGCCGAGCACGACAGCGAGCTGGTCGCGACGCTGCGGGCGTTCCTGGAGAACGGCGGCCGCTGGCGGGCGACGGCGGCGCTGCTCCACGTCCACCACAACACCCTCCGCCACCGGCTGGCGCGGGTCGAGCAGCTGACCGGCCGCGAGCTCGACGCGACCGCCGACCGGGTCGACCTGCACCTGGCGCTGGCGGTGGAGCCGTCGCGATGAGTCGGCAACGTTCTCCCAACCGATCGGGTCAACGTTGGATGGTCGTCCACTATCGAGGGCGGACGATCCGCTCCTAGATTCGCGTCGGAACCGTCCGGGAGAACGAGGAAGCCGTGTCAGGGACAGCCCAACCGCCGCAGGTGCTCAAGCGGGAGTTCACGCTCTGGTCCGCGTTCGCGATGGCGTTCGCGTTCATCTCGCCGATCGTCGCGCTCTACGCGATCTTCGGCTTCACCGTCCAGGCCGGCGGCCCCGCCTCGTGGTGGGGCTTCCTGTTCGTGACCCTCGGCCAGGGGCTGCTGGCCCTGGTCTTCGCCCAGCTGGTCTCGCGGTGGCCGTTCGAGGGCAGCATCTACCAGTGGTCGCGGCGGCTGGTCGGCGAGCGCTACGGCTGGTACGCCGGCTGGGCCTACATGTGGACGCTGGCGATCGCGATGGCCGCCGTCGCCTACGGGGCCGCCGGCTTCCTGCCGGTCGTGCTCGGGATCGACCCCTTCTCGACCGGCGTCCACTTCCTGGTCGCGCTGGCGATCGTCGCCTGCGCCACGCTCCTCAACACCGCCGGCCGCCGCGGGCTGAAGATCTTCGTCGCGCTCAGCATCGGCGCCGAGGTGATCGGCAGCGTCGGCGTCGGCCTGGTGCTGCTGTTCTTCCACGGCGCCCACCCGGTCAGCGAGATCTTCCACACCGCCGGGGCCGGCGACGGCGCGGGCGGCTACCTCTGGAGCGGGATGCTCGCCGGGATGGCGTTCATCGGCTGGGCGTTCGTCGGCTTCGAGAGCGCCGGCGCGATCGCCGAGGAGGTCCACGAGCCGCGCAAGGCGCTGCCGAAGGCGATCATCTTGGCGCTGGTGATCATCGCCGCGGTGGTGATGTTCTCCGCCCTCGGCCTGATCCTGGCGATCCCCGACTACGGCCCGGTGCTCAGCGGCCAGGTCGCCGATCCGGTCGCCGACACGATCACCCAGGCGCTCGGCGCGGGCGTCACCCGGCCGCTCTTCATCCTCTTCGTGATCGGCTTCTTCGCCAGCCTGCTGGCGCTCCAGGCCTCGGCCTCGCGGATGGTCTACGCCTTCGCCCGCGAGGGCACCCTGCCGGCCTCGCGGACGCTGGCGCGGCTGTCGCACGGCGACGCGCTGCCGATCCCGGCGATCGTGCTGGCCGGCGTCGTCGCGGGCCTGGTGCTGGCCACGACGCTGGTCAACGAGGTCTACTCGACGCTCGTGAACTTCACCAGCGGCGGCTTCTTCATCGCCTTCTGCTTCCCGACCCTGGCGCTGCTGGTGTCCCAGCTGCGCGGACGCTGGCAGCCCGGCGGCTTCACGCTCGGCCGCTGGAGCCTGCCGCTGACGGCGATCGCCTCGCTGTGGGCGGTCTTCGAGCTGGTCAACATCGCCTGGCCGCGCGCCACCGACCTGCCCTGGTACCAGCAGTGGGCGGTGCTGCTGATGACCGCGATCGTGGCCGTGCTCGGGGTGATCGTGCAGCTGACCCGCCGCCGCCACGTGGCCGCGGCCGGCGTCCGCCGCCAGGCCCACGAGCGCGAGCACGGGGACGACGAGGCCCCCGCCCCGCTGACCCCGGCGAGGTCGATCGCGTGACCGGCGGCGCGCGCCGCGTCGCCCTGGTGACGGGGGCGGCGAGCGGGATCGGGGCGGCGATCGCCGCCCGCCTGGCCCGCGGCGGGTTCACCGTCGCCGGGCTCGACCGGGCGGTCGCCGCCGACGTCGCGCTGGCCGTCCAGGCCGACGTGACCGACCGGGCCGCGGTCGAGGCCGCCGTCGCCCGGGTGGTGGCGGAGCTGGGCCCGATCGAGGTCCTGGTGACCGCCGCCGGCAGCTACGAGGTCGCCCCGATCGACGAGATCGACGGCGCCCGCTTCGCCCGGATGCTGCGGATCCACCTCGGCGGCACGATGCACGCCTGCGCCGCGGTCGTCCCCGCGATGCGCGCCGCCGGCCGCGGCTGCATCGTCACGATCTCGTCCGAGCTGGCGCTGGCCGGCGGCGACCGCGAGGTCCACTACGCGGCGGCCAAGGGCGCGATCGTCGGCCTCAGCCGCAGCCTCGGGGCCGAGCTGGCCCCGCACGGGATCCGCGTCACCAGCGTCGCGCCCGGGCCGACCGACACGCCGCTGCTGGCCGCCGACTCGCCGTGGCGCGCGCCGGAGTACCTGGCGACGCTGCCGCTCGGGCGGCTGGTGCGGCCCGAGGAGATCGCCGAGACGGTCGGCTTCCTGGTCGAGGAGGGCACGTTCTTCACCGGCACGGTCGTCTCCCCGAACGCGGGGGCGGTGATCTGATGCTCATGACGCTCGATCCGGCGAACGGACCGCTGCACGGCCACACCGCGCTGGTGACCGGCGCCGCCCAGGGGATCGGCCGCGCGATCGCCGCCCGGCTGGCCGCCGACGGCGCCCGGGTGGCGCTCAACGACCTCGGCGGCGACGGTCGCCTGGAGCGGGCCGCGGCCGCGGTCGGCGGGCTGGCGGTCCCGGCCGACGTGGCCGACGAGGCGGCGATCGCCACCGCTGTCGCGACCGCCGCCGACGCCCTCGGCGACCCCGACCTGCTGGTCTGCAACGCGGCCGCGATGGACCTGGAGCCGTTCGGCGACCACGACCACGACCGCTGGTGGCGCCAGGTCGACGTCAACCTGGCCGGGACCTTCCACGCGATCCGCGCCGCGCTGCCGGGGATCCGTCGCCGCGGCGGCGGGCGGATCGTGGTGATCGCCTCCGAGTGGGGCGTCGTCGGCTGGCCGAACGCGTCCGCCTACAGCGCCTCGAAGGCCGGCCTGATCGCGCTGGTCAAGTCGCTCGGGCGCGAGCTGGGCCCGGAGGGGATCGCCGTCAACGCGATCGCGCCGGGGGTGATCGACACCCCGCAGCTCGACCACGACGCCGCCGACGCCGGGGTCGACGCGGCCGAGATCCGCCGCCGCTACGCGGCCGCCGCCCCGTCGGGCAGGATCGGCAGCGTGGACGAGATCGCCGCCGCCGTCGCCTTCCTCTGCTCGCCCGGCGCGGGCGGCCTGGTCGGCCAGGTGCTGCAGCCGAACGGCGGCACCACGCGGGGCCCGGCGTGAGCGATCCGGCGCCGGACCGGCCCCACGGCCCCCCGCGCGAGCCGGCTCCCGCGGACTGGGGCGGCGGTGCGGCCGCGACCGTCCTGCTCTGCTTCGACGTCGACGCCGAGGCGCCGATCCTGGCCGAGGGCGCCCACCACGCGCACGACCTGTCGGCGATGTCGCACCAGGCCTACGGGCCGTTGGTCGGGATTCCGCGGATCCTGGCGATGCTCGACCGCCACCAGGTCCCGGGCACGTTCTTCGTCCCCGGCGCGACCGCCGAGCGGTGGCCGTCGGCCGTCCGCGCGATCGTCGACGCCGGCCACGAGGTGGCCCTCCACGGGCACACCCACGCGACGTTGCCGGGGGTCGCGGCGGACGAGCAGCGGGCCGACTTCGAGCGGGCGCTGGCCGCGCTGCGGGCGCTCGGGATCGAGCCGCGCGGCTACCGGGCCCCGTTCTGGCGCCAGACCGCCGAGACGCTGGCGCTGGTCGCCGAGCACGGGCTGGCCTACGACTCGTCGCTGATGGACGACGACCGGCCCTACCGGCTGCGGGTCGGCGAGCGGGCGATCGCCGAGCTGCCGGTCCACTGGAGCCTCGACGACTGGGAGCAGTACGCGTTCCTGCCCGAGCCGGACGTCGGCCAGCGAATCGTCGCCCCCAGCCGCGCGCTCGAGATCTGGCTCGAGGAGCTGGACGCGATGCGGGCGACCGGCTCGCTCTGCGCGCTCACGGCCCACCCCTTCCTCAGCGGCCGGCCGTCGCGGATCCGGGCCCTGGAGCGGTTCGTCATCGCCGCCCGCGAGCACGGCGACGTCGCCTTCGCCCGCGCCGACGCGCTGGCCGAGCGGGTGCTCGCCGACGCCTAGGCCGGGCGCGGCGTCACCGGCGGTCGGGTCCGGCGCCCGCGCCGGGGCCGGGCGCCGGCGGCGCCCGCCGGCTCGTCCTCGGGCCCGTGCCAGAGCGCCCGCGCCAGCGCCTGCCGCTGGTCGTCGTCGAGGCCGTCGTGGACCGGGGCCAGCCGCGCCGCCAGCGCCGCCCGCGGCTCGTCCGCGCCCAGCAGCCGGCCGATCCGGGCCGCCCGCCGGATCGCGTGGTCGCGGGCCTCCGGGTCGCCGTGGCGGATCACCGTCCGCAGGATCCGCGCCACCGCGTCGATCCGCCGCGCGGCGGCCGCGACCTCGGCCAGTTCGAGCGCCAGGTGCAGCAGCACGTCGCCGGCGACGGTCGGCCCGCGGAGGTCGTCGAGCAGCGCGTCGGCGGCCTCCGGCTGGCCGGCACGGGCGAGCACCAGCGCCAGCCGCAGCAGCCGGTAACCGGTCAGCTCGGCGGCGGCGCGGCCGCGCGGGTCGTCGTCGAGCCCGCTGTAGGCGGCCAGCGCCAGCCGCCGCCAGATCGCGTGGGCCTCGATCGCCTGCTGCGGTTGGCCGCGCTCGCTCAGCCGCAGCGCCGCGTCCAGCAGCCCGGCGCCGATCCGCAGCCGCTCGGCCGGCGGGAGCGGGCGGTCGGCGTGGCGGTGACCCCAGGCCCGCAGCTGCCGCTCGCTGGTGACGGCGGGACCGGGCAGCAGCCGCTCCAGCGCCCGCAGCGGGTCCTCGGGCGCCGGCGGCGGCCGGCGGCCGTGGCGGCGGACGGCATCGGTCAGGGCCGGCGGCGGGTCCAGCTCGCGGGCGGCGAAGGCGGTCGCCAGCGCCCGCAGCTGGTCGCCGTCGGCGTCGCGCAGCCAGCGGTCGAGCCCGTCGGCGGCGATCGCGTGCAGCAGCGGCTCGCCGCGGTCGCCCAGCTCGCCGATCCGCCACAGCGCGTCGGCCCGGCCGGCGGCCGATCCGTGGTCGAGCGGCCGCGGCCGGCGGGCGGCGGCCAGGCAGGCCGGGGTCCCGTGGCAGCGCCGCAGCAGCGCGCCGCCGCGCCGCTCGCCGGCGGCGTCGGCACGGGCGGCGAGCGCATCGACCACCCGCGCCCGCTGACCGGCCGAGAGTCCCCGCCAGTCGCGGGCCCAGGCGGCGGCGACCGGGGCGTGCCAGTCGAACGGCTCGTCGGTCGCCCGCTCCCAGGCGGCGGTCAGCTCCAGGTAGCGGCGGACGGCGGCGGCCTCCAGCTCGGGCGCGTTCCCGGCGCAGAGGGTGGCCAGCAGCTGGGCGGAGAGGGCGGCGTCCCAGAGCGCGAACGGCCGCCGCTCGCCGGGATCGACCGCCTGCACGTGGGCGACCAGCGTGATCCGCAACGCGGCCAGCGCGTCGCCGCGGCCGGGCGGGACGACGCCGTGACGACGGCCGGGCACCAGCGCGTCGTCGGCCCAGGCCCGGCGGTGGCGCTCGCGGATCGCGGTCGCGACCTCCGCCAGCGGGGCCGACCGGCGGCCGCCGGTCCGGCGCCAGAGGGCGTGGGCGAGGGCGGCGTCGTCGGGCGCGAGCGCCACCGCCGGCAGCGGCGAGCGGCCGTGGCGGCGGTGGTCGACGGCGAACAGGCGGACCAGGTCGCCGGCGGTCCAGCGGGCGACGCGGAACCAGAGCGGGCCGCCGTGGGCGGCGGTGGCGGTGAGGACGGCGAGCGCGTCGGCGCGGGCGGTCGCGGGCGGGGTCGGCGCGGCGTCCGCGATCGGCGGGTCGGCGACCAGCGGCACGACCGCCTGGGGATCGACCGGCAGCCGCCGGCGGACGACCGTCGTCCGGCGAGTGAACCGCGCCGGGCGGTCGCGCGGCAGCCGCGCGACGGTCGCCAGGGCGTCGGCCAGCGCCCCGGCGGCGGTCGGGCCGGGACGGGCGGAGGTGATCAGCAGCAGCGGGGCCAGCGCCTCGGCCCGCGGCCGCCGCGAGCCCTCGTCGGGCGCGGGCGGCGGGAACAGCAGCCGTTGCAGCAGCGCCGCGGCGTCCGGGCGGAGGGCGTGCAGGTCGTCGACGTGGACCACCAGCAGCCGCGGTCGCGGGCCGCGCAGGCCGCCGCGGCGGAGCGCGGTCGCCGCCGCGGTCGCCGGGTCGCCGCCGGGCGCGCGCAGCGTCGGCGCGCCGGCCACGTGGAGCGCCCGGTCGAGCGCCTCGGGGCAGCCGAAGCCGGTCCCGACGGTGCGGTCGATCGCCAGCCGGCGGACGTCGGGCAGGCTGCCGAGGGCGGGCGCCAACCGCTGCGCCAGCCGTCCGGCGGCGCCGCCGTCGGGGTCCTCCAGCGCGATCCAGAGGCCGGTACCGGCCGGGCCGCGGGCCAGTTCCAGCGCGCGGGCGCCGACCCAGCGGGCCAGCGCCGGCTCGCCAGCCGGCTCCGCGGCCGGCAGCGGTCGGTCGGCCCGCAGCGCCACGGCTGCCGCTCGACGCCCCCGTCGTCGTTCTCCCTCCCGCACGCGTCCCCCCACGCGTCGCCGATCGCCGCGGTCAGCCGTGGGGGAGGCGGCCCGGCGATCGTCATCACCCAGTTCTGCGCGGCAGCGTATCCGGGGCGGGGGACGCCGGCCAGCGGTGGGCGACGGATAGCGTTCGGGCGACCGCCGCGCGTGGCGCGCGGCCCGACTCCGGGAGATCGCCGTGCGCATCCAGCTGTTCCTCGCCTACTGGCCCTGGTTCTCGCTCGACGAGCAGATCGCGCTCGCCGAGCAGGCCGACCGCGAGGGGCTGGACGCGGTCTGGGTCTCCGAGGCGTGGGGTCAGGACGCGGTCTCGGTGCTCGGCGTGCTGGCCTCGCGGACCGAGCGGGTGGGGATCGGCTCGGCGCTGTTCCAGATCCCGGCCCGCCAGCCGACCGCGGCGGCGATGGCGGCGGCGACGCTCGACGTGATCTCGAACGGCCGCTTCCGGCTCGGGCTCGGCGTCAGCGGTCCGCAGGTCTCCGAGGGCTGGTACGGGGTGCCGTTCTCGCGCCCGCTCGGCCGCACGCGCGAGTACGTCGAGATCGTCCGCCGGGCGCTCGCGCAGGAGAAGGTCGTCCACGAGGGGCGCGAGTGGACGCTGCCGGTGGCCGAGGGCACCGGCCTCGGCAAGCCGCTGAAGCTGATGATCCGCCCGGTCCAGGAGCGGCTGCCGATCTACCTGGGGGCGATCGGCCCGAAGGCGATCGAGCTGGCGGGCGAGATCGCCGACGGCTGGCTGCCGGCCTTCCTCAACCCGCACGACACCGCGGTCCTCTACGACCGGCTGGACGCGGGCCTGGAGCGGGCCGGTCGCACGCGCTCCGACGTCCAGGTCGTCGCCGGCGTCCCGGTGGCGGTCGAAGACACGCTGGAGGCGGCCCAGGAGGCGGTCCGCCCGTGGATCTCCTTCTACCTGGGCGGCATGGGCGCCAAGGACAAGAACTTCTACGTCGACCTCTGCGACCGCTACGGCTTCGGCGATGCCGCGCGCGAGGTCCAGGACCGCTTCCTCTCCGGCGACCGGATCGGCGCCATGCGCGCGGTCACCCCCGACCTGATCGAGGTCGCCGGCATCGCCTGCACCCCCGACGAGCTGCCGGCCCGCGTGCGCGCCTTCGCCGACGCCGGCGTCGACGGCCTCAGCGCGGTCGTCTTCGGCAGCGACCGGGCGCGGACGGTCGGGCTGCTGGCGCGGGCGCAGGGGTAGCCGGTCACAGGGACGGCGGCGTGCTCGTATAGAGGACGTGGGGCGTCCCGACCAGCGAAGCGACCAGGAGCTGCTGCACGCCGCGGGCCGCGAGCCCGAGGCGTTCGGCGTCTTCTACCGCCGGCACGTCGAGGCGGTGCTGGCCTACCTGCTGCGGCGGACCCGGCGTCCCGAGCTGGCGGCCGACGTCTGCGCCGAGACCTTCGCGCTGCTGCTGGAGCGGCTGGACGCCTTCGATCCCGAGCGGGGATCGGCACGCGGCTGGCTGTTCACGATCGCCGGCCACCAGCTGATCGACGCCGTCCGGCGGGGCCAGGTCGACGACCGCGCGCGGCGGCGGCTGGGGATGGAGCGGCGCGAGCTGACCGACCGCGACCTGGCCCGGATCGACGACCTGCTCGACCACGAGGCGGCCGACGCCGTGCGGACCCTGGTCGACGACCTGCCGCCGGACCAGCGCGACGCGCTTCACGCCCGGATCGTCGAGGAACGGGACTACGCCGAGATCGCCGCCTCGCTGGCGGTCTCGGAGGCGGTGGTGCGCAAGCGCGTCAGCCGCGGCCTGGCGCTGCTGCGCGGACAGCTGGGGGAGGTGCGACGGTGAGCGACTTCATCGACGGGCTGGAGCGGGACCTGGTGCGGGCGGCGGCCCGGCGGGCAGGCGTGGCCGAGCCGCGGCGGCTGCGGGGCAAGCGCGTGGGCCGCTGGTCGCTGCCCACCGTGCTGGCGGCGATCGTCCTCTCGCTCGGCGTCACCGCGGGCGCCGCGGCGGCGACCCTGCTGGCGCTGCGCGGCGCGGTGATCCCGGCGCCGGCCAAGGAGGACGTGCCGCCGACCCAGACCCCGGTGCCGACCTCGGCCCGCGTCCTGCCGCTGCGGGTGGAGGATCCCGACGCCGCCGTCCCGCCCTGGACCCTGCGGATCGCCCGCAGCGAGACCGGCTACACCTGCAGCACCGTCGGCCAGGTCCGCGACGGCGCCTTCGGCCTGGTCGGCCTGGACGGTCGCTTCCGCACGATGGCCGAGGGCGTGACCGACGCCTGCGGCGCCGAGCAGCGCGGGCCGCGGGCGACGCTGGTCGGCGCGCGGGTCTTCGACGGCCGCCGGCCGCGGGACGTGCGGACCGTGGTCAGCGGGGTGGCGGGGGCGGGGCTGCGGTCGGTGGAGGTCGACGGCGTCGACGGTCCGCGGCGGCTCCCGGTCGCCTCGGGCGGCGCGTTCCTGACCGTCTACGCCGGCTACCCGGAGAACCTCGGGCTGGTGGTGACGATGACCTTCTCCGGCGGCCGCAGGCAGGTCGAGCCGCTGGGCAGCGACAGCCGGGTGGTGCGCGATCCCGCCGGCGGCAACGCCTGGACGACCGACGGATCCGGCACCAGCAGCGGCGACGCCCGCACCTGCGTCGCCTTCACCTGGGCCCGTCAGAGTCGCCGAGCGCCCACCAGCCCGGCGGCCTGCGGACTGCTGCGCGGGGGCGGCGGACGGGTCGCACCGGACCGCGGCTCGGACGTCTTCTTCGCGATCCGCCGGCTGCGCGCTCCGGTCCGGGCGCTCGCCAGGGGCCAGATCAGCGGCAGCGGACGCTGGCCGCGCGGGCTGGTCCGGACGGCGGTCTGGGGCGTCGGCGGTCCGAACGTGCGGTCGGTGACGGTGCTCGGCGCGCCCGGCGGTCCTCGCGCGGCGTTCCAGCGCTACGGCCGGATCGTGCTCGCGGTGCTGCCGGCCACGGTCGATCCGCGGCGGCTGCGGGTGCGGGTGCGGACCGCCGACGGCCGGGTCCGGATCTATCGCGGCGACACGAACCTGGTGCCCGATCCGGTGCCGGTCCGGCGAGGAGGAGCGGGATGACGCGGACGTGGCTGAGGAGCGGCGCGGTGTTGGTCGCGATCGGCGTCGCCGGCGGCACGGCCGCGGCCGTCGCCCTGCCCGAGGACCGCCCGGAGGACGCGCGCGCCGTCGACGCCCCGGTGCTGCGTCGGGCGGCGGCGCGCCCCGAGCCGTCGCACGACGGAGCCGTCCGGGTGCGGGCGGTCGGTGGCGTGATCGTCGCGGCCCGCGTCGCCGATCCCGCCGGGGGCCCGGACTGGGCGCTGTGGCGCTTCGACGGTCGCCGCAGCTACCGCGACCGCGGCCGCATCCGGCCGCTCGGCGGGCCCCAGCGCTGCACGCAGCTGGTCCGCCTGGATCGCGGACGCCCCGGCTGGTTGGACGGCGTCGGGACGTTCCGTCCCGTCCGCCCCGGCAGCCAGGCGACGCCGCTGGTCTGCGGCAGCCGCCGGCCCGACCAGGGCGGGGTCCCGACGCTCGAGCTGGTGCGGCCGTTGGCCGGCCTCGACGGCCCGGCGCCCCGGATTGCCAGCACGGTGCTGTGGGGCAGTGTCGGGCCGGCGGCCCGGACCCTGCGCGTGCGACTGGGGGACCGGCTGCGTCCGGTCGCGGTCGGGCGCGACGGCGTGGTGCTGGCGACGGTCGACCGGACCGCGATCGGCATCAGCCCGCAGGCGGTCGTCGAGTACCGCGGGCGCGGTACCGTCGACACGGCTCGGCGCGCGGAGCCGGTGATGCGCGACGAGCCGGCCTGGGCGCGCCGCCGGCGAAGCGAGGAGCGGGCCCGTCGGCCGAGGCCCGGTGCGCCGGTGCAGGTCGGGGCGCGAGCGGCTGATCCGGCCGGTGGCCCGCCCTTCGGCGTCGTGGTCGTGCGCGGCCCGCAGGGCTGGTGCATGGGACCGGTGGGGCGGCTGGTGGACGGGCTCGTCGGCAGCATCGACTTCCGACGCGGGCTCCTGCGGGTGCCGCCGGCCGAGGCCGTCCAGTGCGTCGACCCGACCCGCCGTCGGCAGCCGTTGATGTGGTCGATGTCCGGCGGCGACCTGGGGCAGGAACCGGAGCGGGAAGCCGGCGCGTCGGCGCGGGGCCGGATCGCCCGCAGGGTCCTCCCCGACCTGACGGTCGTTTCCGGGCTGTTGCCGCGCGGGCTGCGGACCCTGACGCTGCGCTCGCCGCGCGACGTCCGCACGGTCGCTCCGGAGGCGCCCGCCGGGGCCTACCTGGTCGTCTACGACGGGCGCTTCACCACCGGCGCGCTGCGGATGGAAGGCCGCTTCGCCGACGGCCGGATCCAGCGCGAGATGCTCCGGCTGAGCGGGCTCTGAGCCGGCGGGCCTGCCGTGACCCTCCTGGTCGAGACCCCCGCGGGCGTGCTCCAGATCGAGCGCGTCGGCTCCTACCGGACCTACGTCGCGCGGCTCGACGGCGGCCCGTGGACCGCGTGGGGCGACCTGCGCGGGGTGGTCGCCGAGGCGCTCGGCCGCGATCCCCAGGACGAGGCGGTCACGGCCGTGCTGCGGCCCGCCGCCGCCACCACCTGGTGACCGCCCCCTATCCCTCCGACCCCGACCCCTCCACCGTCACCTGGTAGACCTTCCGCAGGGTCTCCTCGACGCGCCAGGTGGTGCGGTCGCCGGCGCGCAGCACGCCGAGGGTGCCGGGGCGGAGGTCGAGCGTGGCGCCGTCCTCGATCTCGACCGTCGCGCGACCGCTGATCACGACGAACAGCTCGTCGGCCTCGACGTCGGTGCTGACGCCGGGCGTGATCTGCCAGATGCCGCGGACCACGCGGCCGTCGGGCGACGTGTCGAGGGTCAGCTCGGAGACCTGGGGATCACCGTCGAGCACCTGGGATGGATCGAGGTCGACGGGGCCGAGGACGGCGGTGGCGACGTCGACGGCGAAGGCGGGAAGGGTCATTCGGCGAGGGAGATGGTCGAAGGGACGGTCGGGCCGGGCTCAGCTGTCGAAGCCCAGGCCCAGCCGGTCGAGGGTCCGCAGCCACAGCCCCCGCCGGCCGCCGTTGCGGTCGGCCGCGGCCAGGCGGTTGCGGGTCAGCTGGATCCCCGCCGAGCGCAGCGGCTCGGGCGGGAACGGGGTCGGCTTGCGCTGCACGTACCGCAGCCGGGTGGCCTCGGTCTCGCGCCCGTCGACCAGGTCGAGCGCCACCCGGGCCCCGAAGCGGGTCGCGGCCACGCCCAGCCCCGTGTACCCCGCCGCGTACGCCACCCGCCCACGGTGGGCGGTGCCGAAGAAGACCGAGAAGCGGCTGCAGGTGTCGATCGCCCCGCCCCAGCGGTGGCTGAACCGCAGCCCGCGCAGCTGCGGCAGGGCGGTGAAGAGGTGCTGCGACAGCCGTGCGAAGGTCGCGTCGTGGTCGTCGAGCCGCGGCGCCACCGGTCCGCCGTAGCGGTAGACCGCGTCGTAGCCGCCCCACAGGATCCGGTCGTCCGCCGTCAGCCGGTAGTAGTGGAACTGGTTCGCGGCGTCGCCGATCCCCTGGCGGTTCGACCAGCCGATCGACGCCCGCTGCTCGGCGCTCAGCGGCTCGCTCACCAGCACGTAGTCGTAGACCGGCGCCACGTAGCGCCGCAGCGCCCGGACCAGCGGAGGGAAGGCGTTCGTCGCCAGCAGCACCCGCCGCGCCTCCACCCGACCCTGCGCCGTCAGCACCTCGATCCCGCCGGCGGTCGTCTCCCGCAGGTCGCTGGCCGCGCTGTGCTCGTGGATCCGCACGCCGGCCCGCAGCGCCGCCGCCCGCAGGCCCAGCGCCAGCTTGCCGGGGTGGACCAGCGACGCGCCCGTCTGGTCCCAGAGCCCGCCGTGGAGGACCGGCGACGCCAGTTCGGCCCGCACCGCCTCGGCGTCGAGCACGACCGCGTCGTGGCCGAACCGCCGCAGCGCCGCGGCCGCCTCCTCCAGCTCCTCGGCCTGCTCGGGGTGCAGCACCACCTCGAGCTCGCCCGTGTGCTCGAGCTCGGCGTCGATCGCGTGCCGCTCCAGGTCGGCGCAGAGGCCGGCGTGGTTCTCCAGCCCCAGCCGCTCGAGCGTCGTCATCTCGTCGGGGAACCGGCCCAGGCCGTTCTCGATCCCGTGGGTCAGCGACGCGACGCAGAAGCCGCCGTTGCGGCCGCTGGCCCCGAAGGCGCAGGTCTCCGCCTCCAGCAGCAGCACGTCGCGCGCGGGATCGTCGGCCTTCGCGTGGAGCGCCGCCCACAGCCCCGTGAACCCGCCGCCGACGATGCAGAGGTCGGCCTCGGTCGCGCCCACCAGCGCCGGCGCCGGATCGGGGATCGTCACGTCGGTCGCGTCCGGGTCGAGCCAGAAGGGACGCACGGCCGCGTCGGCGTAGGCCGCCCGGTGCTCGGCGGTCGGGGCGGTGCGCGGCCACGGCGACATCGCTCGCCAGGCTAGCCGCGCGCGAGCGATCGGCGCGTGCGACAGGACGTCTGGCGGCTCCCGGCCGGCCGCGACGCAGCGTCCGGGGCGCTCAGCCCGCCAACACCGCCGCCGGGTCCAGCCGACCGTTGTCGCGCAGGGTCCGCACGGTCAGCGTGCCGCGCCACTCGATCGTCCCCGCCGGCGACCACGAGGCCCACTCGACCGGCCAGCCGCCGTCCTCGCGCTGGAGCCCCGCCAGCCGGTCGAGGTCGGCGGCGATCGCGGCCGGGTCGATCCGCGACCGCAGCGGCGTCCCCGGCGTCGGCGCGAAGTCGAGCGGCCGCATCGCCTCGTCCTCGGTCCCGCCCGCGACCGGCACCGTCGCCGACGCCGGCAGCAGGCCCGCCAGCCGCTCCAGCTCGGCCGCCAGCGCCGGGTCGTCGTCGCGCGCGACCAGGGCGTCGAGCAGCTGCAGCACGTAGCGCAGCGTCATCGCCGCGCTGCTGTCGTGCAGCTGCTCGCGCGCCGCTCGCAGGCACCAGCGGGTCGCGCCGACCAGCCACGGGTGCGTGGCCAGCGCCGGGTCGCGACGGGCGATCCGCTGGGCGCCGCCGGCCAGCGCCGCGGTCAGGTGCAGCGACGACCGATCGCGGTCGGCGGCCGCGAACCAGGCCGCCACGCCCGGCCCGTCGGCGTCGGCGGTCGAGAACGGCACCCCGCCGTCCGGCCTCGCCACCGACCCCAGCCAGTCGCAGACGGCGTGGGCCGCGACGTCGCCCGCCGGCCCGGCGTCCTCCAGCAGCTCGAGCGCGTGGAGGGCGCCGATCGGCTGGCTCGACGGGCTGCGCTGGTCCGGCTCCAGCCCGCTGCCGTAGCCGCCGTCGTCGTTGCGGTAGGCGGCCAGCGCCCGCAGCAGCGGCTCGGGCTCGCCGCGGCCCAGGAGCAGCGCCAACCAGCGTCGGTCGAGCAGCCGCGCGTGGGTGGCCAGGAAGGGAACGATCGTCGCGGGGTCCACGATCAGCACCGTAGTCCCGCCCTCCGGCCCCGTCTTGTCGCTTTCGGACGGGCCTGTGGGCAGCACACAGATCGTCCAGTACGGTCGGAGGGAAATTGGACGATCTGCCACGGACCGATCGCGGTTCAGCGGCGATCATGAACCCCCTCGATGCCGATCACCCCCAAGCCCGTCGCCCCGCCCGTCCCCCGGATCACCGTCGCCCAGGCGCTGGCGCTGCCGGTCCTCCGCCGGGCGCTGCCCGACGTGCTCGCCGGGCGCGACCACCTCGATCGGCCGATCCGCTGGGTCCACGCCGGCGAGGTCGCCTACATCGCCTCGATGCTGACCGGGGGCGAGCTGCTGCTGACGACCGGGATGGGGATCGGCCGCCGCGCCAGCGACCAGCGGCGGTTCATCGCCGCGCTGGCGGAGAAGGGCCTGGCCGCGCTGGCGATCGAGCTGGGGCCGACCTTCGCGGCGCTGCCCGACCCGCTGGTCCAGGCCGCCGAGCAGCACGGGCTGCCGCTGATCGCGCTCAACCGCGAGGTCGCCTTCATCAGCGTCACCGAGGCGATCCACACCGAGATCGTCAACGCCCACTACGCGCTGCTGCGGCGCGGCGACGACGTCCACCAACAGCTGACCCAGCTGCTGCTCGACGGCCACGGCATCCCCGAGGTCCTGCGCGCCACCTGCGAGATGCTCGGCAACCCGATCTTCCTCGAGGACGGCGACGGGCGGCTGCTGTTCCACGCCGGCAAGGCGGGCGACGGCGTCGATCCGCTCGACGCCTGGAAGGCCGTCGGCAGCGAGGGCGGCCGGGCGCCGTGGCGGGCCGGGCTGGCGGCGCCGGTGCCGATGGGCGCCAACCAGCACCCCGGGCGGCTGCTGGCGCTGCCCGTCTCCGGCCCGCTCGACGAGATCGCCGAGGTCGTCCTCCAGCGCGCCGCGGCGATCGTGGCGCTGTCGCTGCTGCGCGCCCGCCAGGAGGAGGAGCTGGTCGCCCGCGAGCGCGGCAACTTCCTGGCCGACCTGGCCGAGGGCCGGATCGCGGGCAGCGACGCCGAGCGCCAGGCCGGCTCGATCGGCTTCAGCTCGCAGGCCGCCCAGGTGCTGCCGATCGCGGCCGAGAGCGGCGCGGTCGCCGGCTCGGCCGCCTGGAGCCTGGTCCTGCGCGACGCCCAGGCCGACCTCGAGTCGCGCGGGCTGGCGGCGCTCGTCGGCCAGCGCGACCGCGCCGGCCGGCTGCTGGCGGTGGTGGCGCTGCGCGACTCCGACCAGCGGCAGACGGTGGCCAACGCCGCCGCCCGCGCGATCCGGGTCGCCGCCGAGCGCCGCCTGGGGGCCAGCGACGTGCTGATCGCGGTCGGCGCCGGGGTCCGCTGGCGCGATGCCGGTCCGGCGCTGAAGCTCGCCGCCGAGACCGCCGCCAGCGCCGCCGCGCTGCCGCCCGCCGACTGGCACGACGTCCGCTCGCTGGAGCTGCAGCGGCTGCTCTGGCATTGGCGCGACGACGCCGAGCTGGCCGGCTTCGTCCAGCGGCGGCTGGGCGCGCTGATCGCCCACGACGCCCAGCGCAAGCACCACCTGCTGCCGACGCTGGAGGCGCTCTGCGCCAACGGCTGGCGGAAGGCCGAGACGGCCCGCGCCCTGCACCTCAACCGGCAGGCGCTCTACAACCGGCTGACCCGGATCGAGGAGCTGCTCGAGGTCGACCTGAGCAACCCCGAGCAGACGATGACCCTGCACCTGGCGCTGCGCGCGATGCCGTACGTCGACGGCCAGCGCTGAGGCCCTGAGCGCCTGAGCCCCCTGAGCGCCCGCCCCATTCCCCTCGCGTGGCGGATCGCCCCCGGACGCCGGGGGTCAACCGCCACGCGAGCGGGGGGGGGAGGGCCGATCACCCCGTGCGGGCGATCAGGACGCTGCAGGGGGCGTGGCGGACGACCTTCTCCGCCACCCCGCCGAGCAGGAACCGCCGCGCGCCGCGCAGGCCCTTGCTCCCGACCACCACCAGGTCGGCCCCGCGCTCGCCGGCGACCGCGACCAGCACCGACGCCGGATCCCCGCGCCGGGCCTCGCCGGTCGCCTCGACCCCGGCCGCCAGCGCCGTCCGCTTGGCCCCGTCGACCACCGCCCGCGCGTCGTCGGCGGTGGCGATCATCCAGCCGAGGTCGGAGACGCCCTCCGGCACCGCCCGCAGCCCGGCCGGCAGCACCCCGGCCGCCGCCCCGTAGTAGGCGGAAACGACGTGCAGCGACGCCCCGAGCCCGGCGGCCAGCGTCGCCGCCTCGGCCACGGCCTGGGCGGCGGTCGCCGACCCGTCGCTGCCGACCACGATCCGCGTCGGCACGCCGGCCGCGGGCAGCGGCGCCCGCTCGCCGTGGGGCACCGCGTCGGCCCCGGCCGCCGCCCGCAGGACCGCCCCGAGGACGACGATCGAGCCGCCGGCCGCGGCCTGCAGCAGCGTCCCCAGGTCGCCGCCGATCCCCTCCTCCTCGGGCAGCGCCACCCGCAGCTCGACCACCTCGCCGCGGCGGCTGGTGCCGGCGTCGTCGCCGAGCCCGGAGATCACGTGCATCGCGCCCGGGTTCTGGGCCAGCACCGACGCGGTCAGGGTCGCGATCCCCTCCTCCCGCGCGCGGTCGGCGACCGCCTCCAGCAGCAGCCGGCCGAGGCCCTGGCCCTGCCAGTCGTCGAGCACGGTGACGGCGATCTCGGCCTCGTCGCCGCCCGGCTCCAGGCGGATGTAGCGGGCCACGCCCAGCCCCTCGCCGGTCCGACCGCCACGATCGCCTCGTGGTCGTGGTGGTCGACCTCGGTCAGGTAGCGGAGCATCCGCTGGCTCAGCCGCGGCATCGGACCGAAGAAGCGGGTGTAGCGGGCCTCCTCGCTCAGCCGCCCCAGGCCCCGCTGGAGCGCGTCGCGGTCGTCCGGCCGGATCGGCCGCAGCCAGGCGACGCGCCCGTCGTGCAGGCGGACCGGGCGGTGGGAGGCGTCGGCCACCGGCCCGTTCTACACCACCCCGGCACGGCTGCGGGAGCGCCGGCGGACGATCCGGACCCGACCCCCGTCCCCCCGACACAACGTCTGTCCCCGCGCGGGGGAGTCTCGACGACCTGACCACTGCCCCGCCCCGGGGGCCTGCGTCACGCTCGATCTGGGTCCACCACGCGACCGCCCCGCGCGGTCCCCTGCGGATCCCCCGGAACCCGAGACGAGAGCCCGCCGCATGACGACCGACACCCTGACCGCCGAGGCGACCACCGACGCCCGCACCCTCAAGCTCTACGTCGGCGGCGCCTGGACCGACTCGGCCGCCAGCGACCACCTGGAGTCGCGCGATCCCGCGACCGGCGCGACGCTGGCGCGGGTGCCGCTCGGCGGTGCGGCCGACGTCGACGCCGCCGTCCGCGCCGCCCGCGAGGCCCAGAAGGCCTGGCGCCGCACCGCCCCCCAGGTCCGGGCCCGCGCCCTCTACCGGCTGCGCGACGTGCTCGACCAGCACCGCGAGGAGCTGGCGCAGCTGATCGTCAGCGACATGGGCAAGACCTTCGACGACGCCCTCGCCGAGGTCGGCCGCGGGATCGAGTCGGTCGAGGCCGCGATGGGCGGGGTCCACCAGCTGAAGGGCCAGAACCTGGAGGGGATCGGCAGCGGCGTCGACGTCGAGCTGCACCGCCAGCCGGTCGGCGTGGTCGCCGCGATCACGCCCTTCAACTTCCCGGTGATGATCCCGCTCTGGTTCCTGCCCTACGCGCTGATCACCGGCAACGGCTTCATCCTCAAGCCGTCCGAGCAGGACCCGCTGGCCAGCGAGCGGATCGTCGAGCTGGTCGGTCAGGTCGAGGAGATTCCCGCCGGCCTGGTCAACCTGGTCCACGGGGCCAAGGACGCGGTCAACGCGATCCTCGACCACCCCGGGATCGACGCGGTCAGCTTCGTCGGCTCGGCCGCGACCGCCCGCTACGTCGCCTCCCGCGCGACCGAGCAGGGCAAGCGCGTGCAGGCGCTCGGCGGCGCCAAGAACGCGATGATCGTGATGCCCGACGCCGACCCGAAGCTGATGCCGGCCCAGATCGTCGGCTCGGCCTTCGGTGCCGCCGGCCAGCGCTGCATGGCCGGCTCGCTCGCCGTCCTCGTCGGCACCCAGGAGGAGCAGGATCGCTCGCTGCAGCTGATCGTCGACGCGGCCTCCAAGCTCACCACGGGTCCCGGTGGCGACGCCGCGACCGACGTCTGCCCGGTGATCTCCGCCGATTCCCGCGAGCGGCTGGTCGGCGAGATCGACGCCGCCGAGCGCGACGGGATCCGGATCGCCGTCGACGGCCGCACCGCCGACGCCGGCGCGGGCGGGGCGAACCTCGGCGCGACCGTCCTCGACGGCGTCCCGACCGACCACCGGGTGGCGGTCGAGGAGCTGTTCGGCCCGGTCCTCGGCGTGATCCGCGTCGCGACCCTCGACGAGGCGATCGAGTTCGCCAACAGCAGCCGCTACGGCAACTCGACGATCCTCTTCAGCGAGTCGGGCGGGGCCGCCCGCGAGTTCCGCTACTCGGCCGACGCCGGGATGCTCGGCGTCAACGTCGGCGTCGCTGCGCCGATCGCCTGGATGCCGTTCGGCGGCTGGAACGACTCGATCGACGCCGACCTCTCCGCCAACGGCGAGGACGGCTTCCGCTTCTACACCCGTCAGAAGGTCGTCACCTCCCGCTGGGGCGGGACGTCGGCCGCGCCCGCCGGCGGGATGCGCTTCTAGCGCCGGTCGGGGAGAGAGAGGACAACGACATGGCCACCACCGCCAGCCCGACCCGCCACGACGACCTCCAGCAGTCGGCGCGCGAGCACCTGCTGCTGCACTTCACCAAGCACGCCGCGGCCTACGGGAGCGAGCAGGCTCCGCCCGCTCGCGACCTGCTGGTGCTCGAGCGCGGCGAGGGCCCCTACGTCTTCGACACCAAGGGCCGCCGCTACATCGACGCCCTCTCGAGCCTCTTCTGCTCGCAGATCGGCTACTCGTACGGCGAGGAGATGACCGCGGCGATCGCCGGGCAGCTCTCGACGCTGGCGTTCAACACCAACTGGAACACCGCCCACCCGGCGGCGATCGAGCTGGCCGAGCAGCTGGCCGAGCGCGCCCCCGGCGACCTCAAGCACGTCTTCTTCACCAACGGCGGCTCCGAGGCCGTCGAGTCGATGTGGAAGATGGCCCGCGAGTACTACCGCGCGATTGGCCAGCCGCAGCGGACGAAGGCGATCGCCCGCCACATCGCCTACCACGGGGTGACCCTGGGAGCGCTCTCCTTCACCGGCGTGCCCGGCTTCAAGGAGGGCTTCGGCACCCCGCCGGTCGACGTCACCCACGTCGCCAACACCAACCGCTTCCGCGCCCCCGAGGGCGACGACGAGGCCGCCTTCACCGCCCGTCTGCTGCAGGAGGTCCGCGACGCGATCGCCGCCGCCGGCGCCGACGAGGTCGCGGTGATCATCGCCGAGCCGGTCCAGAACGCCGGTGGCTGCCTGACGCCGCCCGCCGGCTACTGGAAGGGCCTGCGCGAGATCGCCGACCAGCACGGGATCCTGCTCGTCGCCGACTCGGTGATCTGCGGCTTCGGCCGGATGGGCAACTGGCTCGGGATCGAGCAGGAGGGCGTCGTCCCCGACATGGTCACCACGGCCAAGGGGATCACCTCGGCCTACCTGGCCGGCGGCGCGGTCTTCGTCAGCGACAAGGTCGCCGAGGGCCTCTACGACCCCGGCACCGTGCTCCGCCACGGGATCACCTTCGGCGGCCACCCGGCGATGGCCGCGGTCGGCCTGAAGAACATCGAGATCTTCGAGCGCGACGGCGTGCTCGAGAACGTCCAGCAGCACACGGCCTACCTGGGCGCCCGGATGAACGAGCTGCGGTCGCTGCCGATCGTCGGCGACGTCCGCGGCCAGGGCTTCTTCTGGGCGGTCGAGCTGGTCGCGGACGAGGCGGCCACCCGCTTCGACCAGGCCCAGCGCGACGACCTGCTGCGCGGGTTCCTGCCCGGGCGGCTGCTGGAGGCGGGCCTGATCGCCCGCGCCGACGATCGCGGCGACAGCGTGCTGCAGATCGCTCCGCCCCTGATCTCCGACACCGGGGTCCTCGACGAGATCGTCGACCGGCTCGGAGAGGTCCTGACCGACGCCGGCACCCACATGCGGGTCGGCCCTTCCACCACCACCCCCTCCGAGGTTCACTGAGATGCGCGTTGGCGTTGTCACCGAGATCAAGCCGGCCGAGCGCCGGGTCGCCCTGACCCCCGCCGGCGCGCACGAGCTCGCCGACCGCGGGCACGAGGTCCTCGTCCAGGCCGGCGCCGGCGTCGGCTCCGGGTTCGCCGACGCCGCCTACGTGGCGGCCGGCGCGCGGATCGTCGACGAGGCCGAGCAGGTGTGGGCCGACAGCGAGCTGCTGCTGAAGGTCAAGGAGCCGATCGCTCCCGAGTACGAGCTGCTGAACCCGAACGCGACCCTCTTCACCTACCTGCACCTGGCGGCCGCCCCGGCGCTGACCGAGGCGCTGGTCAAGTGCGGCACGACCGCGATCGCCTACGAGACGGTCACCGGTCCGGGCGGCAAGGGCCTGCCGCTGCTGGCCCCGATGTCCGAGGTCGCGGGCCGCCTGGCCGCGCAGGCCGGCGCCTACTTCCTGCAGGCCCCGCTCGGCGGCCGCGGCGTGCTGATCGGCGGCGTCCCGGGCGTCGCCCCGGCCCGCGTGGTCGTGATCGGCGGTGGCGTCGTCGGCACCAACGCGGCCCGGGTGGCGGTCGGCATGGGCGCCGAGGTGACGATCCTCGAGCGCTCGATCGCCCGCCTGGTCGAGCTGGAGCAGTACTTCGACGGCCGCGCCCGGGTGCTGATGAGCGACGCCCTGACCCTCCGCGAGGAGGTCGCCCACGCCGACGTCGTGATCGGCGCGGTGCTGGTGGCCGGGGCCGCCGCGCCGAAGCTGATCTCGCGCGAGATGCTGTCCGAGATGCGCTCGCGGGCCGTGATCGTCGACGTCGCCATCGACCAGGGCGGCTGCGCCGAGACCTCGACCCCGACCACCCACGACGACCCGACCTACCTGGTCGACGACGTCCTCCACTACTGCGTGGCGAACATGCCGGGCGGCGTCCCGGCGACCTCGACCCGCGCGCTGACCAACGCGACCCTGCCCTACGTCAAGGCGCTGGCCGACCACGGCCCCGACGCCGCCTTCGACGCGATGCCGGGCCTGCGCGACGGCGTCAACGTGCGCGACGGGAAGATCACCATCCCGGCCGTCGAGGAGGCGCTCGCCGCCAGCAAGGCCGCGGCCTGATCCAGGCCGTGGGACGACCGGCGGGCCGCCTGCCCGCCGGTCGTCCCGCTCCCGCTTCACCCCCCGCCATCCCCCCAGCCCGAGACCCCGCCCCGCGGAGCCCCGAATGAGCACCACCGGAGTGACCACCCTGCAGAACGTCGTCGGCGGCCAGCTGGTCGACGCCACGACCGACGCGTTCGAGGACGTGATCGACCCCTCCACCGAGGAGGTGATCGCGCGGGCGCCGCTCGGCGGCCCCGAGGACGTGGTGCGCGCGGTCGACGCCGCCCGCGGGGCGGCCCGCGAGTGGGGGCGGACGACGCCGGCCGAGCGCCAGACCGCGCTGCTGGCGATCGCCGACCTGCTCGACGAGCACCTGGACGAGATCGCCGACAGCGAGGCCCGCGACGCCGGCAAGCCGCGCGGCGTCTCGCGCGACGAGATCGCCCTCTCCGCCGACCACCTGCGGTTCTTCGCCGGCGCGGCGCGCAACCTCGAGGGCAAGGCGGCCGGCGAGTACGTCGAGGGCTACACCTCGTTCGTCCGCCGCGAGCCGCTCGGCGTGGTCGGCCAGATCACGCCCTGGAACTACCCGTTGGCGATGGCGATCTGGAAGATCGGCCCGGCCCTGGCCGCCGGCAACACGATCGTCCTCAAGCCGTCGGAGCTGACGCCGCTGACCACCGTCCGGCTGGCCGAGCTGGCCGCGCAGGTGCTGCCGGCCGGCGTCTTCAACGTCATCACCGGCCACGGCCGCCCGGTCGGCGAGGGGATCGTCACCCACCCGGCGGTGCGGCTGGTGTCGCTGACCGGCTCGGTCGCGACCGGCAAGGCGATCGCCCGCGCCGCCTCCGACACGCTGGCCCGGACCCACCTGGAGCTGGGCGGCAAGGCGCCGTTCGTCGTGCTCGACGACGCCGACCTCGACGCGGTCGTCGAGGGGATCAAGGTCGGGGCCTTCTACAACGCCGGCCAGGACTGCACCGCGGCCTGCCGCGTGATCGCCACCGCCGGCATCTACGACCAGCTGATCGAGGCGCTGGTGCCGGCGGTCGAGTCGATCCGGATCGGCGAGCCGTTCGGTCCCGAGGGCGACCAGGTCGAGCTCGGCCCGGTGATCTCGGCGGCCCAGCGCGACAAGGTGCTCGGCTTCGTCGACCGCGCGGCCGAGGAGGGCGGCCAGGTGGTGACCGGCGGCGAGCGGGCCGGCGAGCGCGGCTGGTTCGTGCGCCCGACGGTGATCGCGAACCCCGCCCAGGACAGCGAGATCGTCCAGCGCGAGGTCTTCGGCCCGGTCGTCTCCGTCCAGCGCGCCGCCGACGAGGCGCAGGCGCTGGAGTGGGCCAACGACACGATCTACGGCCTGGCGTCGTCGATCTGGACCCGCGACGTCGGCTCGGCCCTGCGCGCCACCCGCGAGCTGAACTTCGGCTGCGTGTGGGTCAACGACCACCTGCCGTACCTCTCCGAGATGCCGCACGGGGGCTTCGGCGAGTCGGGCTACGGCAAGGACCTGTCGATGTACTCGCTGGAGGAGTACACGCGGGTCAAGCACGTGATGGCCAACCTGCGCTAAGGACCGGTCTGAGCGGCGGCCGCGCTCAGGCCGGGGGAGGACCCTCGGCCAGCGCGGCCCGGGTCGCGTCGGCGATCGTTCGTCCGGCGACGGCCAGCGGCTCGCCGCTGCGGAGCGCGCGGGCCAGGACGAAGGCGCCCTCGAGCGCGCCGATCATCGCGATCACGAGCCGCCGCGCCGTCGCCGGCTCGACGCCCTCGTGGATGAACCAGGCCGTGCCGCCGTCGATCCAGCCGCTGAAGACCTCGGCCGTCGCCTGCCGCAGCGGCTCGTTGGTGCTGGCCACCTCGAGCGCGACGGTCGCGATCGGGCAGGCGTCCTGGTAGTCGCTCGCCTCCAGGTCGACGGCGGCCTGGGCGAAGAACCGCTCGACCCCGGTCACCAGGTCGGGGGCGGGACCGAAGATCGCCGGCAGCAGCTGGGCGTACATCGCGCCGGCGGTCCGGATCACCTCGCCGCCCAGCTCCTCCTTGCCGCCGGGGAAGTGGTGGTACAGCGACCCGAACGGGGCCTCGGCCCCGGCCAGGATCTGCTTCAGCCCGGTGCCGGCGTAGCCCTGGCGGCGGAACAGCTCGGCGGTGGTGACGAGCAGGCGCTCGCGGGTGCTGGGGCGGGTCATGGCGTTGCCACAGCATGCCCGATCTGCGAGGCTGTCGCTAGAGCGATCTATCTAGTCCCTCCCAGGAGTCCCCGAGATGCCCACCGCGACGCTGACCGCCGGACCGATCGACTACGAGGACAGCGGCCCGCCGCCGGGGGTGCCCGACGCGCCGACGGTCGTCCTGCTCCACGGCCTGCTGATGGACGGCACGCTGTGGCGGAAGGTGGTGCCGGGTCTGCGCGACGTCGCCCGCTGCGTGGTGCCGACGCTGCCGCTCGGCGCCCACCGGACGGCGATGGATCCCGACGCCGACCTCGAGGTGCGGGGGATGGTCGGCCTGGTCGCCGAGCTGCTCGAGGCGCTCGACCTGCGCGACGTGGTGCTGGTCGGCTGCGACTGGGGCGGCGCGCAGCTGCTGGTGACGTTCGGGCTCGACGAGCGGGTCGGCAGCCTGGTGCTCTGCCCCTCGGAGGCGTTCGACAACTACCCGCCGGGGCTGCCGGGCAAGAACGCGGCGCTGGCGGCACGGATCCCGGGCGGGATCCTGGCGGCGCTGACGGCGATGCGCTGGCACCCGATCCGCCGCTCGCCGCTCGGCCTCGGCTGGCTGAGCAAGCGCCCGGTCCCGCGCGAGGTGACCGATGCCTGGCTGCGCCCGGCGCGCGTCGACCGGGCGGTCCGCCGCGACCTGATCAAGTACGGCCGTACGCCGTACGGCAAGCTGCCGCTGGAGCGGTGGGCGGCCGAGCAGGCACGGTTCGCCGGCCCGGTGCTGGTGGTCTGGGCGACCGAGGACCGGATGATGCCCCGCGACCACGGGCGGCGGCTGGCCGAGCTGTTCCCGCGGGGGCGGCTGGTCGAGGTCGACGACAGCTACACGCTGGTGCCCGAGGACCAGCCCGAGCGGCTGACCGAGGAGCTGCGCCGGTTCCTGGCCGAGGACCTGGAGGGCTCGACGGCGGAGGCCGGACGCGCGACGATGCGGCCATGATCCTGCCGCGCGCGGTGGCCCGCTTCAACAAGCACGTCAGCAACCCGATCCAGCGCAACTGGGCCTGGCTGCTACCGCCGTGGGCGACGATCCGCCACCTCGGCCGCCGCAGCGGCCGGCCCTACCTGACCCCGGTGGTCGCCCTCCGCAGCCACGGCGGCGTCGCGATCGCGCTGGTCTACGGCGAGCGCTCCGACTGGGTCCGCAACGTCCTCGCCGGCGGCGGCGAGCTGACCCGCCGCGGCCGCCGCTACCGGATGGTCGACCCGCGCGTGGTCGACGCCGACGACCGCACCGCCCTCGGCCCGCTGGCCCGCTCCGCCGCCCGCGTCCCCGGCCGTGCGCTGGTCTGCGAGCTGGAGCCGCTGCCCGGCGGCGGGCGGCCGCGGGTCTAGGCGCCCGCCCAACCGGCGTCACTCCACCCCTTCCCTCCGGAAGTGGCGTCAATCCACTCCGGATAGCGGGGTGGAATGACGCCAGTTCGCGAGGGTGGGGGTGAGATGACGCCAGTTCGGCCGGCCCCTCAACCCCGCTCCGCTCGCTGCGCCTGCGCCACCCCCGGCAGGTCGGCCCCGTAGCCGGCGTCTTGCTGCCAGGGATGGCGTCCGCGGGCTCGGCGCCAGCCGTAGCTCAGCCGGCCGTGGGTGTTGCAGAGGTGCCAGACCGCGTGGACGCTGGCCGGGAGCGAGGTGTTCCAGAAGCTGCCGGGCAGCGGGTCGAGGGGGCGGGGCTCGGTCAGCTCGACGTCGGCGGCCACCCAGCCCTCGCCGTCCTCGTAGGCCAGGCGGCCGAGGCTGCGGCCGGACGCGTCGGTGATCTGGGTCTCGCCGAGCATGATCGTCGGCCAGGCGATCGCGTTGATCATCGGCGTCCGCATGGTGATCGCGCCGACGTGCGAGGGGTGGACCGCCGGCACGCCGACCAGCCGCGCCATCCGGCCCGGCGTCTCGCGCGCCAGCTGCAGCATCGTCGCGTGGTCGCGGTCCCAGAACCACGGCCGGGTCAGCGACCACTGGGGGAACGAGGGGAAGCACATACCCCCGGCCAGCAGCCGCACCCGCCCGCGCAGCCGCGCCGCCGTCCGGGTCCGGATCCACTCGAAGCCGTTGGCGACGCCGATCGGGCCGGCCGCGGTCGCGGCGATCCCCTCGTCGCGCCCGGCCGCGTAGAAGGCGTTCTCCCACATCGACGGCTGGTCCTTGTCGTGCAGGTGCGCGGTCCCGTCGGGCTCGACCACGTAGTAGGTGTTGAACGTGTCGCGCCCGCGGATCGTCAGCGCCCCCGCCCCGATCACGCAGTCGTGCTCGCGCGCCAGCCGCCGGTAGAGCGCCAGCGCCGCCCCGTCGACCGGCAGCGCGCAGGTCCGCATCGCCGGGTGGCAGACGTTCGGCGTCGTCGAGACCTCGGGCAGGAACAGCATCCGCGGCTGGTGCTCGCGGACCGCCTGCCCGATCACGTCCTCGATGTGGCGCAGGTTCGCGTCGACCTCGCCCAGCCGCACGGCCAGCTGGACGGCGACGACCCGGGTCGTCTCGGCGGCGCTCATCGCTCAGGCCGCGACCGGCGGGGCGGGCACGGCGCCCGCGGCCTCGTCGATCGCCTCGTCGAGCGGGGCGGCGACCTCCCCGCGGACCTGGTGCGGCGGCCGCTCCGGCCACTCGACGATCGGCCGCTCCGACGCCCGCGGCCGGTCGTCGCGGAAGCGGTCGGCCCACTCCTCGCGCCAGACGTCGGCGTCGATCCGCAGCTCCTCGACCACCTCGCGCAGCAGCGCCCGCCGGTCGACCCCCGGCCGCAGCGCCGCCCGCGCCGCCAGCTTCGCCCCCCGCCACGGACTCAGGATCCGGTGCGGGCTGGCCGTCGCGCCGAGCGCCCCGCCGCGGTCGAACAGCCGCGCCAGCCACGGCTCGCCGTCGAAGCCGTCGAACGCCCGCAGCGCCTCCTTGAAGAGCGGCGAGGGCAGCCCCAGCCGCGACTCCTTGTTGCCCCAGTGGTAGGTCGCCCGGCACTCGCGGTCGCGTCGCCGCTCGACCGCCGCCAGCGCCGCGTCCAGCCGCCGCGGGTCGTCGAGCACCGGCGCCGCGCCCTCGCCGAGCAGGCGGCCGAACCGCAGCGCGTCGCGGATCCCCTGCCCGACCGCCGGATCCTTGAAGTGGCCGGCGTCGCCGCAGAGCGCCCACCCGGGACCGCTCGAGCGGCGGAAGTACGAGGCGGTGTCGGTGGTGCTGCGGATCTTCGTCGGATCGCCACCGGCGCCGACCCGCTCGGCCGCCGCCGGGTTCTCCGCCAGCCGCGCCGCCCACGTGCCCTCGGGATCGGCCCGGAACGCGGAGACGTCCTCGCGGGCGCCCATGAACAGCACCAGCATCCGGTCCTCGGGGCAGGGGAAGACGAAGACGTGCGACTCGCGCTGGCGGAACTGGACGACGGTCGAGCGCCACTCCGTCCCCAGCTGCGGGTCGTCCATGTAGCGGTAGGCGGCGCCGCGCTGCGGCAGCGATCCGCGGTACGGCCGCTCGGCCCCGACCGCGCCCGCCACCGCCGAGCGCCGCCCGTCGGCCCCGACCACCAGCGCGCAGGCGACCTCGTACTCGCCCTCCGGGCCCCGCACCCGCACCCCGCAGGCGCGGCCGTCGCGCCACAGGACCTCCAGCAGCGTGGTCCGCTCGCGGACGTCGACCCCGGCCTCGCGGGCCGTCTCCACCAGCGCGTGGTCGAACGACCAGCGCGGCACCGACTGGGCGTAGTCGATCCCGTCGATCGGCTCCCAGCGGTTCGAGCAGCTGACGCCGTCGGCCACGATCCGGGCCACCAGCGCCTTCGGCGGGTCGCACTCGCGCTGGATCCGCTGCAGCGCCCCGAGCCGCTGGACCTCGGCCACCGCCGACGGGAAGTTGACGTGGGTCGAGAGCGTGTCCGACGGGAAGCGGGTGCGGTCGATCGCGATCACCGAGCGGCCCAGCCGGGCGAGGGCGATGGCGGCCGCCGACCCGGCGCAGCGGGCGCCGACGACGACCACGTCGACCCGCTCCGGAGTCGGACGGGCGGTGGCCCCGGCGGGGCGCTTCGAACGGGCGGAGGAGGTCATGCGGCAACGCTCCCACCGCGCTCCGCCCCCGCCCATGGGCCGAAGGATGGCAATCCGTCTGCCGGCGGACAGCAACGCCCTATCGGCGGGCCCGGGGCGGGTGTTTGATCGCCGCCATGGCGACCACCACCGCGGCCCACGACCTCGACCCCCGGACCGGCGCGCCGCCGCGGCGGGCGGGTGGCGACCTGCTGGCCGGCGACCGGCCGCTGCTCGACGCGCTCGTGCGCGAGGGCGCGCACGCGTACCTGCCCGACGTCCACGCCGCCGGCCGGATCTTCGCCGCCGCCGACGCGATCGACGACGGCTTCACGGCCAACGAGCACCCGCCGACGATCGCCGGGCCGGCCGAGGTCGGCTTCGATCCCGCCCACCACGCGATCATGCGGCGGGCGGTCGAGCACGGGATCACCGGCGTCCCGTGGGTCGACGCGCGCGACGGCGCCCACGTCGCGCGGGCGGCCAAGTTCCTGCTGCTGGCCCAGGTCGAGGCCGGGTCGACCTGCCCGATGGCGATGACCTACTCGTGCGTGCCGGCGCTGCGGCTGAGCCCCGACGTCGCCGCCGAGTGGGAGCCGCTGGTCGCCTCCGGCGCCTACGACCCGCGCGAGCTGCCGGCCCACGAGAAGGACGGCGCGCTGATCGGGATGGCGCTGACCGAGGCCGCCGGCGGCTCCGACCTGTCGGGGCTGACGACCGTCGCCCGGCCGCTCGGCGGCGACCGCTACGCCGTCGACGGGGTCAAGTGGTTCGTCTCCGCGATCCAGTCCGACGCCTTCTTCGTCCTCGCCCGGACCGAGAACGGGATCTCCTGCCTGCTGGTGCCGCGGCTGCGCGACGACGGCACCCCGAACGGGTTCCTGATCACCGGCCTGAAGGACAAGCTCGGCAACCGCTCGAACCCGACCGCCGAGGTCACGCTGACCGCGGCCGAGGGGCGGCTGGTCGGCGACGAGGGCCGCGGCGTCGCGGCGATCATGGCGATGATCGGCGGCACCCGCACCGACTGCGTGCTCGGCTCGACCGCGGTGATGCGGCTGGGCACCGCCGAGGCGATCCACCACGGCGACCACCGCCACGCCTTCGGCCGCCCGCTCAGCGAGCAGCCGGTGATGACGTCGGTGCTGGCCGACCTGGCCCTGGAGTCCGAGGCGGCCGTCGCCTCGGCGCTCTGGCTGGTGCGGCTGGCCGAGCGCTCGCGGGCCGGCGACGAGGGCGCCGAGCTGGTCCGCCGGATCGCCGCCCCGGCGCTCAAGTACTGGGTCTGCAAGCGGGCGCCGATCCACGCCGCCGAGGCGATCGAGTGCCAGGGCGGGTTCGGCTACGTCGAGGACTCGCGGCTGGCCCGCTGCTACCGCGAGGCGCCGCTGATGTCGATCTGGGAGGGCTCCGGCAACGTCCAGACGCTCGACGTCCTGCGCGCGGTCGAGCGGACCCCGGCGGTGCTCGAGGCGCTGCTCGGCGAGCTCGACGCCGCGGCCGGCGGCGACCGCCGGCTCGACGCCCGCACCGCCGAGCTGCGGTCGCTGGTCGCGGACTGCGAGCGGCTGGCCGCCGACCCGCGCGGGCTGGCCGCGCGGATCGCGCTCGCGCTGCAGGCCGCGGTGCTCGTCCGCGGGGCGCCGTTCGCGATCGCCGACGCCTTCTGCGCGACCCGCCTGGAGCGCGGCGCGCCGGCCGTCTTCGGCGAGCTGCCAGCGACGGTCGACGCCGCCGCGATCGTCGAGCGCCACCGGCCGCAGGACGCCTGATGCGGGTCGTGGCGATCCAGCCGCGGGTCGCCCTCGGCGAGGTCGAGGCGAACCTGCGGCACGTCGAGGACCTGGTCGACCGGGCCGTGGCCGAGCACCACCCGCGGCTGGTCTGCCTGCCCGAGAGCACGACGACGCCGAACCTGTACCACCGGCGGATGCGGACGGTGGCGCGGCCGGTGCTGGGCGAGCCGCTGGCCGTCCTGCGGCGGCTGGCGCGGCGCCACGACTGCCTGGTCGGGGGCGGCTTCCTGGCCGTCCGCGGAGCCGACGCCCGCGGCACCTACGCCCTCTGCGAGCCCGACGGCAGCGTCCACTTCCACGACAAGGACACTCCCTCGTTCTGGGAGAACAACTACTACGGGCCGGGCCGCGACGACGGGGTGATGCGGACCTCGCTCGGGACGATCGGCTGCGCCAACGGCTGGGAGTGGGGGCGGACCCGGACGATCCACCGGATGCAGGCCGGCGGGGTCCGGCTGGTCGCCGGCGGGATGCACTTCCCGTCGGTGCCCGACTGGCCGCTCGCCGCCCGCTGGTTCCGCGACCGCGACCACCACCTGCTGACCCAGTACTGCCGCGAGACGCCGCCGCGGCTGGCGCGGATGCTCGGCGTGCCGGTCGTCCACCCCTCGCACGTCGGCGACTTCACGATGGCGACGCCGCTCGTCCCCGGGCTGCCGTGGTCGTCCTCCTGCGTCGGCGAGACCCAGATCTGCGACGCCGACGGCCGCCCGCTGGCGCGGCTCTCCTACGAGGACGGCGAGGGCTGGGTCGGGGCCGACGTCGAGCTCGCCGAGCCGCGTCCGCGCGACCCGACGCCGCCGACCTTCTGGAACGCGAGCTTCCCGCTCTCGGCCCACCTGGTCTGGTACGTCGGCAACCTCCACGGGCGCGCCAAGTACCTGGCGATGAAGCGGCTCGGCCGCCACGCCTGGTCGCCGGGGCCCGACGTGCCCGACCACGCGACCGCCGAGCAGCTGCCGGCGCTCGACGGCGGGGGACGGGGGCTCTAGTGTCGCGCCATGGGGGGCGCGTCGATCGAGCAGCGGGTGGCCCGGGTGCTCGATGAGCGCGGCGCGGCGGCGGCACCGCTGCGCGACGGGCTGGCCGACGCGATGCGCGACCTCCTGGCCCGGATCGAGGAGACCGCCGACGAGCGGTCGAGCGAGCTGGTCGCCCGCTGCCGCGAGCTGATGACGCTCGCCGACCTGCGCGAGGAGCTGGCCGAGGTCGAGCTGACGCGGCGGCTGGCGATGTTCGTCCGGGTCCACGAGGCGGTCGTGCGCCTGCGCGAGAACGGCACCGTCGAGTCGATCATCCGCGGCGCGCCGGAGGCGGTCGCCGAGGCCTGCGACTTCGACCGGGTGGTCGTCTTCCGGGTCGACGGGTCGCTGATGGTGGCCGAGGCCTTCTACCACCGCGACGACCCGGACCGGGCGGCGCGGCTGCTGGCCTTCAGCCGCGAGCACCCGGCCCAGCTGCAGGAGCAGATCCTGGAGACCGAGATGATCCGCCGCCGGCGGCCGATCGTGGTCCACGACGCCCAGCAGCACCCCTCGACCTACAAGCCGCTGGTCCGGCCCTACGGCACCTACTCGTACGTTGCGGCCCCGATCATGCCCGAGGGGCGGGTGATCGGCTTCGTCCACGCCGACAAGGGCGTCCGCCGGCCCGAGGATCCGCGGGCGGTCGACGAGTTCGACCGCGACGTCCTCTGGGGCTTCGCCGAGGGGCTGGGCTACGCGATCGAGCGGGTCGGCCTGGTCGACCGGATGCACGCCCAGAGCGCCGACGTGCGGCGCCTGATCGCTCGTGCGGCCGAAGCGGTCGACGAGTACGTCGACACCCGCGTCGAGCTGGTCTCCGCGCCCCACGACGGCAGCGGGGCGACCAGCGCGGCGCGCGCGATCCTGGCCGACCAGCCCGATCCCGACTCGCCGCTGGCCAGCCTCACCCGCCGCGAGCGCGAGGTGCTGGGCCTGGTCGCCGCCGGCGCCACCAACGCCCAGATCGCCGCCCGGCTGGTGATCACCGTCGGCACCGCCAAGTCGCACGTGGCGCGGATCCTGCGCAAGCTCGGCGCGGCCAACCGGGTCGAGGCGGTCGCCACCTACCTGCGGGTGCGCGGCCAGCCGGGCGGCTGACCGCGCTGGCCGGGGCCTAGCGGACCCGCGCCGCGACCCGCCGGGCGCTGGTCGCGCCGTCGGCGGTGCGGGCGCTCAGCCGCACCCGGTAGCGGCCGGCGGCCAGCCGCCGGACGCGGGCGCTGGCCGTGCCCGCCCGCCGCGCCCGGACGGTGGCCCGGGCCGCCGTCCGCCAACGACGGCCGCTGCGGCGCTCGATCGTCGCCCGCACCGTCGCGGGCCGCGAGACTCGCAGCCGCAGCCGGCGGGCGGTCAGCCGCACGCCGCTGACCCGCACCGCCGCCCGCGCCGGGGCCGCTCGGCCGGGCACCACGACCAGCCGGGTGGTGGTGGCGCCGTCGAGCGCGTCCTCGCTGGTCGTCCGCAGTCGCACCCGGCCGCCGGCGATCGCGGCGTCGAGCCCGGCGCTGCCGAGGACGACCGTCCGCGCCTGGCCGGCGCCGATCTCGAAGCGGCCGCTGGCGAGGGTCGCGTCGCCGCTGGCGGCCAGCGCCCGCAGCGTGCCGCGGCAGGGCCTCCGCGCCACCGGCGGGCAGGTCACCCGCACCGGCAGGTCGCCGGCGGCGTCGGGTCGCAGCTCGCGCTCGGGCAGCTGGGCCACCCGCGCCCGCTCGGGACCGGCGGCGGGCAGCGGCGGCAGCAGGATCTGGGTCACCGCCAGCAGGTCGGGCAGGTTGAGGATCGTCAGGAAGCCCTCCTCGACCTGCGACGCGGCCTGCACGCCGGCCTTCTTCTCGACCGGCCGCTGGGGCACCGGGCGCGGCTTGCGGATCGCCTTCGTCACGCCCTCCTTGAGCGCGCCGGAGTTGCCGCTGGTCATCGGGCCGAAGCGGACCACGACCAGCGATTCGCTCGGCACCACCCAGACGATCTGCTCGCCGAGGCCGTTCATCTCGTAGCCGTCCGGCGGCGCCCAGCGCGGTGCGCAGCCGGGGCTGTCGGGCCAGAACAGCAGCGAGTAGCAGTCGTTGACCGGGTTGCCGCGCTGGACGTCGTGCATCCAGTCGACGTCGAGCAGCCGGTGGCCGTTCCAGACCCCGTCCTGGAGCAGCAGCTGACCCAGCCGCGCCCAGTTGCGGGTCGCCATCTCGATCCCGAAGTAGCCGTCGGTGCGGCCGGCGCGGTCGCGGTGGATCGCCACCAGGTCGCGCGGGATCCCGACCTTCGACAGCAGCTCGCGATGGAGGAAGTCCTGGAAGTCCATCCCGGCCGCGCGGCCGACCACCTCGGCCAGCAGCGAGACCGTCACCTGGCCGTAGATGTAGTGCGTGCCGGGGGCGTAGTCGAACGGCAGCGTCAGCGCGTTCTGCAGGTGGTCGTCGAGGATGAAGTTGAAGTCGCGCAGGACGTGCTGGTGGAGGCCGCTGCTCTGGGTCAGCAGCTGGCGGACGGTGATCGCGCCGTGCGCGGCGTCGGCCTCGGGCACCAGCGAGCCGACCCGGTCGTCGGGCGACAGCAGGCCCAGCTGGATCGCGCGGCCGGCGGCCATCGAGACCACCGACTTGGCGGCCGACCAGCTCTGGTACGGCTTGTTCGGGCTCTCGGAGTAGGCCGACGCGACCCGGCAGCCGTAGCGGTAGACCGCGACCGAGCCGCCGGAGCTGCTGGCCGAGCGGTCGACCGCGGCCTGCAGCGCCGGGGCGTCGAAGCCGAGCGCGGTCGCCGAGGCGTCGGGCAGCTCGGTCCCGGCCGGGCCGGTCGCGCACTTCTTCTCGGTCGCCGTCGCCGCCGCGGCGGGCGCGGCCGTCACCGCGCCGCCCAGCGCCAGCAGGGCGGCGGTCGCCAGCAGCGCCGTCGTCGATCGCCCGCGGGTCCGCGCGCGCTTCCTCGCTCCATCCACGAGCCGTGTCCTCTCCCCGTACGCGTCGTCGTCCCACGGGCCGCACGGGGGTGCGGCCGCCGACGACGCGGTTACGGAGGTGAAACTACCACGCTCGGTATGCGCCGTCACCACTTTGCGACCGTCGGTACGGACGGCATGACGTCGTCTGGGAGACCGTCGACGGTCGACGGTCTGTCGCTCCCGGCGGGCCAACAGGTGACAGGCCGCACTTGCCAGACGCACTAACTAATGGCACGATCACTTATATGAGCACCTCGCCGACCGCCACCGACGTCGCTCCCGCGGGCCAGCGCGCCGCGCCGGAGCAGCTCCGCCAGGCGGCGCAGGATCACCTGTGGCTGCACTTCAGCCAGCGCGCCGACTTCCGCGGCAAGCGCGCCCTGCCCGTGATCGCGTCCGGGGACGGCTGCTACCTGACCGACATCGACGGCAAGCGCTTCCTCGACGGCCTGGCCGGCCTCTTCGCCGTCCAGATCGGCTACGGCTACGGCGACGAGATCGGCGAGGCGGCCGCCGCCCAGCTGCGCGAGCTGCCGTACTACACGAACTGGAACGCGGCCCATCCGCGGGCGATCGAGCTGGCGACCGAGGTCGCCTCGCTGGCGCCCGAGGGGCTGAACAACGTCTTCTTCACCTCCGGCGGCGCCGAGGCCGTCGAGTCGGCGTGGAAGATCGCCCGCGAGTACCACGCCCTCCGCGGCGAGCGCCGCTGGAAGGCGATCGGCCGGGACGTCGCCTACCACGGCACCTCGATGGGCGCGCTCTCGATCACCGGCCTCCCGGGCCTCCGCGCGCCCTTCGAGCCGCTGGTCCCGCAGGTCGGCCACGTCCGCAACACCAACCGCTTCCACCGTCCCGAGGGCGAGACCGAGGCCGAGTTCACGGCCTTCCTGCTCGACGACCTCGAGCACCGGATCGAGAGCGAGGGGCCGGACACGATCGCGATGGTGATCATGGAGCCGGTTCAGAACGCGGGCGGCGCCTTCACCCCGCCGGCCGGCTACTTCCAGGGCGTTCGCGCGCTCTGCGACCGCTACGGGATCCTGCTCTGCGCCGACGAGGTCATCACCGGCTTCGGCCGCCTCGGCGACTGGTTCGGGTCGGCCCGCTACGACATCCAGCCCGATCTGATCACCAGCGCCAAGGGCCTCTCGTCGGCCTACGCCTCGATCGGCGCCCTGATCATCAGCGACAAGGTCGCCGAGCCGTTCCAGCAGCCCGGCGCGATGTTCACCCACGGGATCACCTTCGGCGGCCACCCGGTCCAGACGGCGATCGCGCTCAAGAACATCGAGATCATGAAGCGCGAGCGCGTGGTCGAGAACGTCGCCGAGCACCAGGACGACTTCCGCCGCACGCTGGCCCCGCTGCTCGACCTGCCGATCGTCGGCGACCTCCGCGGGACCGGCTTCTTCTACGCGATCGAGCTGGTCAAGGACAAGGACTCGAAGACCGGCTTCAGCGACGAGGAAGCGCACACGCTGCTGCACGACTACCTCTCCGACCGGCTCTACGACGCCGGCCTGATCTGCCGCGCCGACGATCGCGGCGACCCGGTCGTCCAGATCTCGCCGCCGCTGATCGCCGAGCAGCAGCAGTTCGACGAGATCGCCGGGATCCTCGGCGAGGTCCTGAGCGAGGCCGCCGGCCGGATCCGCTGAGGACGGCCGGCGCGCGCGGCCGCCGACTGAGCCCGTGACCGCTCCCGTCTCCCACTGGTTCGCCGCGCTCGGCGGCATGCCCGACCCGCGGCCGTCGCTCGACGGCCCGCGGTCGGTCGACGTCTGCGTCGTCGGCGGCGGCTTCACCGGCCTCTGGACCGCCCGCGAGCTGCTGCGGGCCGACCCGTCGCTCGACGTCCTGGTCGTCGAGCGCGACGTCTGCGGCTTCGGCGCCTCGGGCCGCAACGGCGGCTGGCTCCAGGGCGAGCTGGCCGGCGACCCCGCCGTCTGGGACGCCCGCCGCGGCCCCGGCGGCGCGGTCGCGATGCACCACGCGATCCGCGACACGGTCGCCGTGGTCGAGCGGGCGCTGGCCGAGGACGGGATCGACTGCGACCTCCACCGCGGCGGCACCCTCCACGTCGCCCAGACCCCGGTCGAGCTGGAGCGGCTGCGGGCGACGGTCGACGCGGTGCGGGCGGCCGGCGGCTGGGACGACGGCGCCGACGCCTGGCTCGACGGCGACGGGCTCGCCGCCCGGGTCGCGATCCGCGGCGGCCGCGGGGCGTGGGCCAGCAGCGCCTGCGCGCGGCTGCAGCCGGCGAAGCTCGTCCGCGGCCTGGCGACGGCGGTCGAGCGGGCCGGCGCCACGATCGTCGAGGGCACGACGGTGACCGCGATCGAGCCCGCCCGCCGCGGCCGGCCTGCCGCCGGCGCCGGCCGCGACGGGGCGCCGGTGGTCGTCCGCACCGATCGCGGCAGCGTGACCGCGCGCTGGGCCGTCCGCGCGACCGAGGCCTACGGGGTCGGCCTGGCCGGCCAGCGGCGGTCGCTGGCGCCGGTCAACAGCTCGATGATCGTCACCGAGCCGCTCGCCGACGACCGCTGGGAGGCGCTCGGCTGGGCGGGGCAGGAGACGATCCTCGACGGCGGCCTGCTCTACCACTACCTGCAGCGGACCGCCGACGGCCGGATCGCGATCGGCGGCCGCGGCGTTCCCTACCGCTGGGGCTCCCGGACCGATCGCGAGGGCCCGGTGCCGCAGGTGACCGTCCGCGAGTTGCAGGAGGGCCTGGTGCGGCTGTTCGGCGACCCGCTGCGCGACGTCGCCGTGGCCGGCGCCTGGCACGGCGTGCTCGGCATCCCCCGCGACTGGACGCCCGGCGTCGGCGCCGACCCCGCGACCGGCGTCGCCTGGGCCGGCGGCTACGTCGGCGAGGGCGTCGCCGCCGCCAACCTGGCCGGCCGCACCCTCGCCGACCTCCTGCGCGGCGAGCGGACCGCCCTCACCGAGCTGGCCTGGGTGCTGCCGCCCGCCGCCGCCCCGCCCCGCTGGGAGCCGGAGCCGCTGCGCTGGCTCGGCATCCGCAGCGTCTACGGCCTGCTCGGCGTCGCCCAGGCGATCGAGCGCCGGACCGGCCGGCCGTCGCGGGTGGCGACGGTGGCCGATCGGTTGTCGGGGCGCTAGCCCGCGGCCCGCTTCGCCCGCACCTTCTCCAGGTTGCGCAGCGCCTCGCGGCGGCTCAGCGGCTGCAGCTCGTGGCGTTCGCAGTACTCCTCGACCGCGTCCGGATCGACCGCCGAGTAGGCCCGCAGCGCCCAGCCGATGCCCTTGCGGATGAAGAACTCGCGGTCGCCGCGGTTCGGCTCGATCGCGTCCTGCAGCAGCGCCCAGTCGCTGCGGGGGCCGCGGTTCACCTGGGCGATGATCGCCGCCCTCCGCTTCCAGATCGAGTCCTCGGCGACGGCCCACTCGCGGAGCACGGCGGCGGTCGCCTGGGGCTCGCGGTCGAGCAGCTCGCCCAGCCGCCCGCCCGCGACCTCGTCGACGTGGTCCCACCAGGCGCCGTCGACGATCAGCTCCTCGTAGAGGTCGAGCAGCCCCAGATCGCGCGCGGCGGCGTAGCGGCGGTGCCCGAGCAGGTCGAGGGCGGCGTAGCGCTGCTCGCGGTGGGTCGCCCCGCGCCACAGCTCCTCGACCGTCGCCCGCCAGCTCTCCGGGTCGAGCGTCCGCTCGCGCAGCAGCGGCCGCATCAGCGCCGCCCGCGCCGGCTTCGGCACCCCGTGGAAGGGCATCTCCGACTTCATGTAGCGCTGCATCTGCGGCGCCTTCTCGGGATCGGCGGCGGCCACCAGGCCCGCGCGGATCGCGTCGATCAGTTCCCGGTCGGCCCCCATCGCGGGCCCACGCTACTGGCGGGCCGTCGCCCGCGCGGCGGTCGGGCGCGCCACCAGCAGCCAGAAGCCGAGGCCGGTCAGGGCCATCCCGGCCCCGAGCGCGCAGACCCCGTCCCAGCCCGCCGCCGAGTAGACCGCCGCCGCCGCGGCCGACCCGACCACCGCGCCGACGAAGACCGCCGTCATGTAGGCGGTGGTGATCCGGCTGCGGGCCTCGGGCCGCAGCGCGTAGACCGCGCTCTGGTTGCTGATCTGCGCCCCCTGGATCCCGAGGTCGAAGAGCACGATCCCGGCGATCAGCGCCACCAGCACGCTGCCGCCCAGCTCCAGCAGCCCCCACGAGAGCGCCACCAGCACCAGGAAGGCCGTGTTCGCCACCTGGCCGTGCCCGCGGTCGGCCAGCCGTCCCGCCATCGGCGCGACCATCGCCCCGACCAGCCCGGCCAGGCCGAAGAGGCCGATCGTGCCGTCGCCGTAGCCGTACGGCTCGCGCGCCAGCAGGAACGCGATCGCCGTCCAGAGCGCGCTGAACCCGCCCATGTGGAGCGCGCCCATCGCCATCCGCTGGGCCAACTGCGGCTCCTCGCGGACCAGCCGCGCGACCGACGCCAGCAGCTGCGGGTAGCGCAGCGTCTCGGTCGGCGGCACCGTCGGCAGCCGCCGCCAGAGCAGCAGCGACAGCAGCAGCAGCGCCACCGCCGGGACCGCGAAGACCAGCCGCCAGCCGCCGATCTCGGCCAGCAGCCCGCTCAGCGTCCGGGCCAGCAGGATCCCCATCAGCAGCCCGCTCATCACGGTGCCGACCACCTGGCCGCGCTCGTAGGGCGCCGCCAGCGTCGAGGAGAGCGGCACCACCACCTGGGCCACGGTCGACGTCAGCCCGACCACCACCAGCACCGCGGCCAGGACCGCGAACGAGGGCGCCGCCGCGCAGGCCAGCAGCGTCAGCGCCGACAGCGCCAGCACCCGGCTGATCAGCGACCGCCGCTCCAGCAGGTCGCCGAGCGGCACCAGCAGCACCAGGCCGACCAGGTAGCCGACCTGGGCCGCCGTCACCAGCAGCCCGGCGGTGCCGTCGGAGACGTCGAGCTTCGACGCCAGCGTGTCGAGCAGCGGCTGGACGTAGTAGATGCTCGCGACCGACGCCCCGCAGGTCGCCGCCAGCAGCAGCACCAGGCCGCGGTCGAGAGGTCGCTGTTGGGGTTCGTCGGCGTCCATCCCGCCGGACATCGTGGCAAGCGGCGACCGTCGGCCGTCACCGCCGGGCGGACCGGCCGCTCGCTCAGCCGCCGGCGAGCGCCGCGAACGACCGCGACAGCAGCGCCTTCGCCTGCCGTCCCGGGTCCGGCGAGTGCAGCAGCACCACCCCGAGCCGCCGCCGCTTGCCGTGCACGTCGCGCTCGACCGCCGCCACCAGCGAGCGGCCGGCGACGTCGGTGTAGCCGGTCTTGATCCCGAGCGTGCCCGGGTAGCGCTCCTTCAGCAGCGGGTTGTGGTTGTACAGCTGGATCCGCCCGCCCTTGACCGGGAACGGCCGGTTCGCCACCCGCGTCCGCACGATCCGCGCCAGCCGCGGCTGGTCGAGCAGCGCCCGCGCCAGCACCGCCAGGTCGGCCGCGCACGAGCGGTTGGCCGCCTGCCGCTGGAAGCGGACCTCCTCGAACCCGCTCGGCGAGTCGAACCGCGTGCAGCGCAGGCCGAGCGCCCGCGCCTGGCTGTTCATCCGCGCCACGAACCGCGGCACCGTCCCCGAGACGTGCTGGGCGAGCGCGATCGCCGCGTCGTTGCCGGACGCCAGCATCAGCCCGTAGAGCATCGTCTCCAGCTGAACCGTCCGGTGCTTCGGCAGCAGCCCGACGCCCGAGCCCTGGTAGGCCAGCGCCTGCTTCGTGATCCGCACCCGCGCGCTCGCCGGCGCGTGGGCGTTGACCAGCAGCGCGGTCATGATCTTCGTCAGGCTGGCGATCGGCAGGTCGCGGGTGGCCGCCTTGCGCCACAGCACCTCGCCGCTGTCGAGGTCGAAGACCAGCGCCGCCCGCGGCGGCTTGCGGAAGGGGTCGGGGAAGGCGTTGCGCGCCCCGGCCAGCCGCAGCCGCAGCGGTGTCACCAGCGGCGGGTCGTCGACCGGGCCGTTGGCCGCCTGCATCGGCGCGGGGGGCGCTGACTCGTCCGCGGGCTCGTTGCCGGCGGCGGTCGACTGGCTCCAGCTGCCGCCGCAGCCGACCAACGCCGCGCACGCCCCCACCAGCAACAGGATCAGCCAGGCACGCCTCACCGCCGAACAGCATGCCGCACCGACCGGAGGGCGCGCGTCAGCGCTCGGCCGGCTGCTGCGCGCGGGCGTGGCGGCGCTCGATCCGGCGCAGCAGCGGCCGGGTCGCGACCAGCAGGATCAGCAGCGGGGCGAAGGCCGCCCACAGCAGCGGATCGGTGGGGGAGAGGTCGTCCAGCCGGTGCCCCAGCAACACCACCGCGGCCTGCAGCGGCAGGTAGCCGACGACGCTGGTCCAGGCGTAGCGCGGCAGCGGCACCCGCAGCGCTCCCGCCACGTAGCCGGCCAGCGCGTAGGGCACCACCGGGATCAGCCGCGCCGCCAGCAGCGGGAAGGTCCCCTGCCGCGCCAGCAGCCGCTCGAGCCCGTCGACCCGTCGCTCCCCGAACGCGGCCCGCACCACCGGCCGCCCGATCGACCGTCCCAGCAGCCAGCAGAGCACGGCCGAGACGGCCCAGGCGACCACCATCAGCCCCAGCCCGAGCGCCCAGCCGTAGACGAAGCCCGCCACCGCCAGCACGATCTCGGCCGGGTAGAAGACGACCGCGTGGACCTGGACCAGCAGGAACAGGATCAGCGCCCCGCCGACCCCGAGCGCCCGCAGGTCGGTCCGCAGCTGGGTGGTGTCGCCGCGCAGCGCGGTGCCGAGCGCGTCGCGCAGCGCCGGAATCGCCAGCAGCCCGCCGAGCAGCAGCAGCGTCCCGACCACGGTGCCCAGCGGGACGAGCCAGCGCGGAACGGGGCGGCCGGACACGGCGAACCACGCTAGTCCCGGGGACCGGCGCGGGGGTTGCCGGACGGTGAACGGCGGTGGCCCCGCGCTTACCCCGCGGGTCATCGTCGCGCTGACCCGCGGCCGCTAGGTTCGTCCCATGGCCCTCGCGACCCCCACCCCCCGAGTCGGCGAGCTGCTGCGGGATTGGCGCCAGCGCCGCAACCTCAGCCAGATGGAGGTCTCGCTCGACTCGGCCGTCTCCAGCCGCCACCTGAGCTTCATCGAGACCGGGCGCGCGCGTCCCAGCCGCGAGATGGTGCTGCACCTGGCCGAGCGGCTGGAGGTGCCGCTGCGCGAGCGCAACCGGCTGCTGCTGGCGGCCGGCTTCGCGCCCGAGTACCGCGAGCGCTCGCTGGACGACGCCGAGATGGCCCCAGTGCGCGACGCCCTCGACCGCTTCCTGCGCGCCCACGAGCCGTTCCCGGCGCTGGTGGTCGACGGCCACTGGAACATGGTCGCCGCCAACGCCGGGATCGGGATCGTGACCGCCGGCGTCGCCCCGGAGCTGCTGGCCGACGGTCCCCCGAACGCGCTGCGGCTGGCCCTCCACCCCGACGGCCTGGCGCCGCGGATCGCCAACTTCGCCGACTGGAGCGGTCACCTGATGCACCGCCTGCGGCGCGCGGCCGCGATCACCGCCGACCCGCGGCTGCAGGAGCTGCACGACGAGCTGGCGGACTACCCCGGCGTCGAACGCGATCCGCCCCACGGCCATGGCGTCGGCGAGGAGCTGGTGCTGCCGCTGCGGCTGCGCCACGAGGGCCACGAGCTGGAGCTGTTCAGCACCATGACCACCTTCGGCAGCGCGGTCGACATCACCCTCACCGAGCTGTCGGTCGAGGCCTTCTACCCCGCCGACGAGGCGACCACGGCGATCCTGCGCGAGGTCGTGGCCGCCGGTCACTAACGTCCCGGCGATGAGCACGCCGGAGCAGTTCGGCGCCCGGGTGACGATCCGGCTGCGCTACCGCGACATGGACACCCTCGGCCACCTGAACCAGGCCGTCTACCACGAGCTGCTGGAGGAGGGGCGCGGCGCGGTCCTCGCCGATCCCGAGGTGGCGGGCCGCTGGCTCGGCGCCTTCGTGCTGGCCCGGGTCGAGCTCGACTACCGCCACGAGGTCCGGCTGGCCGACGGCGAGGTGACGGTCGAGAGCGCCCTCGAGCGGCTCGGCCGGTCGAGCGTCACGATCCTCCAGCGGATCGTCAAGCGCGATGGCACCGTCGCCGCCGAGGGCCGGACGGTGATGGTCGCCTGGGACGCCCGCGAGCGCCGCTCGCGCGAGCTCAACGAGCCGGAGCGTCAGGCGCTCCATCGGCTGCCGGCGGTCGCAGCTCCGGACCTCGCCGACTGACGCCCAGCCGCTCGTCCCAGGCGTCGCGCTCCTCGCGCCGCAGCGCGTAGGGCACGAAGACGTCGCGGATCATCGCGGCCAGCATCGCCACCCGCTCGTCGCGGGTCATCGTGGCGAGCGTCCCGGTGGCCTTCGTCACCCCGAGCCCGTCGATCAGCGCCACGAAGGTGACCGCGCCCTCCTCGGGGCGGGTCGCGCCGGCGGCCCGTAGCGCCGCAGCCGCCACCTCGCGGTAGGCGTCCAGGCAAGCGAGCACCGCCTCCTGCAGCACCGGTCGCCGGCCTGCCTCCAGGTACAGCTCGATCTGGGCGATCTCCGCCTCGCTGTCGCCGTCGACCAGCGCCACGGCCAGCAGCTGGCCGATCTGCTCGGGCGTCATCGTCGCCCGGTCGAACGACGCCGCCAGCTGCCGCAGCATCGCCGCTCGTTCGCGGGCGAACAGCCGCAGCGCCTCCTCCAGCAGCTCGTCGACCGAGGCGAAGTAGTAGGTGGGCAGCGAGGGCGGAACGTCGGCCTCGCGCGCCACCCGCCGCTGGCTGACGCCGGCCGTGCCCTCGCTGGCCACGATCCGCAGGGTCGCCCGCAGCAGCTGGTCGCGGCGCTGCTCGCCTCGGGCCTGCCGCCGCACGCCCTCGGGCGCCGTGCCGCTCGCGGGATTCTTGACCATTCGACCAAGTTACTGCACCCTTCGTCGTCCGATGCCGCCCGCACCTCGTCCCGCCTCGACCTCGACCTCCTCCTCGGACGCGAAGCCGGCCCCGGCCCGCAAGCCGCGGGCGCGCAAGCCGCCGCGGCCGGACGCGTTGGCGACCGCGCGCGAGGTGGTCGAGCGGCTGGCCCCGCTGGAGCGGCGGGCGGGTTCGCCGGCCGAGCACGAGGCGGCCGTCTGGATCGCCGAGCGGCTGACCGCGGCCGGCGCGCCGGCGCGGGTCGAGGAGGCGGAGTTCCTGGACGGCTACGCGCCGCTGATCGCGAAGCTGAGCGCGGTCGGGGCGGCGGCGGGGGTGCTGGGCCTGGCGCGGCGGGGCCGTGGCCTGGCGGCGGCGGTGGCGGGTGCCGCGGCGGCGGCGATCGCGGACGACGTCTCGAACGGTCCGCGGGTGGCGCGCAAGGCCACGCAGCAGCCGCAGACCACCTGGAACGTGGTGGCGGAGGCGGGCGATCCGGAGGCCGAGCGGACGTTGGTGGTGATGGCCCACCACGATGCGGCGCCGACCGGGGCGGCCTTCGACCAGACCCTCCAGCGGACGGCGGCGCGGCTGGCCCCGGGCGTCTTCGAGCGGGTCGACACCTCGCTGCCGCTGTGGTGGCCGGTGGTGGCGGCGCCGGCGCTGTCGGCGTGGGGGGCGCTGACGGGGCGTCGCGGGGCGAGCGCGGCGGGGATCGCCCTCGGTGCGCTGGCGACGGCCTCGTTCACCGACATCGCCCGCAGCCCGGTGGTGCCGGGCGCGAACGACAACCTCAGCGCGGTGGCGGGGATCGTCGCCCTGGCGGAGCGGCTGCGGGCCGAGCCGGTGCCGGGCATCCGCGTGCTGCTGGTGTCGTGCGGGGCGGAGGAGGTGATCCAGGGCGGGATCTACAGCTTCGCCGCCGAGCACTTCCCCCAGCTCGACGTCGAGCGCACCTGGTTCCTCAACTACGACACGATCGGCTCGCCCGAGCTGGTGATGATCGAGGGCGAGGGCACGATGGTGATGGAGGACTACTACTGGCGCAGCTTCCGCGACCTGATCGACGACGTCGCGGCCCACGAGGGCCTGGCCCTCCGTCGCGGCATGCGGTCGCGCTCGAGCACCGACGCCGTGATCCCCAGTCGTGCTCGGTACCCCACGGCGACCCTGGTCTCCTTCGATCGAGCGAAGGCGATGCCCCACTACCACCAGATGTCGGACACCCCGGACAAGCTCGACTACGCCACCATCGAGCGCGCGGTCAAGCTCACCCACGCCCTGCTCCACCGCCTGGCCGGCGACGAGTCGTCGAGCGGGGTCGCCTCCGGCCGCTGATCTGGTTGGGGCGGGCGGGGGCCGCCCGTCGACGAACGACGTGCACCAACCCGCCGGGCCCGAGCGGCCATCGTTCGAGCGGAGGCAGCCGCCCCGGCGTCCAGACGAACTGCGGCGGCGCCCGCGAGACGGCTGAGGCCAGCGGAACCAGCGCCACCGCCGATCGTGCCCGCCGCGGCCGCTCCCACGGCTTGCGCCACCACTCCCGCGCCCGCCGCGCGAGCGGCTGACGCGTGACCATCAGGTCGACCGCGCCCCGCTCGAACCGCTCCCCGACCTCGGCGGCCACGGCCACCTCGGTCCGCACCGACCAGCCGCCCGGCAGCCCCGCCCGCAGCTCTCGCGCTACCGCCTCTCCCTCCGGTCGACAGGTCCGGTCGACCCCCACCCGCACCACCCCGCCCCGGCCCTCGGCCACCGCTCGCACCCGCGCCGCCAACCGCCGTCCCGCCGCCACCACCACGCGGGCCTGATCGAGCACCGCCACTCCCTCGGCGGTCAGCGTCACCGGCCGCTGCGACCGGCGCAGCAACGGCACGCCCACCTCCCGCTCCAGTCGCGACAGCAGCCCGCTGATCGAGCTCGTCGTCGTCCCCAGCCGCTCGCCGGCCCGCCCCAGGTGCCCGGTCTCGGCCACCGCCACCAACGCCTCGAGCTGCCGGATCGCGAACACCATCCGACCGTACCCTCGCCCGCGCACCGACCCGGCCCCTGTCACGGAGTTGGCACGGTCTGGGCGCCCCTCCGCCACCGCCCGCCTCTGGCCCGCCGCCATCGGGCCCGCGGCCGCCACTGCCGATCCGAGGTCGCCTCGTCCTCCGGGCCCGCTTGGCCGCCGTTCGCACGGTGCGAACGAGCGCCAATCGACCTCAGGAGGGACGAGCACCCGGAACGCGAGGCCGCCCCGCAAGCGGGCCGGTTCGCCGTTGCTGGGCGGGCCCGCGCGCACCTCTGCGGTCGGTGCGGGTGGCTCGGTGGGGCGAGTAAGGGGTGCTGCGGCTCGGGGTCGGCCGAGGTAAGGGGTCGAACCTGCTCAGCGGCTCCGGACGCCCGATGTGGGCGGGGGAGGCGTAGCCCAAGATGACTCTCGTGCCCATTCCGACCGAAGGGAGCGCACCATGCACGGACAACTCACCAACCACATCGTCGACGTCCGCCGGACGGAGGTCGAGCGCGGTGCCCGCAGGGCCGCGGAGCTCGACGTGGCGCGCTGGGCTCCCGGACGGTTCGACAACGGGTTCCGTCCCGCACTCCGGCGCCTCGCCGCGCGATACTGGACCGATGGCGACGCGCGTGACGAGCACACGGTTCGTCGGCCGCACGGGCGAGCTCGCGGAGCTGCGGGCCGCCCTGGGCGACGCCGCCGCGGGACGCCCGTCGCTGGCGTTCGTCGCGGGTGAGAGCGGGGTCGGGAAGACCCGCCTCGTCAACGAGCTCGAGCGGAGCGCCCGCCGAGCGCCGCACCACGATCGCGTCCCCGACGGCCCCGGCGCCGATGCGCCGGGGCCGTACGCGCGCGTCATCGGCGGGGACTGCGTCCAGCTCGGCAGCGGCGAGCTGCCCTACGCCCCGCTGGTCGCCGCGCTGCGGCCGCTGGCTCGGGCCGGCGATCCGGTGCTCGATCGGCTCGACCCCGGTCTGCGGGCCGAGCTGGGCCGCTTCCTGCCCGGCCACGGCGTGGCCGGTCCTTCGGCGGCCGGGCCCAGCGCCGCGACCGACGGATCCGCGCCGCTGACCGAGCCCGCTGCTCCCTCCGCCTCCGCCGTGCCGCCTCCGCCCGCGGCCGTCTCCTCCGAGACCGATGGCGTCGCCCAGGGCCGACTGTTCGAGGCCCTGCTCCATCTCTTCGACACGCTGGCCCAGGACCAGCCGCTGCTGCTGGTGATCGAGGATCTGCACTGGGCCGACCGGTCGACGCGGGCCTTCCTCTCCTTCCTCTCCCGCAGCCTCTGCCATGAGCGGATCCTCGTCGTCGCCACCTACCGGCCCGACGAGCTGCACCGGCGCCACCCGCTCCGCCCGCTGCTCGCCGAGCTGGAGCGGGACGCGCACGCCCGCCGGATCGAGCTGGCCCCGCTCAGCCGCGAGGAGCTGGCCGAGCAGCTGGCGGACATCCTCGGCGCCCCTCCCGACCACGGATTGGTCGACCGGCTCTACGCCCGCAGCGAGGGCAACCCGCTCTTCAGCGAGGAGCTGCTCGCCGCCGGGCTCGACGGCCGCGGCGGGCTGCCCCCGACCCTGCGCGACGCGCTGATGCTGCGGATCGAGCAGCTCTCCGACGACGCCCAGGAGGTCCTCCGCACCCTCGCCCTCGGGCAGCGGCTGCACCACGCGATCCTCGCTGAGGCCGCCGGGCTCGACGGTCGCGCCCTGCGCGAGGCGCTGCGCGACGCCGTCTCCAGCCAGATCCTGGTCGCCGACGACGAGGGCCGCTACGCCTTCCGCCACGCGCTGCTGCGCGAGGTGGTCGACGACGACCTGCTGCCCGGCGAGCGCGCCGAGCTGCACCTGGCCCTCGCCCACGCCCTCGAACGGCGGGTCGACGAGGTCGGCGAGGGCGTCTTCCTGACCAGCGGCATCGCCCACCACTACGCCAGCGCCGGCGACCAGCCCGCCGCCCTGCGGGCCGCCATCCGCGCCGCCGACGCCGCCGAGCGCGTCCACGCCTACGGCGAGGAGGCCGAGCTGCTGGAGCGAGCCCTCGCGCTGTGGCCCAACGTCGCCGACGCCGAGACCGTCGCCGGACGGCCCCACGCCCGCGTCCTCCGCAGCGCCGCCACCGCCCACCAGGGCGTCGGCGAGCACGCCCGCGCCGAGACGCTGCTGGTCGCCGCCCTCGAGCAGATCGACCGCGCCGCCGACCCCCGCCAGGCGGCCGTCACGCTCGAACGGCTGGCCCGCGTCCGCTGGGCCATGCTGCGCCCGATCGAGGCGCTCGAGCTGGCCCAGGAGGGGCTCGACCTGCTGGAGGGCGACGTCAGCGTCGAGCGTGCCCGGCTGCTCGCATGGTGGGCCAAGGCGCGGATGCTCCAGGGCCGTTACCGCGAGGCCGTCGAGGTCGCCCGCGAGGCGCTGGCCCTCGCCCAGGCGGTCGGCGACGAGGCGGCCGAGAGCAGGGCCCGCAACGCGCTCGGCGTCTCGCTCGCCGCCGTCGGCGACCCCGACGCCGGCGCCCGCGAGCTGCGGCGGGCGATCGAGGTCGCGCGTCTCAGCCGGTCGATCGGCGAGCTGACCAGCGCCTACACCAACCTGGCCGACGCGATGCACATCGCCGGCCGCACGCGGACGGCGCGCGAGATCGCCGAGGAGGGCCACGACCTGGCCCCGACCGGCGGCGCCGACCGGCTGTGGCTCGCCGCCGCGCTCTCCGAGTTCTCCTACGCCCTCGGCGACTGGGACGCCGCCGCCCGGATCCTGCCCGAGGAGGCCGAGCGGCGGGCCGCCGGCGCCGGGCGACTCAACGTGCTGCTGCGGCGGCTGGACCTGGCCCTCGGCGTCGGCGACGACGAGCGCGCCGGCGCCCTGCTGCCGGAGATCGAGCGGCTAGCCGATGGCTCGTCCGAGCCCCAGTGCCACGTGCCGGTGGCCGAGGGGCGAGCCCGCTACGAGCAGCGCCGGGGCGACCTCGACGCCGCCCGGGCGGCGATCGACCGCGGGCTCGACCGGATCGAGTTCTGCGCCGAGGACGCGGCGCGGATGGCGCTGCTCTGCGCCGTCGGAGTCGAGATCGAGGCCGAGACCGCCCAGCGCGCCCGCGACCGGCGCGAGGACGACGCCGAGCCGATCCGCCGCGCCGAGGCGATGTTCGAACGGGTCCGCGCCGCCGCCGAGGACGCCGGTCCGGTCGAGCGGGCCAACCTGCTCCACGCCCAGGCCGAGCTGGCCCGCGCCCACGGCGACCACGATCCGGCAGCCTGGATCGCGGCCGAGCAGGCGTGGTTGGCCCTCGACTACCCCTATCCGGCGGTGCGCGCGCGGTGGAAGGCCGCCGAGGGCCAGGTCCAGGCCGGCGACCGGGTTGGCGCGACGGCATCGGTCCGCGACGCGCTGGTCGTCGCCGAACGGTTGGGCGCGGCGTGGCTGGTCGACGAGCTGCGGTCGCTGGCCGCCCGCGGGCGGCTGCGGCTGGACGACGACCCGACCGCGGCCGTCGCCGTCGTCCCGGCCGACGGGACGACCGGCAACGGGACGGCGACCGCCGCCGCGCTTCCCGCCGACGGGACGGACGATCCGGCGGCGGCCGGGACGGCTCCCGCCGACCCCTTCGGCCTGACGCCCCGCGAGCGACAGGTGCTGACGCTAGTCGCCGGCGGCGCTACCAACCGCGAGATCGGCCAGCAGCTGTTCATGGCCGAGAAGACGGCCAGCGTCCACGTCTCGCGGATCCTGGCCAAGCTCGACGTCCGCAGCCGCACCGAGGCCGCCGCCGTCGCCCACCGGCTGGGCCTCGCCGCCGTCTGACCCCGCCCGCCGCCCGCCGCCCGCCGTCTGATCCGCCTCCGCCCCGCCCCGCGGATACAGTGGCTCGCCGTGCGCCTGCTGATCCTCAGCGCCGACATCGGCGAGGGACACGACCTGCCGGCCCGGGTGCTGGCGGCCGAGGTGCGCGAGCGGGTGCCGGACGCGGAGATCGAGATCCTCGACGTGCTCCAGGTCTCCGGGGCCGCGATCCGCAAGGTCGTCCGCGAGGGGTCCGACGTGATCCTCGAACGCGGTCCCGCGGTCTTCGACCTCCAGTACCAGCTGGCGATGCGGCGGCCGACGCGGTGGATCGGCGATATCGGGATGCCGCTGTTCGCCGGCCGGCGGCTGCGGGACACCGTCGCCGCCCACCGCGCCGACGCGGTCGTCGCCACCCACCCGCTGGCCTCGTACGTGCTCGGCGTGCTGCGACGCCACCGGCGGCTGCCCGTGCCCGTCGCCTCGGCGATCACCGACCTGGCCGCGCTCCGCTACTGGGCCCACGCCGGGGTCGACCTGCACCTGATCACCCACGAGGAGTCGGCCGCCGAGGTGCGGGAGATCGCCGGCGCCGCCACCCGCGTGGCCGCGGTCCGCGGGCTCACCCACCCCTCGTTCGACCAGCCGCTCGACCCGGACGAGGCCCGCCGCGCGCTCGACCTGCCGGCCACCGGCCCGGTGGTGCTCGTCTCCGGCGGCGGCTGGGGGGTCGGCGACCTGGAGGGCGCCGTCCGCGCCGGCCTCGACGCCGACCCGGCCGCCACCGTCGTCGCCCTCTGCGGCCGCAACGCCGAGCTGCGCGCGGCCCTCGACGGCGCCTTCGGTCGCCACCCGCGCGCCCGCACGCTCGGCTTCACCGACCGGATGGGCGAGCTGATGGCCGCCGCCGACGTGCTCGTCCACTCGACCGCCGGGCTGACCGCGCTCGAGGCGATGATCCGCGGCGCGCGGGTGATCTCCTACGGCTGGGGGATCGCCCACATCCGCATCAACAACCGCGCCTACGAGCGGTTCGGACTGGCACGGGTGGCGGTCGACGAGCCGTCGCTGCGGCAGGCGCTGGCCGGTGCGCTGGCCGAGGGCCCCTCGCCCGACCTGGGCTACGGCGCGCGGCCCTCGGCGGCCGAGCTGGTGCTGGAGCTGGCCGGCCGCTGATCGGGGTGCTCGATCGCGGTCACCGTCCGCGAGCGCCCCAGGCCGACCCCGCCGATCAGGACCAGCAGCAGTCCCAGCACCACCAGCGACCCCCCGCCCGGCGTGTCGCCCCACGTCTCGTGCAGCAGGAACGGGGCGCAGGCGACCGGGATCGCCGTCTCGAGCACGAACATCGGCGGCGCGACGCGGGTGGCGGCGAACCGCTGCAGGGCGGTCATGTCGACCAGGAAGCCGATCCCGGCGGCGGCCGCGGTCGCCGCGCCCCAGGCCAGGGCGGCCAGCGGGCGACCGTGCTGCAGCTCGACCACGGCCAGCTTGCCGGTCAGGGCCGAGGCGGCGAAGGCGCAGCCCGCCGAGCCGATCAGCAGCCACGCCCCCGACCGCGCCTGACCGCGGACGAAGGGCAGCGCGATCGCCAGCGCCAGCAGCGCCAGCACGCCGATCAGGCGGCCGCTGTCGGGGATCGCCTCGCTCCGCTCCGGGGCCACGATCGCCATCAGCGCCACGCCGACGACCACCGTCGCGGCCGCCGCCCACCCCGCCCGGCCGACGTGCTCGCCGAGGATCCGCCGCCCCAGCAGGAGCAGCAGCACCAGGCCCAGCGCCAGGGTCGGCTGGACGACGGTGAAGGGCGCCAGCGCGAAGGCGACCAGCTGCAACGGCCAGCCGAGCACGGCCAGCGCCGTGCCCAGCACCCAGCGCGGGCGGCGGACCAGCCGCGTCAGCAGCGAGGCCCGCAGGCCGTGGGCGTGCTCGACCGCCTGGGCCTCGCGCGCCTGCAGCACCACCGCGCCGTCGAAGCAGGCGGCGGCACCGGCGGCGGCCACGACGCCGAGGATGGTGTCCGAGGAGGGCACGGGCCGCAACTATCGCGGCTGGCCCGGCGGCGCCGCCCCGCGTCCGCCGCCAGCCCCGCCAAAACGCCCCCGCCCGAGTCAGGCCGCCGCCGCGTCCTTCTCCGCCGCCATCTCGCGGTAGAGCGGGAACATCGGCTTGGTCAGCGGCACCAGCTTGAGGATCTTGTTGATCGGCCCCTGGCTGCGGGCCCGCCGCTTGGCCAGCGCGACGGCCAGGTTCAGCTCGCCGCGCCAGTAGCGGTCGGCGTCGTCGGCGGTCAGCTCCAGGACCACGTCGGGCTGGTGGTCGGTGTCGCCCTCGATCACCTCGATCGGGTCGCGCATCACCACCGTCGTCTGGCAGTCGGGATCGCTGTAGCGCAGCTGGAGGACCAGGTTCGCGCCGGCCAGGACGGGGCCGACCTGGGGGTGCTCGGCGGCCTTGCGGAAGACGCCGGCCAGGTAGGCGTAGGCCTCGTCGGCGCTGTCGAAGTAGGGCATGGCGCGACCCTAGGAGCGCACCCCGAGCGCCGGCATCGGGGGAACGGGTGAGCTTCCTCCCCCGTTCAGCGGCCGCGGTTGGTGATCGCGTGGTAGCGCGAGACGGCGGCGGCGCGGTTGGTCGCCCGCAGCTTCCGCAGCACGTGCGAGACGTGGGTCTTCGCCGTCTGCTCGGAGACGACCAGTCGCCGCGCGATCGCCGCGTTGGTGGCGCCGGCGGCCATCAGCTCCAGCACCTCCAGCTCGCGCGGGGTCAGCAGCGCCTGCAGCCGCTCGTCGGGCGGCGGACCGCTGCCCGCCGCGATCCGCAGCGAGGCGTGCAGATCGTCGTCGGCCCGCGCCAGCCCGCCGTCCAGGCCGACCCCGTCGGCGACCGCGGCCGCCTCGCCGATCAGCCGCCGCAGCTCGCGCCGCTGGAGCGCCAGCCGGTCGAGCAGCACCGCCCGGTGGAGGGCCATCGCGAAGCCCTCGGCGAACGCGGCCAGCACCAGCCGGTCGTGCTCGTCGACGTGACGGCCCTCGTCGAAGTAGTGGTCGGCGTGGAGGAAGCCGACGACCCGGTCGTCCGGGGACAGCGGCGCCGCGGCGTAGGAGCGGGTCAAGAAGGGGGCGGTCAGGTCCTTGAAGGCGTGCGGGTCGTCCTGCGGCCGCAGCACCAGCCCGGCGGTGCGCCGCCGCAGCATCTCGGTCTCCAGCACCGTGTGCCGCATCGGCATCGGGGTCCGGCGGGTCTCCAGCAGCAGCTCGGCCGCCCACTCCGGCCGCTGCACGAAGTGGATCGCCTCGCCGATCAGCTCCGAGCCCTCGAGCCGGAACAGGACCGCGCGCGAGAACCCGCAGTGCTCGCAGAGCGCCCGCAGGCCGCGGTCCATCACCGTGCCGGCGCCGGCCGGCTCGCGGAGGGCGGCGAGCGCCCGCTGGACGCCCGCGAGCGCCGGGTCCTCGTCGTCCGTCCTCCCCATCGGGGCGAACGTACCATCGGGCCCGCGCGCGGCGAGCGGCATCAGGCCGGTTCGCCGGCGGCCGCGGTCGTGAAGCGGTCGAAGGCGATGTCGCGCTCGTCGACCCCGTGGCGGGCGGTCAGCAGCGCCACCAGCGCGTCGATCATCGGCGGCGGACCGCAGGTGCAGACCACCGGGTCGACCAGCTCGCCGGCGGCCAGCAGCGCGCCCGCGTGCTCGTGGACCAGCCCGGTCGCGCCGGCCCACGACTGCTCCGACAGCACCGGCACGAACGCGAAGTCGGGCAGCGCGGCGCCGAGCGCGGCGATCTCCTCCAGCAGCGGCAGGTCGCGCTCGCGGCGGGCGCCGTAGAGGAACCGCACCGGTCGCGGGCTGCGCTCGGCGGCCAGCTCGCGCAGCAGCGACAGCACCGGTCCGATCCCCGAGCCGCCGGCAACCAGCAGCACCGGCCGCTCGCCGGTCCGCAGCGCCATCGTGCCGTAGGGCCCGGTGAAGCCCAGCTCGTCGCCGACCGCGACCTGGCCGGCGACCCCGAGCATCGAGGAGAGGCGGCCGCCGGGGTAGCGGCGGATCACCAGCTCGAGGACGCCCTCGCCGGGCAGGTTGGCCAGCGAGTAGGAGCGCCGCTCGCCGCCGTCGGTGCCCGGCACCCACAGGTCGACGTACTGGCCGGGGGTGAACGAGAAGTCGGCCGGCGCCAGCGTCTCCAGCCGCAGCCGGACGATCTCCTCGGTCAGCTCCTCGATGGCGGCGACCCGCGCCCGCCCGTCGACGATCGGGTGCGCCAGCCGCAGGTTGTCGGGGTCGTAGTGGAGCAGCTCGACGACCAGGTCGGAATCGGGCATCGCGCGGCAGAGCAGCGTGTAGCCCTGCGACGCCTCGCTCTCCGACAGCGCGTCGGGCGAGTAGGACGCGTGCGAGACGTCGCCCTCCAGCAGGAAGCTCTTGCAGGCGGTGCACTGGCCCTCGCGGCAGCCGTGGACGAGGTTCCAGCCCTCGCGGAACGATGCCTCGAGGACGGTCTCCTCCTCGTCGCACTCGACCTCGACGCCGATCGGCTCGAACCTGATCACGGGGCTCATGGGTCGGCGACCGTATCCCCGCCGCGGCGGCCGGGGGAAGGGCGCGACGCTGAACGGGTGAGGGATATCACCCACCCTCCCGATGCCGGCCGCCGGAGGGCCGGGGGAGAGTGGCGCATGGCCACGCAGCAGACCCGCCGCCGCAGCGTCACGAGGACGCACGAGCGGATCGCCCAGCTCGGCTGGCGCCACGACTACCACCAGCCGGTGCCGATCTACGAGACCCGCTACGTCTTCCCGGAGAAGGCGAAGGACCCGATGAAGCAGGTGATGCGCGAATACCTGCCGATGCAGCTGGAGAAGGACGACCGGGTCTACGGCGGCTTCGACGCGGCGCTGCGGGCGGGGATGCCGACCAAGGCCGACGAGCGCTGGCTGCAGGTGATGAAGCCGCTGGTGCTGATCCTGGTCTACGCCGAGGGCGCGGCCGGCCGCTGCATGTCGGTGGTGATGGACGTGGTCCCGAACGAGGAGCTGCTGAACGGGTACCACGTGCAGTTCGTCGACGAGGTCCGGCACATCGGGATGCAGATGAACCTGGCCCGCTGGTACGCGAAGCACACGCCCGACCCCGCCGGCTGGCACCGCGGCCAGGAGTACATGGCCGAGAACATGTTCACCCGCGCCGGGATCAACATGTTCTCCCACTCGTTCGTCGGCGACCCGATCGCGGCCGGGTTCACGATGATGACCGTGATCGAGACGGCGTTCACCAACGTCGCCTTCGTCGCGCTGCCGGACGTCGCCACCCGCAACGGCGACTTCATCCAGGCGACCACGTACTCGTCGGTCCAGTCGGACGAGGCGCGCCACATCTCCAACGGCTACGCGACGATGCTGACCGTCCTCCAGAAGGAGGAGAACATCCCGCTGATCCAGCACGACCTGCAGCAGGCGTGGTGGATCGTGCACGCCTTCGTCGACCCGTTCGTCGGCACGATCATGGAGTACTTCTCCAGCGACCGCTCCGACCACGAGAGCTACATCACCAAGTGGGACCGATGGATCCGCGACGACTGGTACCGGTCCTACGTCGAGCAGCTGGGCAAGATGGGCGTGACCGTCCCGCCCGACATGTTCGAGCGGGCGCGCGAGCGGCTGGTGGCCGGGCTCCACCACAAGACCGCGCCGCTGGCCTTCGCCACCTGGCCGCTGCAGTTCTGGAAGTTCTCGCCGGTGAGCGAGCGCGACTTCGAGTGGTTCGAGGCCCAGTACCCCGGCTGGTACGACGAGTACGGGGCGACCTGGGAGGCGTACTCGGCCCTGACCGATCCCGAGGAGGGGGCGCTGCTGCTCGGCGGCCTGCTCGACGGCGCACCGCCCTTCTGCTGGACCTGCATGCTGGCCTGCGTCCTCGACGACGACCTCTGCCACCGCACCTGCACCGACCGCCACGGCCACGAGCGGACGCGCTTCTACTGCTCGCCCGAGTGCAAGTGGCTCGACGAGACCAATCCGGGCCGCTACACCGGCGACCGCAACTTCTTCGACAAGCACCACGGCAAGGCGCTCTCCGAGGTGATCGTCGACCTGGGGCTGCTGCGGGCCGACGGCAAGACGCTGATCGGTCAGCCGCACCTGCGCGAGACCGGGCTCTGGACGATCGACGACATCCGCGCCTGCGACTTCGAGATCGCCAGCCCGAACGTCAACTACGCCCGCGCGCTCGGCCTGCCGGACGGCAACTGGCACGACCCGAGCGATCCGCAGGGAGCGGTCAACGGCGACGGCAACGGCTTCCAGCCGGTCACGCTCTACGGCGGCGGGCGCGGACGCAACGGCAACGGCCACGTCGTCGCCACGCCCGAGGACCTGGCCGCCGCCGCGGTCGGCACGACGCCGTGGGGGACGCGCTGATGGCCGGCGAGGAGCGCGCCGGCGAGCGCCGCCGGCGGCGGGGCGAGGACCCGGAGCGGCAGTTCCAGTGGGTGGTCCCGGCGGGCCGCAAGGCGTCGATCTACGAGGACCTGACGCTCGACACCCAGCCCTCGGTCCACCGCTTCCTGAAGAGCGGCTACCACTGCTCGTTCGCCGACGGGCGCGGCACCTGGGACGACGCCTCGACCGCGCTCGACGTCGCCAGCTGGTCGGCCTTCCGCGACCCGAACGAGCTCTGGGAGCGCCCGTACTACCAGCAGGGCGCGCAGTGCGAGCGCGAGCTCGACGCCGCCGCCCACAGCGCCCGCAGCGAGGGGCTGTACGACGAGGTCGACCCCGACTGGGTGGCGTTCCTGCGCCGCGACGGCCAGGTGCCGGCGTTCGTCGAGCACGGGATCTGGGCGATCGCCACCCGCCGCTCGCGGGCCGCGCTGAGCGACGTGCTGACCCACGGGATCGTGCTCTACGCGGCGATCAAGCAGCGGCAGGCGCAGGCGCTGGTGATCGAGGGGATGGACCTGGACGACGCGTTCGGGGACGTCACGATCGAGGCCGCCCGCGCCCGCTGGCTGGGCGAGGACGCCTGGCAGCCGGCCCGGCGGCTGGTCGAGCGGATGGGCACGATCCGCGACTGGGGCGAGCTGATCGTCGTCTCCGGGCTGGTGGTCGAGCCGCTGCTCGGCGTGCTGCTGCGGCGCGAGCTGCTGCTGCGGGGCGCGCTCCGGGCCGCCGATCCGCTGACCCCCGCACTGGCCCGCAACGCCCAGCGCGAGGGCGCCTGGTGGCGGGACTTCGCGCTCGCGTTCACCCGCTTCGTGCGGGTCGACGGCGAGCACGGGAGTGCCAACGGCGAGCTCGTCGACGGCTGGCTGGCCGCCTGGACCCCCGAGGCGCTGGCCGCCGTCGACGGCCTCGAGTCGGTCTTCGACGACGCGCCGGGGACGAGCTTCGCCGACGCGCGGGCGGCGGTCGTCGGCGACCAGCGCGAGCTGACGGAGAGCGCCGCCGCGCGGCCGGAGGCGGTGGCGTGAGCGGCGTCGCCGACGCCGGCGGCGGGATGACCAGCGCCCAGGGCGACGGGCGGGCGTTCGACTACGTCGGGCTGACGATCGCCCGCTGCGTCGAGGGCGACGCGATCGTCGACGCGCTCTGCGAGCACGACGGGGTCGAGGTCTTCGAGAACGCCTCCTACTGCGAGGTCCGCGCCCGCGACCGGCTGCGGCTGGACTTCGCCGAGCTGACCGCGGAGTGCGGCTTCCCGGTCGACGGCAGCCTGATCCAGGTGGTGATGTCGACCTACTACGGCCGGATCGCCCTGACCGACGACGCGCTGCTGCTGACCCACGACGTCCACGAGGCGGTCGACGTGGTCTGAGCCATCGGCCGGCACCTGCGACGATCCGCCGGTGCGCGCCGTCCCGCTCCTGGCCGGAACCTCCGTCGCGGCCGGCGTCGGCTGGGCGCTGCCGGCGCTGGCCCCGCTGCTGCCGCGGGTGGCGGGGGCGCTGGGGCTGCCGCGGCGGCTCGACCTGCCCGGCGCGGTCGCCGTCACCTTCGACGACGGCCCCCATCCGCGGGGGACGCCGGCGGTGCTCGAGGCGCTGCGCGAGCAGGGCGCGACGGCGACCTTCTTCTGCGTCGGCGAGCAGGTGCGGCGGACCGGCTCGCTGCTGGCCGAGGTGGTCGCCGCCGGCCACGCGGTGGCGATCCACGGCGACCGCCACCGGCTGCTGCTGCGGCGCTCGCCGGGCGCCGTCCGGGACGACCTCGACCGGGCGGCGGAGACGATCGGCGCGGTCGCCGGCGACGCGCTGCTGCCGGTCCACCGGGCGCCGTACGGGATCTACGCCCACCCGGCGATCGCCGACCTGCGCCGGCGCGGCTGGCGGCCGCTGCTGTGGAGCCGCTGGGGCCACGACTGGCGCGGCGACGCGACCGCCGCCTCGATCGCGGCCGAGGTCTCGCGCGACCTGACCGCCGGCGACGTGCTGCTGCTGCACGACGCCGACGACTACAGCGACCCGGGCTCGTGGCGGGCGACCGCGGCGGCGCTGCCACGGGTGCTGGAGCGGATCGCCGCGGCCGGGCTCGTCACCGCGCCGGTGCCGGCCGCGGGCTGAGGCCGCGTCAGTCGCCGCTGGGGTCGGCGACCGGCGCGGCGCGGCCGGCGCCGTGGGTCTCGCGGTGCCACTCCAGGTACTTCACGACGCCCTCGCGGAACGACGTGCTCGCCGTCCAGCCCAGCTCCCGCTCGGCCCGGCGGTGGTCGACGACGGCGCCCTTGAAGTCGCCCGGGCGGCCCGGCACGTGGACGATGTCGACGTCGCCGAGCAGGTCGCGGACGACCTCGGCGATCTCCAGGATCGTCGTCTCCTCGGTGCCGACCAGGTTGAAGACCCGGTTGGCGGCCTGCGGCTGGAGGCCGGCGACGCAGCCGTCCGCCAGGTCCTCGACGTAGACGAAGCGGCGCGTCTGGTCGCCCTTGCCGGCGATCGTCAGCGGCTCGCCGGCGAGCGCCTTCTTGACGAACTGCGGGACCACGGCGGCCGGGCGGGCTCGGGTGCCGTAGGGGATGCCGAAGCGCAGGATCGTGTACTCGACGCCGTACAGCTCGGCGTAGCTGGTGCAGTACATCTCGCCGGCGATCTTGGTCGCCGTGTACAGGTGCTTCGGCAGGCCGAGCGGGCTGTCCTCGTCGACCTCGTCGGCCGAGAAGCCGTCGTAGACCCAGATCGTCGAGGCGTAGACGACCCGGCCGACGCCGGCGTCGCGGGCGGCCTGGAGGACGTTCAGCGTGCCCTTCGAGTTGACCTGCTCGGCGAAGACCGGGTCGAGCGCGACCTGGCCGACGTCGGCGACGGCCGCCAGGTGGAGGACCGCGTCGCAGCCCTCCATCGCGGCGGTCAGGGCCTGGAGGTCTCCGAGCTCGCCGAGGTAGGTGTCGACCGAGCCGGCCGCGTGGAACGGCGACTCGACCATGTCGAAGATGCGGGGCTCGATGCCCGCGGCGGCGAGCTTGTCGACGACGTGCGATCCGATGAACCCGGATCCGCCGGTGACGAGGACCTTCTTCATGCCGTGACCTCCTGGTTGCCGAGTTCCGGCCGGTAGTAGATGGGGACGCACCAGTGGCCGGTGGCGACCCAGTCGCTGTTGGGCAGATCGACCTGATGGCCGAGGATCCGGTGGCACGGCTGGTCGTAGACCTTGCCGGTCGACTTCTCGATCGGATCGAAGACGATGTACTTGTAGAGCCCGGAGACCATCCCGTCGGGCAGCTGCAGGCGGCCGGCGTGGAGCGGGTCCAGGTGCTCGCGGGCGGCGGCGTTCTTCCAGGCGACCAGCTCGTCGAGCCGCTCGGTCTGGACCAAGCCGAGCGCGGCGGTGAACTCACTCATCCGGAAGTTCAGGCCCTCGACCTCGTGCTCCGGCTTGCCGTAGTTGCGGAAGGCGCGAGCGAACTCCAGCAGCTCCGGGTGGCGCGAGACGAGCACGCCGCCCTCGCCGGTCGAGACGGTCTTGGTCGCGTAGAAGCTGTAGACCCCGGCGTCGCCCCAGGTGCCGGGGGCCTGGCCGTTCCAGGTCGCGCCGTGGGCGTGGGCGCAGTCCTCGAGCAGGAAGATGCCCTCGGCCCGGCAGAGCGCGGCGATCCGCTCGACGTCGAAGGCGATGTGGCCGCCGATGTGGACCAGGATCGCGGCCTTCGGCTTGTGCTGCGCGACCTTCTGCTCGAAGTCGGCGAACGACAGGCAGAGGTCCTCGCGGTTGCAGTCGACGAACTCGACCCGCGCGCCCAGGTGCATCGCCGCCAGCGGCGTGGCCATGAACGTGTTCGAGGGGCAGAGCACGACGTCGCCGGGACCGACCCCGGCGTGCTTGAGCGCGGCGAGCGCGCCGCCCGACCAGCTGCCGGTGGCGACCGCGCCGGCGGCCCCCGGGTGCTTGGCCGCCCATGCCTCCTCGAAGCGGCGCGTGAGGTCGCCCTCGGCCCAGCGGTTGGAGTCGATCACCTCGTCCCACAGCTGGTGCAGCCGCGAGCGATCGCGCGGATCGAAGCCGATCGCGAAGCGGCCGAGGTCGGTGGGCGAGGACAGCGGGGACGGGTTCATGTGGAGGCTCTTCCTCCGTATCGACCGCGGGTCGGTACGGGTGGGCGACCGCGGAGATTACGGCTGTTTCCCGCTTCTGGGGCTTCACGTTCCCCGGTCTGGCGCGTCGGCGGTGGCCGGGTGTTCGGGCGCCGCCGTCGCCTTCGGGTGGACGCGCGCCAAAGTGGACCCAGCGGTCCGGTGGACGGAGTCGACGCCGGGACGGGAGCCCGGGGGAGGACGCGCCCGCGGGGGCGGGGCGATCGGGCCGGCGGCCGCGGCGGCGGCGGTGGCCGGCCCGCGGCGGCCGCCGCGATCGGCGGATGTTCCCGAACCCGGAAACGACGACGGCCCGCAAGATGCGGGCCGTCACGGCCGCCCGAGGGCGGCGAAGTAGGGCAGTGCCCTAGATCAGGTTGACGTTCGTCGCGTTGGGGCCCTTGGGGCCGACCTCGGCGTCGAAGCTCACCTTGGCGCCCTCGGCCAGGGTCTTGAAGCCCGAGCCGTTGATGGCGGAGTGATGGACGAAGAGGTCCTTGCCCGCCTCATCGGGGGTGATGAAGCCGAAGCCCTTCTCGTCGCTGAACCACTTGACGGTTCCGGTAGCCATGATGTTGTCCTCCACGGGGTTTCTGTGCAACGGGACACGCGGAGGGTGCAACTGCAACAACTGCGGACACTGGCACTGCTTCGCCGGGCTCTTTGCCCGACACGGTCGCCTAAAGCGTAGCGGCAAAGGGCCTCGTTGTTGAAAAGTCCTGTGATCGTTCGGTGATCGGCGATCCGCGAGGGCCCCTCAGGCGGCGTCGCCGATCCACACCCGCGGCCCCGGACCGCGGCGTCCGAGCCGGTCCTCGGGGTTGACCAGCGCGCAGCGATCGAGCGACAGGCAGCCGCAGCCGATGCAGCCGGTGAGGCTGTCCCGCAGCCGCTCCAGCTCGGCCATCCGCTCGTCGATCCGGGCCGTCCAGGCACCGGTCAGCGCGGCCCAGTCGTCGCGGGTCGGCACCCGCTCGGTCGGCAGCCGGTCGAGCTCGGCCTTGATCTCCTGCAGCGAGAGCCCGATCCGCTGGGCGAAGACGATGAAGGCCACGCGGCGGGTCATGTAGCGGGGGAACCGCCGGTGCCCCGAGCCCGCGCGCAGCGACTGGATCAGGCCCCGGTCCTCGTAGAAGCGCAGCGCCGAGGCGGCGACGCCGGTCCGCGAGGCCAGCTGGCCGATCGTCATCAGGTGGTCCATGGCTCAGGCCCGGTCGCCTTCCAGCGCGTGCGCCTCGACGACGAACTCGGCCTGCTCGTCGGCCGCCCGCCGCGCCTCCGGCAGCGAGGCGACGGCGGTCACGTAGCCGTGGAAGCCGCCCGGCTGCTCGCGGCTGACCACGGTCACCCCGGCCTCGCGGCAGCGCCGCTCCCAGGTCCGCACGTCGGGCAGGAACAGCTCGCGGGTGCCGGTGTGAATCATGGTCGGCGGCAGCCCGTGGGGATCGCCGTGCAGCGGCGAGAGCAGCGGATCGTCGAGCGGCCGGTCGCCGGCGTAGGCCGCCGCGTGGCGGGCCAGGCCGTCGAGGGTCAGCATCGCGTCGACCCGCGCGAGGCGGCGGGCGTCGGGGTCGGCCACGGCCAGGTCGAGCCACGGCGAGCAGAGCACCAACGCCGCCGGCGGGTCGCCGGCTCCGTCGCGCAACCGCGAGGCGACCGCGACCGCCAGCCCGCCGCCGGCGCTGTCGCCGAGCAACGACCAGGCGCCCGGCCGCAGCAGCCGCTCGCGGGTGGCGCCGTCGATCACCGCCAGCGCGTCCTCGAGCGCCGCCGGGAACGGGTGCTGCGGCGCCAGCCGGTAGTCGACCAGCAGCCCGGCCATCCCCGTCCGGCGGCAGAGCCGGCTGAGGTACTGCCACTGGTCGAGGAACGGCCCGCTGACGTAGCTGCCGCCGTGCAGGAAGACCAGCACGCCCTCGGGCGCGTGGTTGCGGTCGAGCCAGACCGCGCGGGCGCCGCCGTGCTCGACCGCCGTGCAGTGGTGGTGGCGGCGGACGGCCCGCGGGGGCTCGTGCTCGTCGCCGGCCTGCAGCTGCTCGTACGGGGTCGGCACGCCGCGGGCGGTCAGCCGCTGCCACTGGCCGGCGATCCGGAAGCGCGCGCGGAGGATCGCCATCTGGACGCTCATCGCCCATCCACCGTAGCGGCGGGGGCGGATCGGCCGACGCGGCTGCACAGCGCGCCCCACCCCGCGGGCCCGGCGAGGTGTGGCGCGTCGCGCCCGTCCTGCGGGCACAGCGCGCCTCGCCCCGCGGGGGCGGCGTGGGTGTGGCGCGTGGTGCTGGCTCAGGTCGGGGCGTCGTACTCGACGACCAGCCGCCCGCCCGGCGCCAGCCACGGGTCGACCAGCGCGCGGGCCCGCTCCGGCTCGCGGTGGAAGAGCCCGACGCGGGCGGCGAAGACGACGTCGAAGCGGCCCGCCGGCAGCGCGGCGGTCTCCAGCGCGGCGACCAGGAACGTGGCCCGGCCGTCGGCGACGAAGGCGGCGTTGCGGCGGGCGGCGGCCGCGATCATCGCCGGCGAGCGGTCGATCGCGGTCAGGTGGCCGTCCGTCAGCCGCTCGCAGACCATCGTCGCCGCGACGCCGTGACCGCAGCCGATCTCGAGCACCCGGTCGCCCGGCCGCAGCGCCAGCCGCTCGACGACCGCCCGCAGCCGTCCGCTCATCGGCCGCCCGTGTCCGGCAGGATCGTCCGCACGCCCCGCTCGGGGGTCCAGACGGTGACGATCACCTGGTCGCCCGCCGCGTTCAGCTTGACCGTCGAGACCTCGCGCAGGTCGAGCCGGAAGAGGTGGGTCGGGCCCTGGGCGGCCGCCTCGCCGTTGAGCCGCGCGATCAGCTCGGGGTCGGTCTGCTCCTCGGCGTCGCCGGCCAGCTTCGCGTCGCCCGGCCAGGCCGGCGGGTCCTCGGAGCCGCTGTGGAGGGCGAACCGCGGGTCGCGCTGGAGATCGTGGGCCTTGCGGGCTTGCCACATCGAGCCGATCCACAGCTCGCCGTCCTCGAACCGGCACTCGGTGCCCGAGATCCGCGGCCCGCCGTCGGCGCGGATCGTGGCCAGGGTCTTGTGGACGTGGGCGTCGAGCCGTTCGCGGACCTCGGTGGCGAGCTCGGGAGCGGCGACGGCGAAGGCGGACCAGCTGGGCATGACGTCCACCGTCGCCGGCCGCCGGCCCGCCGTCGAGCGAGAGGTCGAACGCGATCAAGTCCGACCCGCGAGGATGTTCGCCGTGTCCGACCGCCTGCGGGAGCTGCTCGACCTGGTCCTCGACTCGCTCGACGACCGCGAGACGGACGGGCGGGCGCTGGCGCGGCAGGCCCACTTCTCGCGCGACCACCTCGACCGGCTGCTGGCCGGCGCGACCGGCGAGTCGCCCGTCGCCCTCCGCCGGCGGCTGCTGCTGGAGCGCGCCGCGTGGCAGCTGCGGGCCGGCACCACGAGCGCCTCCGAGGCGGCGACCGCCGCCGGCTACGGCTCGCTGGCGGCCTTCTCGCGCGCCTTCGCCCGTGCCCACGGGGTCGCGCCGAGCGCCTTCGCTCGCGGCGACGGCCCGGTCGAGCTGGAGGCGCCGAACGGCATCCACTTCCACCCGCCCGCCGGCCTGCTGGTGCCGCACGGCTCGGGCCCGGCGGCGACCGGGCCGGCGGTCGGCCGCGACCTGACCGAGCGGATGGTCCTGCAGCACCTGGCGCGGGTCCGCGAGCTGCTGCACGCCGCGGCCGAGCTGTCGCCGGAGGCGCTCGCCGAGCCCCGCCGCCCGGGCTTCGTCGCGGTCTGGTTCGAGGGCGACGAGCCGAGCGCCGAGCTGATGGCCGAGCGGCTGGTGCGGACGCTCGAGGTGTGGGTGGCGGCGATGGTCGGCGAGCCGCAGCCGCAGCCCGGCGACGACGAGCTGCTGGCGCGCTTCGAGCGGGTCGCCGCCGACTTCGAGCGGCTGGCCCGCCGGATCCGCGACCGCGGCGCGTGGGACGACGCCTTCGTCGACGCCCTCTGCGAGCCGCCGCAGTCGTTCACCTACGGCGGCGTCCTCTCCCACGTGCTCGCCTACGGGGCGATCCGGCGCGAGATGCTGGCCGCGGTCCTGCGCGAGCTGGGGGCGGAGACGGTCTCCTCCGGCGACCCGATCGAGTGGGAGCAGCGCCGCTGAGGGTGGGCTCAGGCGGCGCAGGTCATCCCGACCTGCATCTGTGATCGATCGCTAGGTCCTCTGTGGAAGTTGTGATTTACGCCGTAGGCGCGTCCCCGCGGCGTCGCCAGGATCGGGAGCCGTACTCCGCCTGACCATCAGGAACGGCGTCCGGCGGCCTTCGGTGTCCGCTCGGCCGCCGGGCGGGCGGGGGCTTGTTGGGATGAACGACGGGCGATCCGCCTCCCGCTGCACGGGGGCGCGGGACGGGAAAGCACAGCGGTGCCATGCGCAGGGGCAGGAACATCATGGGGGGACGACGGCGGGCGCCTGGGCGGATCGCCGTCCTGGTGCTGATGGCGGCCGCGACGACCGGGCTCACGGCCTGCGGCGGCGGTGACGACTCGCGCGGCGACGGCGACCGCGGAGACGCCAAGGGAAGGAAGGCCGCGCTGGCCGACGTGCCGGTGCGCGACCTGACCCCGATCCCCGCGCTCCGCAAGCCGGTCGGTGCCCGCGTCGACGTCCGCGCCGGCCGCTGCGTCACGCGCCCCGGCCGGGTCCGGGTCGCCGGCACCGTCACCAACCCGACCCGACGGCGGGCCGATTACGTGATCGCCGTCAACTGGATCAGCGCCCGCTCCGACGTCCGCCAGCGCGCCGTCACCACGGTCCCGCGCGTCGGCGCCGGCGCCACGCGCCGCTGGGCGCTGCGCACCCGCCTGCGGGCCCGCAACGCCGTCCAATGCACCTACTTCGTGCAGCGCGGGGCGCTGCGCTGACCCCTTGTCGCCCCGGCGACCCTCCCGCGAGCGGCGCCGCCGCTCGCTGCGGGAGCACGACTTCATGACCGCAGATCGAGGTTCCCACCGATGAGCACGGAGCACGGAGCAATGACCGCCGGGACGTCCCCCGCGGCCACGAGGAGCGCCAGGGGTCCGCTGCGGACCGCCCTGGCCTTCCTGGCCGCCCTGATTGCCATCGCGCTCGTCCCAGCGGGCGCCTCCGCCTACGAGGTCAACTCGGCCGCGTGGACGGTGAGCGGAACGAACGCGAGCAACACGCTCAACGCATCCGGCCTCAGCGTTCGCGAGACGGTCAGCGGGCCGACGGCGTTCGAAGGCGCCGGCAACCAGCCGCTCAACGGTCGCGGCTACGTCGCGAGCGACTACGCGCCGAGCCTCGCGGCGACCACGAACACCGTCGCGAACCTCACCAACATCCCCGACACGTCCTCGTCGTCGTGCCCGCTGAGGCCGAACTACCAGGTCACCTACTGCGAGTGGACCGGGGTGCGTCCCACGGTGACGGTCAACTTCGGACGGCCGGTCACGAACCCCGTCATCCACGTCGCCGGCCTGGGTGGCTTCCGGCAGGTCGACAACCCCGGGTACACGACCTTCTCGTCGGCGATCCTCAACCTCAGCTCGTCGATGACCGCGGCCGGCGCCACGTTGACGAACGTCGGTGGCTCGAAGATCAAGGTCACGCAGAACAACACCCGCGTCGAGGCGACCGTCGACGCGCCGAGCACCAGCTGCACGCAGGTCTCCAACGGCGCCCAGGGCACCGCCGGCTGCGGCTCGTTCCGGGTCAACGGCACCTTCTCGAGCGTCACCTTCGATCTCAGCTACAAGATCTCGACCAGCCACGCGAACCCGCAGAACGGCTGGGAGATCTTCGACGACGGCTGGAACCTGACGACCTCGGTCACGCAGGACTACGGCGACGCGCCGTCCAGCTACGACGCCGGCAACGCCGCGCGCCACGTGATCTCCGACATCCGCTACGGCACGACGGTCACCGAGGAGAACGCCAACGTCGCCAACGGCACCAGCTCGCCGAACGCCGGCGGCAGCGACGACGACGACGGCCTGCCCGGCGGGCTCGATCCGATCGACGTGGTCAGCGGCACCAGCGCGGCGACCTCGGTCACGATCCCGATCAGCCGGGCCAGCGCCGCCGGCCGGGCCTGCGCCTGGATCGACTTCAACCGCAACGGCACCTTCGAGGCCGGCGAGCGGCAGTGCGTCGACGTCGCCGCCGGCGCCACCTCGGCCGCCTTCTCGTGGCCCGGTCGCTCGGGCGTCTCCACCGGCGGCAGCTGGGCCCGCTTCCGGATCGGCTACAACGCGGCCCAGGTCGAATCGCCGACCGGTCCCGCCGACTCGGGCGAGGTCGAGGACTACCCGGTCGAGCTGCGCGCGGTCACCCCGTCGCTGACGCTCGACAAGAGCGTCGACCCGGAGTCGTTCGGCGGCCCCGGCGAGACGCTGACCTACACCTTCACGGTCACCAACGGCCCGGCCGAGCTGACCGACTTCCAGCTCAACGATCCGCACGCCGGCCTCAGCGCCTTCAGCTGCTCGCCGGTGGCGATCGGCGGCACCCTGCCGGCCGACGGCACCACCAAGTGCACGGCGACGTACCAGACGACCCAGGCCGACGTCGACAACGGCAGCGTCGACAACACGGCGACGGCAACCGGCAAGGACGCTGGCGGCAACACGGTGACCTCGAACGAGGACTCGACGAGCGCCCCGCTCGACCCCTCGCCGACCGCCAACCCCGACGAGACCTCGGGCCCGCAGGGCCAGCCGCAGTCGATCGATCCGCTGGCCAACGACGAGGCCGGTGACGACAGCGCCCCGCTCGATCCCGCCTCGCTGACCCTGCTCGACGCGGACGGCAACCCGACCGACCGGGTCGAGGTGCCGGGTCAGGGCGTCTACACGATCGAGGACGGCAAGATCGTCTTCACGCCGGAGCCCGACTTCATCGGCGAGGCCGATCCCGTCGACTACCGGGTGGCCGACGTCAACGGCAAGACGGCCAGGTCGACCTACACCCCGACGGTGACCCCGGTCGCGCAGCCCGACGAGTCGCGCGGGCCGCAGGGCCAGCCGCAGTCGGTCGATCCGCTGGCCAACGACAACGTCGATCCCGACGTGACCCTCGATCCGAGCACGCTGACGCTGGTCGACGGTGACGGCAACCCGGTCGATCGGGTCGAGGTGCCGGGTCAGGGCGTCTACACGATCGAGGACGGCAAGATCGTCTTCACGCCCGAACCGCAGTTCACGGGCGAGGCCGACCCGGTTCGTTACCAGGTGAAGGACTCGGAGGGCAACACCGTCGAGTCGAACTACACGCCGACCGTCGACCCGGTCACGCCGACGGCGAACCCCGACGAGACGCGCGGCCCCCAGGGGATCGCGCAGTCGACCGATCCGTTCGCGAACGACGAGCCGGGAGACGACGCGGTGCCGCTGGATCGCAGCTCGCTGACGCTGCTCGATGGCGCCGGCAACCCGGTCGATCGGGTCGAGGTGCCGGGTCAGGGCGTCTACACGGTGGAGGACGGCAAGATCGTCTTCACGCCCGAGCCGCAGTTCACCGGCGAGGCCGACCCGGTCAAGTACCGGATCGGCGACGTCAACGGGACGCCGGCCGAGTCGACCTACACCCCGACCGTCGACCCGGTCACGCCCACGGCGAACCCCGACGAGACCGAGGGTCCGCAGGGCCGGCCGCAGTCGGTCGACCCGTTCGCCAACGACACGCCGGGGGACGACAGCGTTCCGCTCGACCGCAGCTCGCTGACGCTGCTGGACGGTGACGGCAACCCGGTCGATCGCGTGGAGGTGCCGGGTCAGGGCGTCTACACGGTGGAGGACGGCAAGATCGTCTTCACGCCGGAGCCTGACTTCATCGGCACGGCGGATCCGGTCGACTACCGGATCGCTGACGTCAACGGCACCCCCGCCGAATCGACGTACACGCCGAAGGTGACGCCGGTCGCCCAGCCCGACGAGACTCGGGGCCCGCAGGGCGTCCGCCAGACCGTCGACCCGCTGGCCAACGACAACACCGACCCGAACGTCACCCTCGATCCCGACACGCTGACCCTGGTCGACAACGACGGCAACCCCGTCGATCGCGTGGAGGTCCCGGGGCAGGGCGTGTACACGATCGAGGACGGCGAGATCGTCTTCACGCCCGAGCCGCAGTTCACCGGCGAGGCCACTCCGGTCCGCTACCAGGTGAAGGACTCCGAGGGCAACACCGTCGAATCGACCTACACGCCGACCGTCGACCCGGTCACGCCGACGGCGAACCCGGACGAGACGCGGGGCCCGCAGGGCCAGCCGCAGTCGACCGATCCGTTCGCCAACGACGAGCCCGGTGACGAGCAGGTGCCGCTCGATCGCGGGTCGCTGACGCTGCTGGACGGCGCCGGTAACCCCGTCGATCGCGTGGAGGTCCCGGGGCAGGGCGTGTACACGATCGAGGACGGCAAGATCGTCTTCACCCCCGAGCCGCAGTTCACCGGCGAGGCCGACCCGGTCAAGTACCGGATCGCCGACGTCAACGGGACGCCGGCCGAGTCGACCTACACCCCGACCCTCGATCCGGTGACGCCGACGGCGAACCCGGACGAGACCCGTGGCCCGCAGGGTCGTCCGCAGTCGATCGATCCGCTGGCCAACGACACGCCCGGCGACGACAGCGCGCCGCTCGACCCGAGCACGCTGACCCTGCTGGACGGTGACGGCAACCCCGTGGAGCGCGTCGAGGTGCCCGGTCAGGGCGTCTACACGATCGAGGACGGCAAGATCGTCTTCACGCCGGAGCCGCAGTTCACCGGCACGGCCGACCCGGTCAAGTACCAGGTCAAGGACAAGAACGGCACGCCGGCCGAGTCGACCTACACGCCGACGCTGGATCCGGTGACGCCGACGGCGAACCCCGACGAGACTCGCGGTCCGCAGGGACAGCCGCAGTCGACCGATCCGTTCGCCAACGACGAGCCGGGCGACGACCAGGTGCCATTGGATCGCGAGTCGCTGACGCTGCTCGACGGTGACGGCAACCCGACCGATCGGGTCGAGGTGCCGGGTCAGGGCGTCTACACGGTGGAGGACGGCAAGATCGTCTTCACGCCGGAACCGCAGTTCACCGGCGCCGCCGACCCGGTCGACTACCGGATCAAGGACGTCAACGGGACGCCCGCGGACTCGACCTACACGCCGACGCTCGATCCGGTGACGCCGGAGGCGAACCCGGACGAGACCCGTGGTCCCCAGGGTCGACCGCAGTCGATCGATCCGCTGGCCAACGACGAACCCGGGGACGACAGCGCCCCGCTCGATCCGGAGACGCTGACGCTGCTGGACGGTGACGGCAACCCCGTCCACCGCGTGGAGGTTCCCGGTCAGGGCGTGTACACGGTCGAGGACGGCAAGATCGTCTTCACCCCCGAGCCGCAGTTCACCGGCCAGGCCGATCCGGTCAAGTACCAGGTGAAGGACCGCAACGGGACGCCGGCGGAGTCGACGTACACCCCGACCGTCGATCCGGTGGCGCCGAAGGCGAACCCGGACACGACCCGTGGTCCCCAGGGCCAGCCGCAGTCGACCGACCCGTTCGCCAACGACGAACCGGGCGACGATGCGGTGCCGCTCGACCGCGACTCGCTGCAGCTGCTGGACAAGGACGGCAACCCGGCCGATCGGGTGGTGGTCCCGGGCCAGGGCGTCTACACGGTCAAGGACGGCCGGATCGTCTTCACCCCGGAGCCGCAGTTCATTGGCACGGCGGACCCGGTCAGGTACCGGATCAAGGACGTCAACGGGACCCCGGCCGAGTCGACCTACACCCCGACGGTGACCCCGGTCGCGCGTCCCGACGAGACCTCCGGTCCGCAGGGCGAGCGGCAGGTCGTGGATCCGCTGGCCAACGACAACACCGATCCCAACGTGCGGCTCGATCCGGGCTCGCTGACGCTGGTCGACCAGGACGGCAAGCCGACCAACCGCGTCGTCGTGCCGGGCCAGGGCGTCTACACGGTCGAGGACGGCAAGATCGTCTTCACCCCGGAGCCGCAGTTCGTCGGCAAGGCCGATCCTGTCCGCTACCAGGTCAAGGACAGCCAGGGCAACACGATCGAATCGACCTACACCCCGACGGTGACCCCGAAGTCCACGCCGGTCCCGCCGACGGCGAGCCCGGACACCAGCTCGGGCCCGCAGGGCAAGCGGCAGGTGATCGATCCGTTCGCCAACGACACCCCGGGCAGCGCTCCGCTCGACCGTGGTTCGCTGACGCTGCTGGACGCTGACGGCAACCCGACCAACCGGGTGGTGATCCCCGGTCAGGGCGTGTACACGATCGAGGACGGCAAGATCGTCTTCACGCCGGAGCCGCAGTTCACTGGCACGGCGACTCCGGTCCGCTACCGGATCAAGGACGTCAACGGCAATCCGGCCGAGTCGACCTACACGCCGACCGTCACCCCCGCGGGGCCGAAGCCCAAGCTGCGGTTGACGAAGACCGCCAACGCCAAGCGGGTCACCGCCGGCCAGCGGGTGAAGTACACGATCAAGGTCCGCAACGACGGCAAGGGCGCGGCCCGCAACGTCGTGGTCTGCGACATCCTGCCCCGCAACGTGACGGTCGTCGCGCGCGGCGGCGGCAAGCTCAAGCGCGGCAAGCTCTGCTTCCGCACGATCAGCTCGCTGGCACCGGGCAAGGCGAAGAGCTACCGGATCACCGTCCGGATCGACCGCGACGCGCCGAAGGGCAGCCAGGTCAACCGCGCCACCGCCACGGCCACCGGCATCAAGGCCCTCAAGGCCTCGCGCAAGGTCGTGATCCGGCCGAAGAAGGCGCCGACCACCGACAAGACGGTCGTCACCGGCTGACGTACCCGCGCGGCCGGGCCGGAGGACCGACGCGTCCTCCGGCCCCGGCCGCACGGCTCCGGACGCCCCCGACCCGACCGACCCGATGAGTGACGTCACGCGCCATCGGGCCGCCGGCCCCGGCCGCGGTCATCGCCGGTCGCGGCCGCGGCTGCCGATCGTGCGCCGGCAGCCCGCGCCCGCAGCCGGCGGTCCGCCGTCGCCGGTCGGCCGTTCGCGTCGCCCCGCGACCGCGGGCCCGGTCGTGCTCCGCCTCCGACATCGGGTCCCTCGCGGCGTCGGCGCCGGGCGCTCACGACAACATCGAACACGGAAGCGAGTCGAGATGCGTCAGCGAACGTCACCATCGGAGCCCCGGCCGTTGCGCACGAGGGCGAACGCCCCATCGCGGCCCTGGTCGGCCGCGGCGCACGGCTTGCGGCGGGCCGGCACCTCCGCCGCGGCCTTCGTCGGCAGCGTCGCCCTGGTCGGCGGCGTGCAGCTCGCGGCGCTCGTTCCGACCGCGGCCAACGCCGATCCGGCGCCCGCCCCGGGTCCCGTCACCCGGACGACCACCGGCGCCTACTCGGGCACGGTCCCGGCGGGGGTCTGCTCGGTCCAAGCGACCGCGCTCGGGGGTGCCGGCGGCGCCTGGATCGCCGGCGTGCAGAACGTCAACGGCTCCGGCGCGCAGGTCAAGGCGACCTACGACGTGGTGCCGGGCCAGAGCTACGACGGCAGCGTCGGCGGCGGTGGCACCCAGGGCTCCAACGTCGCCGGGCAGAACGGCAAGGGCGGCGTCAACGGCGGCGGCGACGGCGGTCTGTCGCAGAACGGCGGCACGCCGAACTACCACCACGGCACCGGTGGCGGCGGCTGGACCGAGCTGCGGCTCGCGGGCCAGACGGCGATCGTGGCCGGCGGCGGCGGCGGGTCCGGCGGGGGCCACAACACCACCCTGGGGCGCGGCAGCGACGCCGGCCTGCCGACGGGCGCCGGAGTGACCCCGGGCGGCACCGGCCTCGACGGCGTCAACCAGTCCGGCAACCCCGGCACCCCGGGCGGCGGCCAGGGCGGCCAGTCGGGTGGCCCCGGGGCGGGCGGCGTCCACAGCGGCAGCGCCTCACTCAACGGCAGTGGGGGCAGCGGGCGCAACGGCGGTGCCGGCGCGGCCGATCCCGATCCGGACGCCGGCGGCGGTGGCGGTGGCGGCTACTACGGCGGTGGCGGCGGCGCCTCGAGCTGGGGCTACGGCGGTGGCGCGGCGACCGCGACCGGGGTCGGCGGGGCTGGCGGAGGCGGTGGCGCCAGCTACGTCGCAACGGACGGGCCGATCAGCACCGGCGTCCGCGACATCAGCTCGGCGGCCGGGCCGAAGCGCACCGATCCCGGCAAGGGCGCCGACGGGTCGGTCGAGCTGCGCTGGGTGCCCTGCAACTACGACCTCGCGGTCGAGAAGTCGGTCTCGCCGACCAAGGCCGCCCCGGGCTCGACGGTCACCTGGACGGTGAGGATCACCAACGAGGGTCCCGACCCGATGACCCAGGGCGACACCGTCACTCTCTCCGACGACCTGCCCGGCGACCCGCCGCGCACGATCACCGGCATCAGCACCAGCGGCGGCTCGAACGATGTCCTGGCCCGGGGCACGGTCACCTGCTCGGCCGCCGAGGGCGACGAGATGACCAGCCCGCTGGAGTGCAGCCGCCCCTACGCGGCGATCGGTGCCGAGGAGCAGCCGAGCGGCGGCGACCGCGGGCTCGACGTCGGCGAGACGCTGACCGTCACCTACACCTCGCGGGTCCCCGGGCCGGCCGGCACCGAGACCACGAACACCGCCTCCGTCACCGATCGCGGCTCGAGCGACAACAACTCCGCCAACGCGACCGTGACCGCGGTCGATCCCCCGACCGCCAACCCGGACGAGACCTCGGGGCCGCAGGGCCAGCCGCAGTCGATCGACCCGACGGCGAACGACGCTCCGGGCGATCCCGACGCGCCGCTCGATCCGGACTCGCTGACGCTGCTCGACGACTCCGGCAACCCGACCGATCGGGTGGAGGTTCCCGGTCAGGGCGTCTACACAGTCGAGGACGGCAAGATCGTCTTCACGCCGGAGCCCGACTTCATCGGCACGGCGGATCCGGTCGACTACCGGATCGCCGACGTCAACGGCGCGACCGCGCAGTCCACTTACACCCCGACGGTCACCCCGGTGGCCCAGCCAGACACGACCTCCGGCCCGCAGGGCGTGGCGCAGTCGATCGATCCGCTGGCCAACGACAACGTCGATCCCGACGTGACCCTCGATCCGTCGACGCTGACGCTGGTCGATGGCGACGGCAACCCCACGGGCCGCGTCGAGGTCCCGGGCCAGGGCGTCTACACGATCGAGGACGGCAAGATCGTCTTCACCCCGGAGCCGCAGTTCACGGGCACAGCCGACCCGGTCAGCTACCAGGTCAAGGACTCGGAGGGCAACACCGTCGAGTCGACCTACACCCCGACCCTCGACCCGGTAGCTCCGACGGCGAACCCGGACGAGACCTCAGGCCCGCAGGGCCAGGCCCAGTCGACCGACCCGTTCGCGAACGACGCGCCCGGTGACGACCAGGTGCCGCTGGACCGCGACTCGCTGACGCTGGTGGACGGCGACGGCAACCCCGTCGATCGGGTCGAGGTGCCGGGTCAGGGCGTGTACACGGTCGAGGACGGCAAGATCGTCTTCACGCCCGAGCCCGACTTCATCGGCACGGCGGATCCGGTCGGCTACCGGATCGCCGACGTCAACGGGACGACGGCCGAGTCGACCTACACCCCGACCGTCACCCCGGTCGCGCAGCCGGACGAGACCTCCGGCCCGCAGGGCGTGCGGCAGTCGATCGACCCGCTGGCCAACGACAACGTCGATCCGAACGTGACGCTCGACCCGTCGACGTTGACGCTGGTCGATGAGGACGGCAACCCGGTCGATCGGGTCGAGGTTCCCGGCCAGGGCGTCTACACGATCGAGGACGGCAAGATCGTCTTCACCCCCGAGCCGCAGTTCACGGGCACAGCCGACCCGGTCAGCTACCAGGTGAAGGACTCCGAGGGCAACACCGTCGAGTCGACCTACACCCCGACGCTGAATCCGGTCACCCCGACGGCGAACCCGGACGAGACCTCCGGTCCCCAGGGCGTGGCCCAGTCGATCGACCCGTTCGGCAACGACGCTCCGGGTGACGATCAGGTGCCGCTGGAACGCAGCTCGCTGACGCTGCTGGACGGTGACGGCAACCCGGTTGATCGGGTCGAGGTGCCGGGTCAGGGCGTGTACACGGTGGAGGACGGGAAGATCGTCTTCACGCCGGAGCCGCAGTTCACGGGCACGGCGGATCCGGTGACCTATCGGATCGCCGACGTCAACGGGACGACGGCGCAGTCGACCTACACGCCGACGCTCGATCCGGTGACGCCGGAGGCGAACCCGGACGAGACCTCAGGCCCGCAGGGCCAGGCCCAGTCGACCGATCCGTTCGCGAACGACCGGCCCGGTGACGACCAGGTGCCGCTGGATCGCGATTCGCTGACGCTGCTCGACGGCGACGGCAACCCCGTGGATCGGGTCGAGGTGCCGGGCCAGGGCGTGTACACGGTGGAGGACGGCAAGATCGTCTTCACCCCCGAGCCCCAGTTCACCGGCACGGCTGATCCGGTGACCTATCGGATCGCCGACGTCAACGGGACCACGGCGCAGTCGACCTACACGCCGACGCTCGACCCGGTGACGCCGGAGGCAAACCCGGACGAGACCAGGGGGCCGCAGGGCGTCGCCCAGTCGGCCGATCCGTTCGCGAACGACGCGCCCGGTGACGATCAGGTGCCGCTGGACCGTGACTCGCTGACGCTGCTGGATGGCGACGGCAACCCGACCGATCGGGTCGAGGTCCCGGGGCAGGGCGTGTACACGATCGAGGACGGCAAGATCGTCTTCACCCCCGAGCCGCAGTTCACGGGCACGGCCGACCCGGTCGACTACCGGATCGCCGACGTCAACGGCACGACGGCGCAGTCCACCTACACCCCGACGATCGATCCGGTGGCGCCGAAGGCCAACCCCGACAAGACCTCGGGGCCGCAGGGCCAGGCGCAGTCGACCGACCCGTTCGCCAACGACCAGCCCGGTGACGATCGGGTGCCGCTGGACCGCGAGTCGCTGACGCTGCTCGACGGCGCCGGCAACCCGACCGATCGGGTGGTGGTCCCGGGCCAGGGCGTCTACACGGTGAAGGACGGCAAGATCGTCTTCACGCCGGAGCCGCAGTTCATCGGCACCGCCGACCCGGTGAAGTACCGGATCAAGGACGTCAACGGCACTCCGGCCGAGTCGACCTATACCCCGACCGTCACCCCCGTTGCGCGTCCCGACGAGACCTCCGGTCCGCAGGGGCAGCGACAGGTGATCGATCCGCTGGCCAACGACAACACCGACCCCAACGTCCAGCTCGACCGCAGCACCCTGACGCTGCTCGACGCCGACGGCCGCCCGACCACCCGGGTGGTGGTGCCCGGGCAGGGCGTCTTCACGGTCGAGGACGGCATGCTGGTGTTCACGCCCGAGCCGCAGTTCGTCGGCAAGGCGGACCCGGTCCGCTACCAGGTGAAGGACAGCCGGGGCAACACCGTCGGCTCGACCTACACCCCGACGGTGACCCCGCTGCCGCCGGTCGCGAACCCGGACACCACCAGCGGCCCGCAGGGCAAGCGGCAGGTGATCGATCCGTTCGCCAACGACACCCCGGGCAGCGTCCCGCTGGATCGCGGTTCGCTGACGCTGCTGGACAAGGACGGCAACCCGACCAACCGGGTGGTGATCCCGGGCCAGGGCGTGTACACGATCGAGGACGGCAAGATCGTCTTCACTCCCGAGCCGCAGTTCACCGGCACCGCGACCCCGGTCCGCTACCGGATCAAGGACGTCAACGGCAACCCGGCCGAGTCGACGTACACCCCGACGGTGACGCCGGGACCGGCGCCCAATCTGCGGTTGACGAAGACCGCCAACGCCAAGCGCGTCACCGCCGGCCAGCGCGTGAAGTACACGATCAAGGTCCGCAACACGGGCAAGGGCACGGCCCGCAACGTCGTGGTCTGCGACCTGCTGCCCAAGAACGTGACCGTGGTCGCCCGCGGGGGCGGCAAGCTCAAGCGCGGCAAGCTCTGCTTCGCCAAGATCCCCAGCCTCGCCCCCGGCAAGGCCAAGAGCTACCGGATCACCGTCCGGATCGACCGCGACGCCCCGAAGGGCAGCCAGACCAACCGCGCCACCGCCACGGCCACCGGCATCAAGGCCCTCAAGGCCTCGCGCAAGGTCGTGATCCGGCCCAAGAAGGCGCCGACCACCGACAAGACGGTCGTCACCGGCTGAGCGGCGGACGCACGCCTCGACGGGGCGCCGGGCGGAGCCACCCGCCCGGCGCCCCGCTAGCGTGTGGTCGACCGCATGCTCCTGGTCGACGCCCTCCCCACCGAGCCCAGCGCCGACGCCCTCTACGACGGCTTCACGGCCTGGGTGGCCGAGCAGGAGCTGGAGCTCTACCCGCACCAGGAGGAGGCGGCGATCGAGCTCTTCAGCGGCGCCAACGTCGTGCTCGCCACCCCGACCGGGTCGGGCAAGTCGATGGTCGCGATCGCCGCCCACTTCGCGGCGATGGCGGACGACCGGCGGACCTTCTACACCGCCCCGATCAAGGCGCTGGTGTCGGAGAAGTTCTTCGCCCTCTGCGCCACCTTCGGGGCCGAGAACGTGGGGATGCTGACCGGCGACGCGTCGGTCAACGCCCAGGCCCCGATCGTCTGCTGCACCGCCGAGGTGCTGGCGAACATCGCCCTCCGCGAGGGCGCCGCCGCCGACGTCGGCCAGGTGGTGATGGACGAGTTCCACTACTACGCCGACGGACAGCGCGGCTGGGCCTGGCAGGTGCCGCTGCTGACCCTGCCGCAGGCCCAGTTCCTGCTGATGTCGGCCACGCTCGGCGACGTCACCCGGATCAGCGACGACCTGACCCGCCGGACCGGGCGCGAGACGGTCCTGATCGACGACGCCGAGCGACCGGTGCCGCTCGAGTTCAGCTGGTCGGAGCGGCCGCTGCACGAGCTGCTGGAGGAGCAGGTCGACGAGGACCGGGCCCCGATCTACGTGGTCCACTTCACCCAGGCGTCGGCGATGGAGCGGGCCCAGGCGCTGCTCTCGGCCAAGCTCGTCAGCCGCCAGGAGCGCGACGCGATCGCCGAGGCGATCGGGGCCTTCCGCTTCAACGCCGGCTTCGGCCGCACGCTCTCGAAGCTGGTGCGGGCCGGGATCGGCGTCCACCACGCCGGGATGCTGCCGCGCTACCGGCGGCTGGTCGAGCAGCTGGCCCAGGGCGGCCTGCTGAAGGTGATCGCCGGCACCGACACGCTCGGGGTCGGGATCAACGTGCCGATCCGGACCGTCGTCTTCACCGGCCTGGCCAAGTTCGACGGCACCAAGCACCGGCTGCTGAAGGCCCGCGAGTTCCACCAGATCGCCGGCCGCGCCGGCCGCGCCGGGTTCGACACCCGCGGCTACGTCGTCGTCCAGGCGCCCGAGCACGTGATCGAGCGGCAGAAGGCGCTGATCAAGGCCGGGAACGACCCGAAGAAGCGGCGCAAGGTCCAGACCAAGAAGCCGCCCGAGGGCACCGTCTCCTGGACCGAGGAGACCTTCGAGCGGCTGCGGACCGCGACCCCCGAGCCGCTCAACTCGCGGATGCGGGTCGACCACGCCACGATCCTCAACGTCGTCCACCAGCCGACCGACCCGATCGCGGCGATGCGGGCGCTGACGACCGAGAACCACGAGGACGACCGCGGCCGCGCGCGGCTGCTGGAGCAGGCCCAGGCGCTCGGCGACGAGCTGCTGACCGCCGGCGTGCTGGAGTGGCTGCCGGCGCCCGACCCCGACGGCCGCACGCTGCGGCTGGCCGTCGAGCTGCAGGAGGACTTCGCCCTCAACCAGCCGCTGGCGTCGTTCGCCGTCGGCGCGATCGAGGACCTCGACCGCGAGGCGGAGAGCTACTCGCTCGACGTCCTCTCGGTGGTCGAGGCGATCCTCGACGACCCGTTCCCGCTGCTGATGGCGCAGGCCAACGAGGCCCGCGGCGAGGCCGTCGCCGCGATGAAGGCCGAGGGCATCGAGTACGAGGAGCGGATGGAGCTGCTGGAGGAGGTCACCTACCCGAAGCCGCTGGCCGAGGCGCTGACCGAGCGGCTGCGGATCTACCGCGAGACCCACCCCTGGGTGCGCGAGTCCGACCTCTCGCCGAAGTCGGTCGTGCGCGACATGTGGGAGTGGGGCCGCAGCTTCACCGAGCTGGTCTCCCACTACAACGTCGCCCGCTCCGAGGGCCTGGTCCTGCGCTACCTGTCGGGCGCCTACCGGGCGCTGCGCCAGACCGTGCCCGAGGCGGCGCGGACGGAGGAGCTGCAGGACGTGATCGAGTGGCTGGGGGAGACGGTCCGCCAGACCGACTCCAGCCTGCTCGACGAGTGGGAGGCGCTGACCGACCCCGAGGCGCTGTCGGCCGCCGTCCAGGCCGCCGAGGACGGCGCCCCGCCGCCGCCGGCGCGCCCGATCACCGCCAACGAGCGGGCGTTCGCGCGGATGGTCCGCAACGCGATGTTCCAGCGGATCCAGCTCGCGTCGCGCGACCGGGCGGCCGAGCTGGCGAAGCTCGAGGCGGCGGCCGCCGCGCTGACCGACCCGCCGGGCCGGATCGCGATGCGCGAGCCCGCCTGGCGCGCCGCCCTCGACGGCTACTGGGAGGAGCACGACCAGCTGCCGGCCGGCCCGGCCGCCCGCTCGCCCGAGCTGCTGCTGATCGACCGCGATCCTCCGGGTGCCGACGGCCGCGCCTGGCGAGTCCGCCAGATCGTCGACGACCCCGAGCAGCACCACGACTTCCAGCTCGTCGCCGACGTCGACCTCGATGCCTCCGACCAGGCCGGCGAGCCGGTGATCCGAACGGTCGGCTTCGGGGTCGCGATCGGCTAGCGTCTCGCCAGCCGATGTCACGATCCCCCCGTCGTCCATCAGCGCGCCCCGGCCGGTCCGGCTTCGCGCGCGTTCTCCATCGCGCCGCGGCGCCGCTGACCGCGGTCCTGTTCGCGCTCGCCGCCCCGGTCGCCGCGCCGGCGCACGAGGGCGGCTCGCTGCACGGGCCGCTCGGCCTGCCCGCCTACGAGGGCGACTGGGCCTGGGGCGCGTTCACGCCGTTCGAGTGGCTGCACGACGCCCGCGGCGCCGGCGAGATCCGGGTCGAGGAGACCGCGCCGAACGCGGTCCGCTTCGGCGCGCTGACCGCGTTGACGGTGACGAACTGGGACGGCAGCAGCTGCCAGGTGGCCGAGGCCCAGGCGCCGCTCGCCGAGCTGACGCTCCAGCCCAACGGCGTCTGGAGCGGGACCGCCGCCTTCGGGGTGGCCCAGCGGTCCGAGGCCGACCGCGAGCAGCGGATGCGCTGCACCGGCGCCAGCTCCGGCCCGGCGGCGTGGGACGGCGCGCACCTGCTGCCGACCGCCACCGCGCCGGCGGACGACCCGAACCTCCTCGTCGGCTCGACCATCCAGCGTCGGCTCCGCTACCCGTCGGTGCCCTACGTCGCGCTCGGCGACTCGTACTCGTCGGGCGAGGCGGTCGGGCGCTACGACGGCTCCGCGGGCCGCTGCCACCGGTCGGCGGACGCCTGGCCGCGGCTGCTGGCGAAGATCAGCCAGCAGAAGCCGCTGGAGCAGCAGCCGCAGCTGGAGATGCAGGCGCTGCTGGCCTGCTCGGGCGCGGTGACGGCGAACATCGCCAGGACCTCGCGGTTCAAGCAGCCGCCGCAGCTCGACGAGCTCGCCCGCCTGAAGCCGCGGTTCGTGACCCTGACGATCGGCGGCAACGACGTCGGATTCGGAGAGGTCCTGGGCGACTGCTTCACCCCCGGCGAGTGCCTGTCGACCCACAAGCCGAAGCAGCGCCCCGGGCGGCCGCGCCCGACGTCGAAGTACGAGCGGACCGAGGAGCGGATCGAGGCGCTGCGCAAGGCCCTTCCCGACCTGTACCGCACGATCGCGGCCAAGCTGGTCGATCCGGAGCGGCTGGTCGTGGTCGGCTACCCCGACCTGATCCCGAGTGGCGACGACCGCTGCGCCTGGCTGGGCAAGGCGGAGAAGCGGCGGCTCGTCCGGATCAGCGAGCGGCTGGAGGCCGCGTTGAAGGCCGCGACCAGCGAGGCCGGTGTCCGCTTCATCTCGCTCGAGGGCGTCACCAAGGGCCACGAGATGTGCACGAAGAACTCGTGGTTCGTCGACATCACCACCCGCCGGGTCACCAGCCGGATGGCGGCGACGCTCGTCCGCAGCAGGAAGTTCCAGGAGCTGGCCCACCCGCGCCTCTCCGCCCAGCGCGCGATCGCCGAGCACGTCGCGACGCAGCTCGGCGTCGGCTCCGGTCGCTGAATCGGCGGCGAGCGCCCCCCCCCGGCCTCGCGTGGCGGATGGGCCCCGGACGCCGGGGGTCAACCGCCACGCGAGCCGGGCCGCGAGCCGGGGCGCGCGGCCTACGCGTGCAGGACCACGGCCAGTCCCTGGCCGACCCCGATGCAGATCGCGGCGACGCCCCAGCCGCCGCCGATCGCCTGCAGGTGGCGGGCCAGGCGGCCGAGGATCCGGGCCCCCGAGGCGCCGAGCGGGTGGCCGATCGCGATCGCGCCGCCGTGGACGTTGACCAGCGCCGGGTCGAGCTCCGGCCAGCCCTTCAGGCAGGCGAGCGACTGGGCGGCGAACGCCTCGTTCAGCTCGACGGCGGCGACGTCGCCCCAGCCGATCCCGGCCCGGCGCAGCGCCTCCTCTGCGGCCTCGATCGGGCCGGAGCCGAAGACGTCCGGGTCGACGCCGTGGGCCGCGCGGCTGACGATCCGGGCCAGCGGATCGCGGCCGATCCGGCTCGCCGCGGTCTCGTCGCCGAGCAGCACCATCGCCGCGCCGTCGTTGAGCGGCGAGGCGTTGCCGGCGGTCACGGTGCCGTCGGCCAGGAACGCCGGCTTCAGCGCCGCCAGCTTCGCGACCGTCGTCCCCGGCCGGATCGACTCGTCGCGCTCGAGCGGCGCGTCCGGCAGCTGCACGATCTCGCCGGCCAGGACCCCGTCGGCCCAGGCCGCGGCGGCGCGGCGGTGGCTCTCGGCGGCGAAGGCGTCCTGCTCGTCGCGGCCGACGCCGTGGAGGGCGGCCAGCTTCTCGGTGCTCTCGCCGAGCGAGATCGTCCACCGCTCCGGCATCCGCGGGTTGACCATCCGCCAGCCGAGCGTCGTCGAGTGGAGGGTCTCGTGGCCGGCGGGATAGGCCCGCTCCGGCTTCGGCAGCACCCACGGGGCGCGGCTCATCGACTCGACCCCGCCGGCGACGACGACCGACGCGTCGCCGGTCTCGATCGTCCGTGAGGCCTGGATCGCCGCCTCCAGGCTCGACCCGCAGAGCCGGTTGACGGTCACCCCGGGCACGCTGGTCGGGAGGCCGGCCAGCAGCGCCGCCATCCGGGCGACATTGCGGTTGTCCTCGCCGGCGCCGTTGGCGTCGCCGAGCAGCACGTCGCCGATCGTCGCCGGGTCGAGCTCGGGGGAGCGGTCGAGCAGGGCCCGCAGCGCGTGGGCGGCCAGGTCGTCGGGGCGGACCGCGGCCAGCCCGCCGCCGAACCGTCCGAACGGGGTCCGGACGGCGTCGAGCACGTAGGCGGCGCTCATCGCGCCACCAGCTCGCGCAGCGCCGACAGCTCGCGGGCGCTCGGCTCGGGGGTGATCGTCGGCTGGTCGGCGACCCGCAGCGGCCAGCCGGTCGCCTCGCGGGCCTGCTCGACGGTCACGCCGGGATGCAGCTGCACCAGCGTCAGCTCCTTCGTCGTCGGGTCGGGCTCCAGCACGCCCAGGTCGGTGATCACCGCGGTCGGCCCGCGGCCGCGCAGCCCGAGCGCCGCGCGGTCGAGCCCGGAGCGCGGCTGGCCCTGCTCGTCGCGGCCATCGCCGTGGCCGACGGTGGTCACGAAGTCCAGCCGCTCGACCAGCGTCCGCCGGTCGTGGGGGGCGATGATCACGACCTCGCCGCAGCCGGAGGCGATCTCCGGCGCGCCGCCCGCGCCCGGCAGGCGGGTCCGCGGCGCGGCGTGGTCGCCGATCACGGTCGAGTTCAGGTTCGCGTGGCGATCGACCTGGGCGGCGCCGAGGAACGCGACGTCGATCCGGCCGGCCTGGACCCAGTAGTTGAACATCTCGGGGACGGCGACCACCGCATCGGCGGTCTCGGCCAGCTCGCCGTCGCCGATCGAGAGCGGTACCCGCCGCGGCTTGGCGCCGATCGTGCCCGACTCGTAGACCAGGACCAGCTCGGGATCGTGGATCTCGCGCGCCAGGATCGCCGCCGTCGACGGCTTGCCGACGCCGATGAAGACGGTTCGCGCGCCGACCAGCCGGCGGGCGGCGACGATCGTCTGCAGCTCGCCGCTGGACGCGGCCTCGTTCGCGGGCGCAACGCTCATCGCGCCGCCTCCTCGGTCGCCGGGGCGGGGTAGGGGGAGGGCCCGCCGAACACGTGCTCCTCCATCCAGGCGCCGAACGCGGCCCGGTCGCGCGCGACCCGGTCCCAGGCCCGGTAGGCCTCGTTGTCGCGCTCGGTCAGGCCGTGCGCGTACGAGGGCCAGGCGCCGTTCACGGCCTCGGCGACGGCGGTGATCGTCCAGCCGGGCAGCACCACGCCGCCGGGTCGCGGCTCCAGCTCGTCGACGATCCGCTCGACGGTCACCAGCGAGCGGCGGGCGGCGAGGACGGCCTCCTTCTGGACGCCGGGGATGCCCCAGAGCTGGACGTTGCCGCGGCGGTCGGCCTCCTGGGCGTGGACGATCGCGACGTCGGGCCGCAGGGCCGGCACCGCGGCCAGCGACTCGCCGCTGAAGGGGCAGCTGATCCGGGCGACGGTGGTACGGGCCTCGAGGTCGGTGCCGGCGTAGCCGCGCAGGACCGCGAACGGCAGGTCCGAGGCGCCCGCGGCGTAGCGGTTGGCCATCGCCGCGTGGCTGTGCTCCTCGATCTCCAGCCGTCGCGGCCAGCCGTGCTCGATCGCGTCGCGGAAGCGGTGCAGCGACCCGACGCCGGGGTTGCCGCCGTAGGAGAAGACCAGCCGCCGCGCCGCGCCGGCGCCGATCAGCTGGTCGTAGAGCAGGTCCGGGGTCATCCGGATCAGCTCCAGCTCGCGGCGGCCCTGGCGCAGCAGCTCGTGGCCGGCGGCGAACGGGATCAGGTGGGTGAAGCCCTCCATCGCCACGCTGTCGCCGTCGTGGACCAGGGTCGCGATCGCCTCGGAGAGGGGCAGCAGCTCGGCCATCAGCCGCCCACCCACTGTTCGTATCCCGAACGAGTGTTCATACTACGAACAGTAGCGCACGCGCTCGGCCCCGCGAACGCCCTCGATCCGGTAGACCCCGCCCGGCATGTCCGACACCGCCCCCGATCCCGCGCCGGCCCGCGGACCCGAGTTCGTCCAGTCGCTGGAGCGCGGCCTGGCGGTGATCCGGGCCTTCGACGCGACCTCCGGGCCGCTCTCGCTGAGCGAGGTCGCGCGCCGCTGCGGCCTGCCGCGGGCCGCCGCGCGGCGGTTCCTGCTGACCCTCGTCGAGCTGGGCTACGTCGCCCAGGAGGGGCGCGGCTTCGCGCTCCGGCCGCGGGTGCTGGAGCTGGGCGTCGCCTACCTCTCGGGCCTGAGCTTCGTCGAGGTCGCCCGCCCGCACCTGGAGCGGCTGTCGGCCGACGTCGACGAGTCGGCCTCGATCTCGGTCCTCGACGGCGACGAGGTGGTCTACGTGGCCCGCGTGCCGACCCGGCGGATCATGTCGGTGACGATCGCCGTCGGCACCCGCCTGCCCGCCTGGGCGACCTCGATGGGACGGGTGCTGCTGGCCGCGCTGCCCGAGGCGGAGCTGGCGCGGCGGCTGGCCGCGCCGCTGCCGGCCGCGCCGACCGCCGCGGTCCCGCTCGACGCCGACGCGGTCGCGGAGCGGATCGCCGGCGCCCGCGCCGACGGCTTCGCGCTGGTCGACGAGGAGCTGGAGCGGGGGCTGCGCTCGATCGCGGTGCCGATCCTGGACGCGACCGGCGCGGCGATCGCCGCGATCAACGTCTCGACGCCCGCGGCGCGGACGACGGTCGCGCAGCTGCGCGAGCGGATCCTGCCGCGGCTGCGGCGGGCGGCCGACGAGATCCACGCCGACCTGCGGCGGATCGGTCCCGGCGGCCTGACCTGAGCGGCTCAGGCCGACGACGCCGCGGCGTCGTCGTCGCGCAGGGTCTCGCGCGCGATCCGGAACGCGCGGTTGGCGGCCGGCAGCCCGGCGTAGAGCGCGGTGTGCAGCAGCAGCTCGCTCAGCTCCTGCTCGCTGACGCCGTGGCGGCGGGCGGCGCGGACGTGCATCGGCAGCTCGTGCTCGGCCCCGAGGGCGACCAGCGCCGCGATCGTGGCGATGCTGCGGGTGCGCCGGTCGAGGCCGGGGCGCGACCAGACGTCGCCCCACGCGAAGCGGGTGATGAACTCCTGGAACGGCTGGTCGAACGCGTCGGCGGCGGCCAGCGCGCGGTCGACGTGCTCGTCGCCGAGGACCTCGCGGCGGGTGCGCAGGCCCTGCTCGTCGTACGGGGTCGGGTCGCTCAACGGTCGCCTCCGGTCGGGTCGGTCAGGAAGCCGGCCAGCAGCGGGCCGACCAGGTCGGGGCGCTCGAACGGCGCCAGGTGCGCGGTGCCGGGAACGACCTCGAGCCGGGCCCCCGGGATCGCGGCGGCGAGCGGCTCGGCGTGGCTGGCGGGCGGCGTGGCGACGTCCTCGGCCCCGGCGACGATCAGCGTCGGCGCGGACAGGCGGCCGAGCGCGGGCCGCAGGTCGAGGTCGGCGAGGGCGGCGGCGCAGCCGGCGTAGCCGGCCGCGGGGGTGGCGCGCAGGGTGGCCAGCAGCGTCGCGGCCCGCTCCGGCTCGGTACTCCGGAAGGCCGCCGTCACCCAGCGGTCGAGCGCGCCCTCGGTCAGCGGATCGATGCCCTGCTCGCTGACGATCGCCGCCCGCTCGTGCCAGACGGTCGGGCCGTAGATCCGGGCACCGGTGCAGCAGGCGGCGACGCGGTCGATCCGGCCGGGCGCGCGCAGCGCCAGGTCGAGCGCGACCGCCCCGCCGAGCGAGACCCCCGCCACGCTGGCGCGGGCGACGGCGAGCGCGTCGAGCAGCGCCAGCACGTCGCCGGCGAGGTCGCCGAAGGCGTAGGGGCCGGGCGGGACGGGCGACCGGCCGTGGCCGCGCAGGTCGACGGCGACCACCCGCAGGCCGGCCGCCGTCAGCGGGGCCAGGCAGCCGTCCCACAGCCGGCGGTCGCTCCCGATCGCGTGCAGCAGCACCACGGCCGGGCCGTCGGTCGGGCCGTCGACGGCGTGGGCCAGCGGCACGGGACGGCCCGGCCGCGGACCGGGCCGGCGCTCGTGGGCGGCGAGCGCGCGGTCCACGAAGACCGGCGCCGCGCCGAGGTGACGGGCGGGGTCGAGCGCCTCGCGGAGGTCGGCCTCGGCCTGGTCGCCGAGCGCGTCGCGGACGGCCGGCTCGGCGGCCAGCACGGCGGCGAGCGGGCGGTCCTCGGCGGCGGCGCGACGGCTGGCGTCGGCGACCAGGTCGTGGGCCGGGACCCGGCCGAGCGCGGGCGCGAGGGCGGAGGCCGCGGCCTCGGCGAGCACCAGTCCGTGGGTGACGGCCAGCGCGGCGGCGACGGCCTCGCGGTCGACGCGCAGCCGGTCGAGCGCCTCGCGCAGCCAGGCGACGGCGACGCCGGTCAGGCGCAGCAGGTCGGACCACGCCTCCCACTCGGCCTGCCAGTGGCCAGCGGCGCGCTCCTGCGGCTGGTCGGCGGCGGCGAGCAGCGTGGCGACCAGGCCGGGCACCCGGACGGCGGCGGCGCGGGCGCTGACCGCGGCCACCGGGTTGCGCTTGTGCGGCATCGTCGACGAGCCGCCGCGGCCGGGACCGCCCTGCTCGTGGACCTCGGCGACCTCGGTCTGGGCCAGCAGCACGACATCGCCGGCGATCTTGCCCGTGATCGCCGCGACCGTGGCGAGCGCGCCGGCCAGCCGCAGCGGCCGCACGCGGACGGTGTGCCAGGGCAGCGTCGGGGCGGCCAGGCCGAGCCGGCGGGCGAAGGCGTCGGCCACCTCCGGCCCGGCGTCGCCGAGCGGGGCGAGCGTGCCGACGGCGCCGCCGAGCTGCGCGGCCAGCGCGTCGCGGCGGGCGGCGGCGAGCTCGGCGGCGGCCTCGTCGAGCCCGTTCAGCCAGGTCGCGCAGCGGAGCCCGAAGCTCGTCGGCGTCGCCTGCTGCAGCAGCGTGCGGCCGATCGCCGCGGTCGTGCGGTGCTCGCGGGCCAGCGCCGCGCAGCGCCCGGCGGCGGCCTCCAGGTCGATCAGGATCTCGGCGGTCGCGCGGCGGGCGACGAGCATCGCCGCGCTGTCGAGCACGTCCTGGCTGGTGGCGCCGCGGTGGACGCCGGCCGCCGCCGCGCGGGCCACCGGCGCCTCGCCGTCGACCGCCGCGGTCAGGGCGCGGACGAGCGCGGGGACGGGGTTGCCCGCGCCGGCGGCGGCCGCGGCGCCGAGCGCGTCTGGGTCGAAGCGGGCGGCGTCGGCGGCGGCCACGATCCGGTCGCCGGCGTCGCGCTCCAGCAGGCCGCGGTCGGCGAGCGCCAGGGCGAGGGCGGCCTCGGCGTCGAGCATCGCCTGCAGCCACCCGTGATCGGTGACCGCGTCGGCCGCGGCGGCCCGGGCCAGCACCCCGCCGAAGAGCCCGCGGTCAGCCACGGACGGGGACGGTCGCATCGGGGGCACGGCGTCGCAGGACCCGACGGTACCGCCGTCGCTCTTCCCGCGGGCGTTCGCTGTTCGAACGGGCGTTAGCTATGCGAACAACGCTACCAGCGGCCGCCGGTCAGGGGTGATCCTCGCCCCAACCGTTCGCGTGGCGGATCGCCCCCGCACGCCGGGGGTCGACCGCCACGCGAGCGGCGCTCCGCGCGCTACTTGTCGCGGATGTCGAAGTAGCCGTCGCCGCCGAGGACCATCCCCTCGCCGGCCGCCTGCAGCGTCCCGTCGTCGTTCAGGTACAGGCCGACCGTCTCGATCCGCTCCTTGCCGTCCTCGAAGGCCAGCCGCAGCGTGTGGTCGGCGCGGACCTCGTAGGTGCCCTTGCTGTCCGGCGGCACCGACGCCCAGTCGACCACCGGGCCGGTGCCGGAGGCGACCGCGTCGCGGACGAAGCGGCCGTCGGGCAGGAAGGTCAGGTTCTCCGTGTAGTAGCTGCAGTAGAGCGGGCAGATGCCGCTGGAGTTCGAGTAGGTGACCTTCGTGTCCCAGCGCGCGCCGGCCGCCGGGTAGCCGAACTCCAGGTAGTTGTCGCCGTCCAGCTCCAGCTTGCGACCGGTCAGCGTGGCCGGCTTGCCGTCGATCGTCAGCTGCTTCTTGGCCGCGTCGTAGCTGTAGGGCTTGCAGGTCTCGCTGACCGCGGTGCAGGTCGGCCAGGCGCTCTCGGTGTCGGCGACGAAGACCAGGTTCGGGCCGGTGAAGTAGAGCGTGTTCTGCTGGATCCCGGAGACGGTGTAGCGGGAACCCCAGAAGTAGCGGCCCTCGAGCGAGTTGGGGTCCGCCGGCGGGGCGGTGGTGCCGGGACCGAAGGCGAGCTTGCCGCGGGCGATCGTCTTGCCCTTGCGGGTGACCTTCAGCCCGAGCGTGCCCTTCTTCGGGCCCTTGCTCGTGCGCCGCAGGCTGACGCCGACGCGGACGCCGCGGCCGGCCTTCAGCGTGCTCAGCTTGCGGCTGCTGCGGCCCTTGCGGGCGCCGGCGAGGCGGATCGTCACGCCCTTCTTGCCGGACACGGTCAGGGTCAGGCCGCTGAGCCGGGCCTTGCCGGTGTTCTGGACGGTGATCTTGGTCGAGGTCGCCTTGGTCGACAGCGGCTTGCTGATCGGCGCGGCGGAGACCTGGGCTGAGGGTGAGGCCGCGGTCGCGGCGGCGGGGGCGACCGCGGCGGCCAGCACGGCGAGGCCGGCGACGGCGGTCGGGACGGATCGGGACATGGGAGCGGGGGGGGTCGGGGGGACGCTGACCGCAACATAACGCGCCCGCTGTGACGTTTCAGCCGTTCGGCGACCGGAACGCCGCCCTCACATAATGGACATCTGTACATGTACACTTGTACATCATGGTTCCCGAGACGCCCCAGCGCCGTCGCGATCCCGAGCGGCGGCGGCAGCAGATCGTCGACGCCGCCGCCGACCTGCTGCTCGACCCCGAGCGGCCGCGGCTGACCCATCGCGCCGTCGCCCAGCGGGCCGCGGTACCGCTCGGCTCGACCACCCAGTACTTCGCCACGCTCGACGACCTGCGGGCCGCCGCGCTGCAGCAGGTCGCGGCCCGGCTGGAGCGGGAGCTGGACGAGCTCGAGCGGGCGCTCCGGGGTCAGTCGTCGCCGGCCGCGATCGCCGCGGTCCTGCACGACTACCTGAGCGACGGCGCCCGGGTCCGGGCCGACCAGGCGCTCTACCTGGCCGCCGCCGACGACCCCGAGCTGCGGCCGCTCGCGCTCGGCTGGTTCGACGGCCTGATCGAGCGCGCCCGCCGCTACGTCAGCCCGGCCGCGGCGCTCGCCGTGGCGGTCTTCGTCGACGGCGCCGCGGTCCACGCCAGCCTCCACGACGAGCCGCTCGACCTGGCCTTCCTGACCACCTCGCTGGCCGCGCTGACGGCGATCGAGGCGCGGCCATGAGGCGACCGACCGATCCGGTGGCGCTCTCGCGCGGGCGGCGGTGGGCGGCGCTCGCCGTGCTCTCCGCCAGCCTGCTCGTCGTCACGATGGACCTGACGATCCTCAACGTCGCGCTGCCCGAGCTAGCGGCCGACATCGAGCCCTCGGCGACCGAGCAGCTGTGGATCGTCGACGTCTACTCGCTGGTGCTGGCCGGGCTGCTGATCTCGATGAGCGCCTTCGCCGACCGCCGCGGCCGCAAGCTGGTGCTGCTGGCCGGCTTCGCGGTCTTCGGCGGCGCCTCGGCGCTGGTCGTCGTCGCCGACTCGCCGCTGGCGGTGATCGCCGTCCGCGCGCTGCTCGGGATCGGCGGCGCGATGATCATGCCGACCACGCTCTCGATGGTCCGCAGCATCTTCCTCGACCCGGCCGAGCGGGCGACGGCGCTCGGGGTCTGGTCGGCGGTCTCGGCGGTCGGCGCGGCGGTCGGTCCGATCGTCGGCGGCTTCCTGCTGGAGCACTTCAGCTGGCAGGCGGCGTTCCTCGTCAACGTGCCGCTGATGGTGCTCGGGATCGCCGCCGGCGTGGTGCTGCTGCCCGAGGTCCGCGTGCCGCGCCCGGGCCGCTGGGACGCGGTCGCGACCGCGCTCTCGATCGCCGGGATGGTGGCGCTGATCTGGTCGATCAAGCACTTCGCCAAGCAGCAGGACCTGCTCGACCCGCTGGCGCTCGCCGCGCTCGCCGCCGCGCTGGTGCTGCTGGTCGCGTTCGTCCGCCGCTGCCTGCGCCGCGACGACCCGCTGCTCGACGTGCGGCTGTTCGCGTCGCGACCCTTCACCGCCGGCGTCGTCGCCGCCCTCGGCACGATGTTCGGGCTCGCCGCCGTGCTCTTCCTGCTCGCCCAGTGGCTGCAGCTGGTCGAGCACCACGGCCCGCTGGCCGCCGGCGTGCGGCTGCTGCCGCTGGCCGGCGCCGGGCTGCTGTCGTCGATCGTCGCGCCGCCGCTGGCCGCCCGGATCGGCCCGCGGCTGGTGCTGGCCGCGGGGCTGGCCGTGGCCGGCGCCGGGCTGCTGGTGCTCGGCCTCGCCGGCCGCGACCTCGCCTACGGCACGGTCGCCGTCGCGCTGGCGCTGGTCGGCGGCGGCGTCGGCTCGCTGGCGATGGCCTCGGCGATCATCATGCTCGGGACGCCGAACGAGCGGGCCGGCAGCGCGGCGGCGATCGAGGAGAGCGCCTACGACGTCGGCAACGTGCTCGGCGTGGCGATCCTCGGCAGCGTCGCCGCGCTGCTCTACCGCGACGGCCTCGACCTGGGCCCGGCCCTCAGCGGCGCGCTCGGGCCCGAGGCGAGCGCCCACGCCGAGGGCTCGCTGGCCGCCGCGACGGCGATCGCCGACGAGGCCCGGCTGCCGGCGCTGGCCAGCCACGCCGGCGACGCGTTCGTCTCCGCCCTCGCCGACACCAGCCTGATCGGCGGCGTCGCGATGCTGGCGGTGGCGGCGCTGGTCTTCGTGCTGGTGCCGCGGGGGATGACGCTCACGGGCTCGGCGCACCACTAGCGGGGAGCGGTGCCGCCCGTCCGCGGATCTGGCGCGCGATCCGGTCGGCCGCCCGGTGGACGTGGCGGACCAGCCGGTCGCGGGTCGCCGGGCCGACCTGCTCGCTGCGGAAGGTCAGGGTGACCGCCGCCGCCGGCCGGTCGGTGTGGTCGAGCACGGCACAGGCGATCGAGGCGAAGCCGGCCGTCACCGAGCCGTCCTCCCACGCGTAGCCCTGCGCGCGGACACCCGCCAGCGCGGCCCGCAGCTCGGCGCGGGTCGCCGGTCCCCGCTCCAGCCGCCGCGGCAGCGGCCGTCGCGAGGGGTAGAGCGCCCGTAGCTGCTCGGGCGCCAGCGCGGCCAGCATCGCCAGGCCGCTGGCCGTCAGGTGCGCCGGCAGCCGCACGCCGACGTCGGTCACCAGGCTCGGACGGCCGGCCGCGCGCTCCTCGATCAGGTACAGGACGTCGGTCCCGTCGAGGACCGCGAAGTGGCCGTTGTGGGTGCTGTCGTCGACCAGCCGCGCGAGCGTCGCGTGGGCGATCCGGCGCAGCGGCTGCTGGCGCGAGTAGGCGAAGCCGAGCTCGAACGCGGCCACCCCCAGGCCGTAGCGGTTGTCCTCCGGCAGGTGGACGACGAAGCCCTCCTCCTGGAGCACCGTCAGCAGGTGGTAGACGCTCGACCGCGGCAGCTCCAGCTCGCGCGCGATCGCCGCCGCGGGGATCGGCGCCGACTGCCGCGCGAGCAGGCTCAGGACCCCGAGGGCGCGGCGGGCGGCGGGAACGTTGGCCATCGCCGGCACTGTCTCAGATCCCAGACGCAACCGCGGGCGATCGCGTGACGGAGGGCGGGGCACGGGCTTCAATCGCGCCATGAGCACGACGGACGGGGTAGATGCGACGCTCGACGTCCGGGTCGACGCCGCGGACCCGCGCCGTGCTCGGTCCGGCGGCGCGCCGGACCCGGTCGTCATCGGCGTCGGCCCCCTGCGGCCGCAGCAGGTCGTGGCGGTCGCGCGCCACGACGCGCCGGTGGTCGTCGACGAGGCGGCGCTCTCCGCGATCGCCGACAGCCGTGCCGTGGTCGACGCCCTCGCCGAGGACGTCACGCCGCACTACGGCGTCTCGACCGGGTTCGGCGCGCTCGCCACGCGCCACATCGCGCCCGACCAGCGGCGGCAGCTGCAGCGGAGCCTGATCCGCAGCCACGCCGCCGGCTCCGGCCCCGAGGTCGAGCGCGAGGTCGTGCGGGCGCTGATGCTGCTGCGGCTCTCGACCCTCTGCACCGGCCGCACCGGCGTCCGCCCGGTCGTCGCCGAGACCTACGCGGGGATGCTCAACGCCGGGATCACCCCGGTCGTCCACGAGCACGGGTCGCTCGGCTGCTCGGGCGACCTGGCGCCGCTGGCCCACTGCGCGCTGGCGCTGATCGGCGAGGGCCCGGTCGACGACGCCGACGGCCGTCGCCGCGACGCCGCCGACGCCCTCCGCGCGGCCGGCCTGGCGCCGGTCACGCTGGAGGAGAAGGAGGGCCTGGCGCTGATCAACGGCACCGACGGGATGCTCGGGATGCTGCTGCTGGCGCTGGACGACCTGCGCGAGCTGCTGACCGTCGCCGACGTCACCGCCGCGATGAGCGTCGAGGGGCTGCTCGGCACCGACCGGGTCTTCGCCGCCGACCTCCAGGCGCTGCGGCCGCAGCCGGGCCAGGCGGTCTCCGCCGCGACGATCCGCCGGGTCCTGGCCGACAGCCCGATCGTGGCCAGCCACCGCGGGCCCGAGGACCACCGGGTCCAGGACGCCTACTCGCTGCGCTGCGCGCCCCAGGTCCACGGCGGTGCCCGCGACACCGTCGCCCACGCCGCCGCGGTCGCGGCCAACGAGCTGGCCGCCGCGGTCGACAACCCGGTCGTGACGCCCGACGGCCGGGTCGAGTCGAACGGCAACTTCCACGGCGCGCCGGTCGCCTACGTGCTCGACTTCCTGGCGATCGTCGTCGCCGACGTGGCCAGCATCGCCGAGCGCCGCACCGACCGCTTCCTCGACGCGTCCCGCAGCCACGGCCTGCCGCCGTTCCTGGCCGACGATCCCGGCGTCGACTCCGGCCACATGATCGCCCAGTACACCCAGGCGGCGATCGTCTCGGAGCTGAAGCGGCTGGCCGCGCCGGCGAGCGTCGACTCGATCCCCAGCTCGGCGATGCAGGAGGACCACGTCTCGATGGGCTGGTCCGGCGCCCGCAAGCTGCGGCGGGCCGTCGACGGCCTGACCCGGGTGCTGGCGATCGAGCTGCTGACCGCCGCGCGCGGGATCGAGCTGCGGGCCCCGCTGGCCCCGGCGCCGGCCACCGGCGCGGTGATCGCCGCGCTCCGCGAGCACGCCGCCGGTCCCGGCCCCGACCGCTTCCTGGCGCCCGAGATCGAGGCCGCCGTCGCGCTGGTCCGCGCCGGCGCCGTCCGCCGCGCCGTCGAATCGACCGCCGGCCCCCTGCCCGACCGTCCCACCGAGGAGCCCGCCGCATGACTGCCCCCGCCGTCGCCCGTCCCGTCCGCGCCGCCCGCGGGACCACGCTCAGCTGCCGCGGCTGGCAGCAGGAGGCCGCGCTGCGGATGCTCCAGAACAACCTCGACCCGCAGGTCGCCGAGCACCCCGACGAGCTGGTCGTCTACGGCGGCACCGGCAAGGCCGCGCGCAGCTGGGCCGCCTACGACGCGATCGTCCGCACGCTCCGCGACCTCCGCGACGACGAGACGCTGCTGGTCCAGTCCGGCAAGCCGGTTGGCGTGCTGACCACCCACGAGTGGGCGCCGCGGGTGCTGCTGGCCAACAGCAACCTGGTCGGCGACTGGGCGAGCTGGGAGGAGTTCCGGCGGCTCGACGACCTCGGGCTGACGATGTACGGCCAGATGACGGCCGGCTCGTGGATCTACATCGGCAGCCAGGGGATCCTCCAGGGCACCTACGAGACCTTCGCCGCGGTCGGCGCCAAGCGCTTCGGCGGTTCGCTGGCCGGCACGATCACGCTGACCGCCGGCCTCGGCGGGATGGGCGGCGCGCAGCCGCTGGCGGTGACGATGGCCGGCGGGGTGGCGATCTGCCTCGAGGTCGACCGCTCGCGGATCCTGCGCCGGATCGAGCACGGCTACCTCGACGTCGAGGCCGACTCGCTCGACGACGCCGTCGCCCGCGCGGTCGCCGCCCGCGACGCCGGCACGCCGCTCTCGATCGGGGTCGTCGCCAACGCCGCCGACGCGGTCCCGGCGCTGCTGACGATGGGCGCGCCGATCGACGTCGTCACCGACCAGACCTCGGCCCACGACCCGCTGGCCTACCTGCCGGCCGACGTCGCCTTCGCGGACTGGAAGCGGCTGGCCCAGGCCGACCCCGAGGACTTCACCCGCCGCGCCCGCGCGTCGATGGCCCGCCACGTCGAGGCGATGGTCGGCTTCCAGCGGGCCGGGGCCGAGGTCTTCGACTACGGCAACTCGCTGCGGGCCGAGGCCCGGCTGGGCGGCTACGCGGACGCCTTCGCCTACCCCGGCTTCGTCCCGGCCTACATCCGGCCCCAGTTCTGCGAGGGTCGCGGGCCGTTCCGCTGGGCCGCGCTCTCGGGCGACCCGGCCGACATCGCCGCCACCGACCGCGCGGTGCTCGACCTCTTCCCCGAGCACGAGTCGCTCCAGCGGTGGCTGACGATGGCGGCGGAGAAGGTCCACTTCGAGGGCCTGCCGGCGCGGATCTGCTGGCTCGGCCACGGCGAGCGCGACCGCGCCGGCGTCCGCTTCAACGAGCTGGTCGAGAGCGGCGCCGTCCAGGCCCCGATCGTGATCGGCCGCGACCACCTGGACTGCGGCTCGGTCGCGTCGCCCTACCGCGAGACCGAGGGGATGCTCGACGGCTCCGACGCGATCGCCGACTGGCCGCTGCTGAACGCGATGGTCAACGTCGCCTCCGGCGCCTCGTGGGTCTCGATCCACCACGGCGGCGGGGTCGGGATCGGCCGTTCGATCCACGCCGGCCAGGTGACGGTCGCCGACGGCACCCCGCTGGCGGCCGAGAAGCTGGCGCGGGTGCTCGGCAACGATCCGGCGACCGGCGTCATCCGCCACGTCGACGCCGGCTACGACGAGGCCGCGGCGGTCGCCGACGACCACGGGATCCGGGTGCCGATGAACGAGGGCGAGCCCGCGTGACGGTCCTGATCGACCGGATCGGGACCCTCGTCACCAACGACCCGTCGCTGGAGCGGGGGCCGCTGGGCCTGATCGAGGACGCCGCGCTGGTGCTCGGCGACGGCGTCGTGCAGTGGGCCGGCCCCCGCGCCGAGCTGCCGCAGGCGGCGGCCGACGAGCGCTTCGACGCCGCCGGCCGGGCCGTGATCCCCGGCTTCGTCGACAGCCACGGCCACCTGGTCTTCGCCGGCGAGCGGGCCGACGAGTTCGCCGCCCGGATGTCGGGCCGGCCCTACGCGGCGGGCGGGATCCGGACGACGGTCGCCGCCACCCGCGCGGCCAGCGACGAGCAGCTGGGCCGCACGATCGACCGCCTGACCGCCGAGGCGATGCGCTCCGGCACGACCACGGTCGAGTGCAAGTCCGGCTACGGGCTGACGGTCGAGGACGAGCGCCGGAGCCTGGAGGTCGCCGCCGCCCGCACCGACGAGCTGACCTTCCTCGGCGGCCACGTCGTCGCGCCCGAGTACGCCGACCGGCCGGCGGCCTACGTCGAGCTGGTCTGCGGCGACATGCTCCACGCCTGCGCCGATCGGGCGCGTTGGATCGACGTCTTCTGCGACCGCGGGGCCTTCGACGGCGACCAGACGCGCGAGATCCTGCGCGCCGGCGTCGCGGCCGGGCTGACGCCGCGGCTGCACGCCAACCAGCTGCAGCACGGTCCCGGGGTCCAGATCGCGGTCGAGTTCGACGCTGCCTCGGCCGATCACGTCACCCACGTGACCGACGCCGACGTCGACGCGCTGGCCAACAGCCGCACGGTCGCGACGCTGCTGCCGGCGGCGGAGTTCTCCACCCGCGCCGTCTACCCCGACGCCCGCCGGCTGCTCGACGCCGGGGTCACCGTCGCGCTGGCCGCCGACTGCAACCCGGGGTCGAGCTACACCACGAGCATGCCGTTCTGCATCGCCGTCGCGGTCCGCGAGATGCGGATGACGCCCGACGAGGCGCTGTGGTCGGCGACCGCCGGCGGCGCCCGCGCGCTGCGCCGCGACGACGTCGGCCAGCTGGGGGTCGGGGCCCGCGCCGACGCGGTGCTGCTCGACGCCCCGTCGCACGTCCACCTGGCGTACCGCCCCGGGGTGCCGCTGGTGGCGGCGGTCTGGCGGGCGGGCGCGAAGGCCTGGGAGGCCGCCCGATGACCGAGTCCGTGACCGACCTGACCGCGGTGACCGCCGCCGACCTGACCGAGCGGCTGGCCGGCCTCGACCCGATCGGCGTCGGTCCCGCTGGCGTCACGCGGCTGCCGTGGTCGCCCGAGGACGAGGCGACCGGCCGCTGGTTCGCGGACCAGGCGGCGGCGATCGGCCTGCGGGTCGAGCGCGACGCCGCCGGCAACCGCTGGGCGCTGCCCGCGGGCGAGGGTCCCTGGTGGACGGTCGGCTCGCACCTCGACAGCGTCCGCGACGGTGGCCGCTTCGACGGGCCGCTCGGGGTCGCGGTGGCGTTCGCCGTCGCCGCCCGCTGCCGCCGTCCGCTGGCGGTCGTCTCGTTCGCCGACGAGGAGGGCGCCCGCTTCAACACCCCGACCTTCGGCAGCCGCGCGCTGGCCGGGCTGCTCGACGTCGACGACGCGCTGGTGCGGACCGACGACACGGGCACGACGATGGCGGCGGCGATGGCCGCGGCCGGCGTCGACCCGGAGGGCCTGCGCGAGACCGGCGCCGCGCTCGACCGGATCGCCGGCTTCGTCGAGCTGCACATCGACCAGTCGCGCGACGTCGACGCCGCGGGGGTGCCGTTCGCCGTCGCCAGCGGGCTGGCGGCGCGGCGGCGGCTGGCGATCGAGCTGCGGGGAACGGCCGACCACGCCGGCACGACCCCGATGGACGAGCGTCGCGACGCGCTCGCCGTCGCGGCCCGGATCGTGGTCGCCGCGCTGGAGCTGGCCGACGAGCGGATGCGGGTCACCACCGGCCGGCTGGTGGTCGAGCCGAACGCGCGGACCACGATCGCCTCGCGGGTCGACGCCTGGCTCGACCTGCGGGCGCCGGCGCCGGAGCTGCTCGACGACTTCGAGCGCCGCTGGCGGGCCGCGGCCGTGGAGCTGGCGACCGCCGGCCGGGTCGACCTGGCGATCCGGCGCGAGTCGCGCTCGGGCGGGGCGGTCTTCGACCCCGAGCTGCGGGCGCGGCTGCGGGGCGACGACGGGATCGAGACGCTCTGCTTCGCTGGCCACGACGCCGGCAACGTGGCGATCCACCGGCCGGCCGCGATGGTGCTCGTCCGCAACCCGACCGGGATCAGTCACAGCCCGGACGAGGAGGTGGCGCTGGAGGACGCCGCCGCCGGGGCGACCCGGATCCTGCGGGTGCTCGACGAGCTGGCGTGACCGTCGCCCGGCGGCGAACGGTCACTGCGCGGGGTGCATCAACGATCGCCGCTCGGTGACGTCAACCGTTGCGCGGCGGACCACTGGTACCGTGCCCGGGGATTCGTTGTCGAGCTGAGGGAAACGGAGCGCGCTGTGGCGGTCATCGATGAGGCACTGAAGACGTGGAAGGCCCGGCTGGCGGAGCTGGAGAAGCAGATCGCGCCGCTGGTGACCGAGGCGGACGAGCTGCGCGAGGCGATCGCCAAGCTCGACGGCCTCGGTGCGAGCGCCAAGCGCGGCCGCCGCGCCGCCGCGGGCAAGCGCCCTGTCGGCCGTCCGCGCAAGGCCGCCGCCAGCAAGCCGGCGCCGCGGGGCGAGAACCGCCGCAAGATCCTGGCCGCGATCGCCAGCGAGGCGAAGACCGCCGGTGACGTCGCCAAGGAGACGGGCATCAAGCGGGCGTCGGTCGCGAGCACGCTGACGAAGCTCGCCTCCGACGGGCTGGCCACCAAGGCCGATCGCGGCTACGTCGCCGCGACGCCGAAGAAGGACTGACGGTCCCGCTTCGCCGAGCGGCGGGCCGCTGCCCGCCGTTCGGTGACGGTGACCGTCGACGGCCGCGCGGCGCCCGATCGGCGTCAACGAGCGGCCGCCGACGCGGGCCAGGTACGTTCCACCGGTGCACGACGCGCTGCTCCGGATCGCCGCCGTCCTCGCCGAGCCCGGCGCCCCCGGCGCGGCGGCGGAGCTGGACGTCGTGCGGTCGGGCTGGAAGCGCCTCGACGGCGAGGAGCGGGCGGCGATCACCCCGCTGGCGCAGCTGGCGGCGGCCCGCGTCGCGGCGGCCCAGGCGGCGGCCCGGCCGTCGCTCTTCGACCTGGCGCCGGAGGCCCCGGCCGCGCCGGCCCCCGACCCGGACTCCGCGTCCGCGGACGACGGCGACTACCTGGACTACCTGGCGTCGATCGCCGAGGAGCCGTCGGCCGCGGCCTTCGACGACGGTCCCGGCTTCGACCCGCCGGCCTCCGGCTCCGGCCCCGACCCGGTCGCCGCTCCCGCTCCCACCCCGCGCCCCGCGCCGGATCGCCAGCCGCTGGCCGGGGTCACGCCCGAGTCGCTGCTGCCGCTGCTGGGCCTGGAGACCTTCCGTCCCGGCCAGCGCGAGGCGGTCCAGGCCGCGCTCGACGCCCGCGACTCGCTGGTGGTGATGCCGACCGGCGGCGGCAAGAGCCTCTGCTACCAGCTGCCGGCGCTGGCCGGCGACGACCTGACGGTGGTCGTCTCGCCGCTGATCGCGTTGATGCGCGACCAGTGCGCGCGGCTGACCGACCTCGGCCACCCGGCGGTGATGCTGGCCTCGGGCGGCGACGGGACCGACAACCGGCGGGCGCTCGACCAGATCCGCGACGGCACGGCGAAGGTCTGCTTCGCGGCCCCGGAGCGGTTCGCGTCGGGGGCCTTCCGCAACGCGCTGCGGGCGCGGGCGATCGCGCTCTTCGTGGTCGACGAGGCCCACTGCGTCAGCGAGTGGGGCCACGACTTCCGGCCCGACTACCTGCGGCTGGCCTCGGTCGTCGCCGAGCTGGGGCATCCGCCGGTGATGGCCTGCACCGCGACCGCGACGCCGAAGGTCGCCGACGAGATCGTCGCCCGCCTGGGCCTGCGCGAGCCGGCGCGGGTGCGGTCCGGCTTCGACCGGCCGAACCTCTCCTTCGACGTGCTGCCGTTCGACGGCCAGGGCTCGGTCGCGCGCAAGCGGGCGACGCTGGTGGCCGGCGTCTCCGATCCGGCCAACCGGCCGGCGGTGGTCTACTGCGGCACCCGCAAGAGCACCGAGGAGGTCACCGAGCTGCTGACCGCGGCCGGGGTGACGGCGGTCGGGTACCACGCGGGGATGTCGGCCGACGTCCGCACCAGCCGCCAGGACGCCTTCATGCGCGGCGACGCCGACGTGGTGGTCGCCACCAACGCCTTCGGGATGGGGGTCGACAAGGCCGACGTCCGCTCGGTCTGGCACTGGGCGCTGCCCTCCTCGCTGGAGGCCTACTACCAGGAGGCCGGCCGCGCCGGCCGCGACGGCGAGCTGGCCCGGGCGGTGCTGCTCGCCTCGCGCGCCGACCTCGGGCGGCTGGTGCGGTTCATCCAGGAGGCCGAGGTCACCGTCGAGCAGGTCGGGGCGCTGGTCGGGCGGCTGCGGGCCCAGGCCGGACCGGACGGCGAGGTCGACGCCGACGCCGGCCAGGACCGCGACCGGATCGCGCTCGCCGTCGCCGAGCGGGCCGGGGCGATCGCGCTCGAGCCGGGCGCCGGCGGCCGGCTGCGGGTGCGGGTGCTGCCGGGCCAGGTCGACCACGGCCGGATCCGCCAGATGTGCCGCGCGGCCACCGACCGCCGCTGGCAGGCCTACCGCTCGATCGAGAAGTACGCCTCGGCCGAGAACCAGGTCTGCCGCCGCCGCCAGCTGCTCGACCACTTCGGCGATCCCGAGCCCGGCGCCCCGCTCGGCCGCTGCTGCGACGTCCACGACCCGGTCGACTGGCTGCCCCCGATCCAGGTCAAGTCGGCCCGCTCGCGCAGCGCCCCCGTCGAGGAGGAGGGCCGCCCGGTCGGCGACGACGAGCTGGCGCCGCTGAAGGCCTGGCGCCGCGAGCGGGCCGACGGCAAGCCGGCCTACACCGTCGCCACCGACGCCACCCTGCGCGAGATCGTCCGCCGCGAGCCGACGACGCTCGAGGGCCTGCTGGCGATCAAGGGCATCGGCCCCTCGTTCATCGAGAAGCACGGCGCGGCGCTGCTGGCGCTGCTGCGCGGGGGGTGAGGGGGCGCCGCGGGCGCCATGGCGCTCGCGTTAGGGTCCCCTCAATGCGCCTGCCCGCCCTCCTGCTCGCCGCCGTCGCGTCCGTCGCGCTGGCCGCCTGCGGCTCCGACGACCCCGGCTCCGACACGACCACGGCACCCGCCGCCGCCGGGGCCTTCCCGGTCACGGTCGAGCACGCCTTCGGGAAGGCGACGATCCCGAAGCCGCCCGAGCGGGTGGTCACCGTCGGCTTCAACGAGCACGACTTCGCGCTGGCGCTCGGGGTCCGGCCGGTCGCCGTCCGTGAGTTCATCGGCGCCTTCCCCTACAAGACCCGGCCGTGGGCGCCTCAGGCCCACGCCGATCCCGCCCCGGCGCTGGTCGGCGGTCAGGAGATCGCGCTCGAGCGGGTCGCCGCCGCCCGCCCGGACCTGATCCTCGGCATCTACTCCTTCGTCGACGAGCCGACCTACCGCAAGCTCGCCAAGCTGGCCCCGACCGTCGCCCAGGGCGCGGACGCCCCGCCCGGCGGCACGCCCTGGGACCGGCAGCTGCTGGAGACCGGCCGCGCGCTGGGGCGCGAGCCGCGGGCGAAGCAGATCGTGGCCCAGGTCGACGGGCAGTTCGCCGCCGCCCGCGAGCGTCACCCACAGTTCGCCGGCAAGACCCTGACCGTCGCCTTCGAGGGCGGCGGCTCGCTCTTCAACCTGGCCGACAGCGACCTCCGCCAGCAGTTCTTCACCGATCTCGGCTTCCGGACCCCGAAGGGCGCGGGGATCGAGAGCATCAGCCGCGAGCGGCTCGACGTGCTCGACCAGGACGTCCTGGTCCTGATCACCGACGACCCGAAGGGGCTGCTGGAGGACCCGCTCTTCCGGCGCCTGGACGTGGTCGAGGAGGGCCGCGTGGTCGCCGTCGGGGCCGCCGACGCCTTCGCCGGCGCGCTCGGCTTCAACAGCCCGCTCAGCCGCCCCTACCTGCTGCGCCAGGCCGAGCCGCGGCTGGCCGCCGCCCTCGACGGCGACCCGGCCACGAAGGTCGCCGCCACCGAGTAGCCGGCGGCCGGGGCCTGGCCGGCGCGGCCGCTCAGCCGCGCCGGACCGGGATCGAGTTGAACTGGTTGAGGAACAGCGCGCGCACGCGGTTGCACTCGCCGTCGAGCCGCAGGTCGGGCATCCGCCGCAGCGTCTCCTCGATCCAGATCCTCAGCTCCAGCCGCGCGAGGGCGGCGCCGAGGCAGAAGTGGCGGCCGCCGGCCCCGAACGCCTGGTGCTCGGCGATGTCCGGGCGGTCGAGGTCGAACTCGTGCGGGTGGTCGAAGCGCGACTCGTCGCGGTTCGAGGCCAGGTACCAGAGCAGGACGCGGTCGCCCTCCTTGATCTGCTGGCCGTGCAGCTCGACGTCCTTGGTCGCCGCCCGGGCCATGAAGGCGAAAGCGGGGTACATCCGCAGCCCCTCCTCGACGACGTTCGGGATCAGCGACGGGTCGGCCTGGACCCGCGCCATCAGCTCGGGCTGCTCCAGCAGCGACTTCATGATCCCGCTGTAGGTCGCGCGGGTGGAGTCGTTGCCGGCCGCCATCAGGAGGATGAAGAAGAGCGCGATCTCGAAGTCGTCGAGCTGCTCGCCGTCGACCTCGGCGTCCATCAGCGCGCTGATCAGGTCGCCGGTCGAGCGGCCGCGGCGCTGCTCGATCTGGGCTCCGCAGTACTGGACGATCTCGGTCAGGACCGCCTGGGTGTCGTCCCACTGCTCACGGACCGCCGGGTCCTCGAAGGCGGTGAAGACGTTGGTCCAGTGGACGAGCTTGGCGTCGTCCTCGGGCGGCGTGCCGAGCATGTCGCCGATCACGCGGGCCGGGATCGGCCGCGCGACGTCGGCCACCAGGTCGAACCGCTCGCGGTCGGCGACCTGGTCGAGGACGTGGTTGACGATCGCGCGGATGTGGTCCTCGTGCTCGGCGATCCGGGCCGGCGTGAAGGCCTTGCCGACGATCTTCTTCAGCCGCGTGTGGCGCGGCGGGTCCATCGAGATCATCTGCAGCCGCTGGATGTCGAGCGGCACGCCGATGTCGTCGACGAGGAAGATCCCGCGCTTCTCCGAGCTGAAGGTCGTGAAGTCGCGGGTGACGGTCTTGACGTCGTCGTGGCGGACGATCGACCAGAAGCCGCCCTCGCCGGGGGCGACGGCCTGGGGGCTCCAGTGGACCGGCTGGTCGCGCTGGAGGGCGGCGAAGAGGTCGTAGGGGACGCCGTCGTCCCAGTGGCGCGGATCGGCGAGGTCGAGGCCGGCGAGGTCGAGGGTCTCCGTAGCGGGCATGGGGCGACACTACGCCTCGACTTGACATGCTGTCAAGGTGAATTCTTACACTGCGTAAACCGACAAGTCGGGCTGCTACCGTGGACGGATGGCCGTCCTCTCCCGCCGCAGCCAGGCCGCTACCACCCGGCGCAACAACCGGGACGCCCTGGCCGCGGCGACGCTCGAGCTGCTGGCCGAGGGCGCGGCCTTCGCCGACGCGAGCATCGAGCAGATCGTGCGGCGGGCCGGGCTCTCGCGGCCGACCTTCTACAGCCACTTCGCCGACAAGCGGGCGCTGATCCTGCACCTGGGCCAGGGCCTGCTCGACGCCGTCGCCGAGGCGGCCGACCCCTGGCTCGCGCGCGGCGAGGGCGAGGTCCGCCCGACCCTGGACGCCGTCCTCGGGGCCTTCGAGACGCACCGCGAGACGCTGCTGGCGCTGGTCGAGGCAGCCGGCTACGACGTCGAGGTCAACGCCTTCTGGCACGACTTCCACGACCGCTTCGTCGCCGCGGCCGTCGAGCGGATCCGACTGGTCGCCCCCGACCTGTCGCCGCAGCGCGCGCGGGCCCGGGGCTTCGCGCTGGTCTGGATGACCGAGCGGACGGCGACCGAGCTGGTGGCCGGGGCCGACGTCGACCGGACGGCGCTGCTCGACGAGCTGACCGGCTTTTGGGAGCGGGCGCTGCGCGGCGGCGACGACTGAGCGCGGGTCAGTCGGCGGCCGCGGCCTGCGAGCCGGGCGGGAAGGACAGCTCCTCCAGCCAGCCGCTGCCCAGGTGGTAGCGGAAGGTCCGGACCCGGAAGCCCAGCGTCAGCGCGGTGATCCGCTCGAGCGAACGGCGCAGGCTCTCCTCCACCCGCAGGTCGTCGCTGCCGTGGGCCAGGCAGTCCGTGTGGCCGACCACCCAGACCTCGCGGGTGCCGGCGGCGTCGTGCGAGATCCGCAGCGAGCGGAGCACGTCGTCGGTCGCCTCGGCGCCCGCGTTGCGCAGCACGTGCGCGTCGCCGAGGGCGAGCCCGAAGCCGGCGAGCGGATCGATCCGCGCGTCCATGCAGGTGATCACCGCCAGCGACCGCCGCGGGGCCCGCGGCAGCGCGCCGTGCGACGCGGCGGCGGCCGGCATCGGCGTGGGCGTCGGGTCGTCCTCGCGGCCGGTGCGCCCGAACGGCGCCCACGAGGGAGTCATGCGAGGCGCGTCCTGGAGGGCGGTGTCGCCGGGGGGTGCGGCACGGGAGGGAGCCTAGGGGACGGGGCGGTGACGGGGTGGCCGTCAGCCGGTCGCGTGGGCCAGGACGTTGATCACGGTCCCGCCCGGGTCCTCGACGAAGAACCGGCGCACGCCCCACGGCTCGTCGCGCAGCGCGTAGACCACGCGCAGGCCCCGCGCGACGGCGGCGGCGTGCGCGGCGTCGACCGCCTCGGGCGTGCCGAGGTCGATCCCGAAGCGGGGTTGGGCGTCGGCGCTGCCGGCCGCGGGGACGAGCACCTGGGCGCTGCGGTTGGCGGGCGAGACGAGGCCCAGGATCGGGTCGCTCATCGCCGCGTCGAAACCGAGCACCTCGCTGTAGAAGGCGCGCGAGGCGTCGGCGTCCGCGCTGCTGGCGTAGGCGATCACCCGCCGGGGGACGGGGGCATGGTCGGTCATCGGGGGCTCCTGGATGGGTCGGCCGGGGTCCACTGCAGGTGGGCGAGCCGCCACGGGTCGCCCTCCTCGAAGACGGCGGTGATGAAGACGGGGCGGGCCCGCTCGTCGGCCGCGGTGGCGACCTCGGCGAGGACGGTGACGACGGTGGTGGTGGCGCCGAGCATCCGCACCACCGGCTCGGCCAGGATCTGGTGGCGGCGGTACGGCGGGTGGTCGGCGACGGCGTCGAGGCAGCCCTGCTTGTCGACCGGAGCCGCCGCGCCGGGGAAGATCAGCGCCGCGTCGTCGCGCAGGTGGCGGGCGAAGAAGGCCGTATCGCCGTCGGCGAAGGCGTCGAGGAAGCCGCCCATCCGCGCCAGCAGCTCGCGCGTGCGGGGGCGGGTCGAGACGTCGGCGAGGGCATTGGCCCAGGTGGTCGACCGCAGCCAGCCGGCCAGCCCGTCGAGCGCCGCCGGCCGCAGCGCGTAGGCGCGGCCGCGGCCGTCGTCGGCGACGTCGCGGCGGACGACCAGGTCGGCCTCGCGCAGCAGCTTCAGGTGCCGGCTCAGCGCCGCCGCGGTCATCCCGGTGGCGGCGGCCAGCTCGGCGGTCCGGCGGGGACCGTCGACCAGCGCGTCGACGATCCGGACCCGGGTCGGGTCGGCCAGCAGGCCGGCGGTGGCGGCGGGGTCGCCCATCGACCGGCGATATTACTCACGCTAGTGTGAGTGATCAACCCTGTCGTGAGTGATAGGACGTCAGGTCCAGAAGTCGACGAACCGCTCGCTGTCGCCGCCGCCCTCGGGCTTGCGACCGCCGATGCACAGCAGGTCGAGTCCCTCGGGGCCGGCCTCGAACGAGCGGATCACCGACGGCGCCACGCGCAGCACGTCCCACGGGGCCAGGTCGACGATCTCGTCCTCGAGCTTCGCCCGGCCCGACCCGCCGACCACCACGTAGACCTCCTCCTGCACGCGGTGCCGGTGCCCCCACGGCATCCGCGCGCCGGGCGCGTAGGTGAAGCGGCTGACGCCCAGCTCGGGCGAGCCGAGTGCGTTGCGGGCGAACCGCCACTCGATCGGCACCTCGTCCGGAGCCACGTCGCGCAGATCGTCGAAGTTGCGCTTCGTCCAGTCGGCCATCGGGCGATCGTGTCACGGCGCCGATCGGGCGCGTACTGTGAGGCGCCGAATGTTGCTAGGTGTTCCGAAAGAGCAGGCCGAGGGCGAGCGTCGAGTAGCGCTGGTGCCGGATGTCGTGAAGCGGCTGGGCGCCAAGGGCGTGAAGGTCGTGGTCGAGCCCGGTGCCGGCGATCACGCGTTGATTCCGGATGCGTTGTTCGAGGAGGCGGGCGCGACGCTCTCGTCCGATGTCTGGAGCGCGGATGTGGTGGTGAAGGTCGCGCCGCCGACCGCGGACGAGGTCGCGAAGCTCGGGGCGAACAGCGTGCTGATCGGGTTCTTGGCGCCGCTCTCCTCGCCGGAGACCGCGGCGTTGTTGCGGGACAAGGGTGCGACGGCGTTTGCGATGGAGGCGATTCCGCGGATCAGCCGGGCGCAGGCGATGGACGCGTTGTCGTCGCAGTCCAACGTGGCGGGCTACAAGTCGGTGTTGACGGCGGCGGATCATTCGACGCGGTTCTTTCCGATGCTGATGACCGCCGCCGGGACGATCCCGCCGGCGAAGGTGCTGGTGCTGGGGATCGGCGTCGCCGGTCTGCAGGCGCTGGCCACGGCGCGGCGTCTCGGCGCGAAGACGACGGGTTATGACGTGCGGCCGGAGACGGCGGAGCAGGTCGAGTCGTTGGGCGCGACCTGGCTGGACTTGGGGATCGAGGCCGCCGGTGAGGGTGGCTACGCGCGTGAGTTGACCGCGGAGGAGCGGGCGCAGCAGCAGCAGGCGTTGACCGACGCGACCAAGGGCTTCGACGTGGTGATCACCACGGCGTTGGTGCCGGGTCGTCCGGCGCCGCGGCTGGTGACCGCCGAGGCCGTCGAGGGGATGCGTCCGGGTTCGGTGATCGTGGATCTGGCTGGTGAGACGGGTGGCAACTGCGAGTTGACCGAGCCGGGCCAGACGGTGGTGAAGCACGACGTCACGATCGTCTCGCCGCTCAATCTGGCGGCGGACATGCCCGAGCACGCGTCGCAGCTGTACGCGCGAAACATCCAGTCGCTGGTCGAGCTGATGCTCGATACCCCGGAGGGGGAGAGTGAGCCGTCGTTGAAGCTGGATTGGGAGGACGAGATCATCGCGGGTGCGGCGATCACGCGTGAGGGTGAGATCGTGCATGCGGGGGCGAAGAAGACTGTGGAGGCGAGCGTCTGATGTTGTCCTTGTCGACCGTGCTGGCCACTAGTGGTGAGCCGGGCAACCTGGTCACGAACCTGGCGATCCTGGTGCTGTCCGGGTTCGTGGGGTATGCGGTGATCTCGAAGGTGCCCAACACGCTGCACACCCCGTTGATGTCGGGCACGAACGCGATCCACGGGATCGTGGTGCTGGGCGGGTTGTTGATCTTCGCCGAGAGCGCTGATCTCGGGGCGGTCACGACGATCATCGTCTTCGTCGCGCTGGTCTTCGGCGCGATCAACGTCGTCGGCGGCTTCGTCGTGACCGACCGGATGCTCGAGATGTTCAAGAGCAAGCCGGAGCCCAAGCAGCCTGCTGGCGGCGATGAGAAGGGCGGCAAGTGATGCACGCGACGCTTGCTTCGTTCTTGACCGACGCGAACTTCAAGTCGGTCCTCTACATCCTGGCCTTCGGGCTCTTCATCTACGGCCTCTCCGGCCTCACCGGCCCCAAGACCGCCGTTCAGGGCAACCGGATCGCCGCCGTCGGCATGGTCATCGCCGTCATCGCCACCCTCTTGGTCGATCCGTTCCACAACCCCGTCTGGATCATCCTCGGTCTCGCGATCGGGTTCGCGGTCGGCGTTCCGGCGGCGCGGCAGGTGAAGATGACGGCGATGCCGCAGATGGTGGCGCTGTTCAACGGCGTCGGTGGTGGCGCGGTCGCGTTGATCTCGTGGGCCGAGTTCCGCGCCTCCGGCGGCTTCGATTTCGCGCCGACCTACATCGTGCTGTTCTCGATGTTCTCGGCGATCGTGGGCTCGGTGTCGTTCTGGGGTTCCAACGTCGCGTTCGCGAAGCTGCAGGAACTGATCGACGGCAAGCCCCGCACCCTCGGCGCGCTCCAGCTGCCGGCCCAGCTTTTGACCCTCGGCGGCGCCGTTGCGTGTGCAATCGCGATCACGGCCGGGTCGACCAGCGAGATCCTGATCATCGGCCTGCTCCTCCTCGCCGCCGTCTTCGGGCTGCTGCTGGTGCTGCCGATCGGCGGTGCGGACATGCCGGTCGTGATCTCGCTGCTGAACGCCTTCACCGGCCTCGCCGCCGCCGCGGCGGGTGTGTCGCTGGACAACCAGGCGCTGATCGTCGCCGGCATGATCGTCGGCGCGTCGGGCACGATCCTGACCCAGCAGATGGCGATCGCCATGAACCGCACCATCACCTCCGTCATCGCCGGCGGCTTCGGCGGCGGCGGAAGCGACGCCGCCGCGGGCGGCCCCGCGGGCGCCTCGGGGGGCACCGTGCGGTCCACGTCGGCGTCGGATGTGGCGATTCAGATGGCCTACGCGCGCCTGGTCGTCGTGGTCCCCGGCTACGGGATGGCGGTCTCGCAGGCCCAGCACGCGGTCAAGGAGATGGCCAACCTGCTGGAGTCCAAGGGCGTGGAGGTCAAGTACGCCATCCACCCCGTCGCCGGCCGGATGCCCGGGCACATGAACGTCCTCCTCGCGGAGGCGGATGTGCCCTACGACCAGTTGAAGGAGATGGATGACATCAACCCCGAGTTCAAGCGCACCGATGTGTCGCTGGTGATCGGGGCCAACGACGTCACCAACCCCGACGCGCGCAACAAGGCCGACAGCCCGATCTACGGGATGCCGATCCTCAACGTCGACGACTCCCAGTCCACCATCGTCCTCAAGCGCTCGATGAGCTCGGGGTACGCCGGGATCGACAACCCGCTCTTCACCGACCCCAAGACCAGCATGCTCTTCGGCGACGCCAAGGCCTCCGTCGAAGCCATCACCGAGGAGCTGAAGGCCCTCTAGCGGCGCAGGGTCAGCTTGGCGGTGGCCGTCTTGCCCGTGCGGGGCGCGACGGTCACCGTGACCGTCTGGCGGCGGCGGATCGCGGCCCGGCCGCGGCGGCTCGGGGTCACCGCGACCGTCGCGCTGCGGCCGGCCTTGATGGTGAAGCTGCGGCTGCCGATCGCCGTCCGGCCCTTCTTGATCCGGACGCTGCCCCGGCAGGTCGTGCCGCCGCCGCAGCGGAGCTTGATCGCGATCCGGCCCTTGCGGTAGCGCAGCGAGGTCGACGCGATCGCGGTCGCCGGACCGCGGGCGCCGCCCCAGAAGGGGTAGACGCCGGTGGCGATCGTCCGCTCGCTGCCGCCGGCCAGGTCCTTGACGACGATCTTGCCGTCGCGCTCGAAGGCCACGCGGTCGCCCTCGGGCGAGAAGACCGGCGTGGTGTCGGCGGTGCCCTGGGTCAGGTCGCCGATCGGCGCGCCGGTGGCCAGCGAGTAGCGGACGATCCGGCCCTCGACGCCGGTGGCGGCGTCCGGGGTCAGGGCGGCGACGATCTCGCTGCCGGCGGGGTTGCCGCTCGGGAAGGCGATCCCGCCGCGCGGGTCGCGGACCAGCACCTGCACGCAGCTGCGCGTCGCGCCGGGTTCCTCCTCCGGCGTCGCCACGCGGCAGACCATCGACTGCGGCTCGTCCTTCGAGGTCCCGCGGGGGTAGGCGGCGATCGGGGTCTGGTTCAGCCACCCGTGGCTGACGACGCAGCCGCCGCAGAACGAGACCCCGTTCGACTCGGCCTTGCCGACCGTCAGCTTGCGGGTCCAGACCGCGGTGAGCCCGCCGAAGCCGTCCGGGCCCGGGTACCACCACAGGTACTGCTTGCCGTCGGGCGACATCGAGGGCTGGTTGACCACCGCCTTGTCGAAGACGGTCCGCGCGCCCTTGCCGTCGGCGCCGGCCTGCACCAGCCCGCCGCTCTCCGGCACCCACGAGAGCGTCTTGCCGTCGCGGGTGATCCCGGCCAGGCGGCCCGTGGCGACGGTCTTCGGCTTCGCGCTGCCGCCATCGGGATCGATCGTGCAGACCGAGGAACCGCACTGGTAGGCGATCGTCGACGCGCTGGCCGGAACGGCGCCGGCGACGAGCAGCAGGCCGCCGGCGGCGAGCGCGGCGAGCGGTGACCGGGGGAACGGCATCGGGGCCTCCGGAACGGGGGACGGGGGGCGTCCACGGCCCGACGACGAGCCGCAGGAGGCCGACGATATCCGCTGGTCGGAGCCCGGGAGCCGGAAGGGGCGAGCACGTCAAAATCCTGCACATCACCACGCTGGTATGTGTATCGTCGCGCCGTGGTCACGGATCTCCGCCCTCTCTGGGAGCCGGTGCAGGTCGGCCCCGTCACGCTCCGCAACCGGATCGCGGCCGGCCCCTCGACGCTGCTCTACGCCGAGGACAACGTCCTCTCCGAGCGTCATGTGGCCTTCCACGCCGAGCGCGCCCGCGGTGGCGCGGGCCTGATCCTCACCGAGGAGCACGGCGCCTACCGGACCGCGCTCGGGGCCTTCCCCGACGCCTGCACCGCCTGGGATCCGCGCGCGGTCCCGGCGCTCGCGCGGCTGGCCGAGGCGGTCCACGAGCACGGCGCCGCGGCCTTCGTGCAGCTCTACGGTCCCGGGATCGCGGACACCGGCACGGTCGTCGGCGACGCCTGGCAGCCGGTCGTCGGCCCCTCGCGCGTGCCCTCGCCCGGCCCGGGGGCGGTGCCCTACGCGCTCGGCGACGACGACATCGCCGAGATCGTCGCCGGCCACGCCACCTCGGCCCGCAACGTGGCCGAGGCCGGTCTCGACGGGGTCGAGGTCCACGCCGCCCATGGCTGGCTCGCGGCCCAGTTCCTGAGCCCGCTGTTCAACCGCCGCAGCGACCGCTACGGCGGCTCCGCGCGCCGCCGCTGCCGGTTCGTGCTCGAGCTCCTGGAGGCGATCCGCGCCGCCGCCGACGGCCTCGCGGTCGGGGTCCAGCTGTCGGTCGACGAGTACGTCGGCGCGGCCGGGATCACGCCCGAGGAGTGCCTGATCCAGGTCGACGAGCTGGTCGGCTCCGGGCTCGTCGACTACGTCAACGTCTCGACCGGCAGCCCGTTCTCGATCCCGCGCACGATCGCGGCGATGGAGGCGCCGGCGGCGGTCCTGGCCGATCACGGCCGCGCGATCCGCGAGGCCGTCGCGGGCCGGGCCGCGGTCCTGCTCGTCGACACGATCCGGACCGTCGACGACGCCGCCGCGGTGGTCGCCGCGGGCGCCGCCGACGTCGCGGTGATGACGCGCGCCCACTTCGCCGACCCGTTCCTGGTCCGCAAGGCGATGGCCGGGCGCACTGACGAGACGGTGCCCTGCATCGGCGAGAACGAGTGCATGGTGCGGGCCTTCGGGGCGCGGCCGGTGGCGTGCCTGATGAACCCGGCGATGGGCCGCGAGGCGCGCTGGGGCGAGCAGGCGACCGCCGCCGCACCGACCCCGGTCCCGCGGCGGATCGCGATCGCGGGCGCCGGTCCGGCCGGCCTGCGGGCGGCGGCGACGCTGGCCGACCGCGGGCACGAGGTGGTGGTCTGGGAGCGCGGGCCGCTCGGCGGTCACCTCGATCCGCTCTCGCGCCTGCCCGGCCGCCGCCGCTGGCGGTTGGCGATCGACGCCTTCGCGCGCGCCGCCGAGCGGGCCGGCGTCGAGCTGCGCCAGGGCGAGGCCGCGACCGCCGCCGGCCTCGCCGCGCACGCGCCCGACCTGGTGCTGTGCGCGACCGGCGCGAGCTGGGACCGCAGCGGCCTGTGGGCGGGGACGCCGGCCGCCGCGCCGCTGCCCGGGATCGATGCCCCGCACGTGCTCGACGTCGCCGAGGCGCTGCGACGGGCGCTCGACGACCCGACCGCGCTCGGCGCGCGGGTGGCGATCGTCGACGCGACCGGCGAGTACCTGCCGCTCGGCCTGGCCGACCTGCTCTCGGCCGCCGGCGTCCGCGTCGAGCTCGTCACCCCACAGGCCGAGGTCGGCCGCTGGGTCCGGCAGGCGCAGGACGGGACCGAGGTCTTCGCGCGGCTGGCCGAGCGCGGCGTCGCCGTGACGGCCGGTCGCGCCCTGGCCGCGGTCGCCGGCGACGCGGTCGCGCTGGAGGAGACCTGGTCGGGCCGGCGGGCGACGCTGGAGGGCGTCGACGCGGTCGTTCTGTCGCTGCTGCGGACGCCCGACGACCGGCTGCTGCGCGAGCTGGAGACCGCCGGCGTCGCCGCCCGCCCGCTCGGCGACGCGCTGGCGCCCCGGCGCACGATCGAGGTCGTCTACGAGGCCGAGGCGGTCGCCCGCGAGCTGGTCTAGCCGCGGCGCCGGACCGGGAGCGGCGCCCGCCCCTCCCGGCCCGACGCGGACGGCTAGCGGCGGGTGGTCTTCGCCTTGCCCGTCGCCGACTTGCGCTTGGCGGGCTGCGCCTTGCGGACCGCGCACGGGGTCCCGATCCGCACGCTGGCCGCCCGCGGCGCGGCGCCGTTCTGCCCGGCCAGCGCCACGCGACCGGTCAGCTTGCGGCCGCAGAGCGCCCGGGTGGTGGCGATGATCCCGTGGCGGCCGCCGTTGATGTTGAGCGTGAACGACGTGATCGGCTGGTCGGGGATCGCCGCGAACGTCGTCACCAGCTGCTTGCGGCGGATCGCGGTCGTCGAGCGGAGGTCGATCGCCACCTCGCCGCGCAGCGCCACGTAGAGCGTCGGCAGGGTCTTGATCTCGCGCCCCGTCCTCGGATCGCGGCGGACGCCCTTGACGAAGTAGACCGGGCCGCTGAGCGGGCGGTCGAGGATCGACGTCTCGGCGGTCGCGGAGCCGACGACCGACGACGCCGGGCAGCTGCCCTTCAGCGCGTCCGCCGCCTCGCAGAGGCCCCGGGCGTTGGCCGCCGCCAGCGAGAGCGACGTCGGCAGCGCGACCGTCGCCGACCGCAGGCCGGCCTCGCCCTCGGCCTGGGTCACGGTCGCCGTCACGCGCGGGTGCTTGTGCTTGCCCATCTGGGTCTTGTTGGCGACCGCCAGCCGCACCTTCGGCGCGAACCGCAGCTGCTGGCAGCCGGTGAACGACAGCGGCGCGGCCGGGCTGGCGGTGGCGCCGCCGGCCGAGGTCAGCGTCGCCGCGACCGCGCCGGTCGAGCACGAGGTCGGGTTGCGCAGGAAGCCGGGGCGGTCGATCCGCAGCGTCAGCTCGCGCAGCCGCAGCAGGATCCCCTCGTGGACCTGCGGCAGCGGATCGCTGTCGACCGTCACCTGGGCGCTGGCCGGGTCGATTCGCAGTGCCTGCCGGACGACGACGTGCCCCAGGTCGTAGGGGCCGGCGAGCGCGCGGACGATCGCCACCATCCCGAACGGCGCACCCTTGTAGCCGCCGGTCAGGTACAGGCTGCCGTTCAGCGCGTAGGGCGCGGCGCCCGGCCCGGCCTTGGTCGCGACGCTGCCGATCCGCGAGGCGGCGGGGCAGCTGGCGGCGGCCACGTCCTCCTCGGCGCAGCGCTGGACGCCGCGCAGCTTGGCCGTCATGCCGAGCGGCAGGCGCGCGCCGACGCCGCCCAGGTACTGGTCGCCGTCGGGCCGCGAGAGCGTCACCGTCAGCGGGGCGAAGGCGCCCGACTGGGCGGAGCCGGCGGCGATCGCGAAGCCGGGCGAGAAGCCGAGCGGCCCGCAGCCGGTGACGTTCAGCGGGCTGCCGACCGCGACCGGCGCCGTGCCCGAGTAGGGCGTGAAGGTGGTGGTGGCCGTCGCGGCGCCGCAGCTCTGCGGCGAGGCGACGATCGCCTTCGCGCCGCCGTCGAAGTCGAGCGTCATCCGCGAGAACGGCAGCTGCGGGTTGTCGGCGAAGCTGGTGGTCAGCTGGCCGCTGGTGGGATCGGCGTCGACGCGGCCCTTGAGCCGGATCGCGATCCCGCGGCCCTCGGCGGTCACGAACAGCCGGTAGCGCTGCCCGGCCTGCGGCTGACCGAGGTAGATCGCGCCCTCCAGCGGCTCGTCGAGAAGCGGCGACTGGATCGCGACCCGGCCGACCTTCGACGCCGGCGGGCAGCTGATCGGCTGGTCGGTGCCCTGGGCCAGGTCGCGGTCGCTGCACGCCTCCAGCCCGTCGGCGGCCGAGGGGCTGATCGACATCCCGGGCGGCAGGGTCAGCTTGACGTCGCGGACGTGGGCGGCGGCGAGGCTGCCGCCGTCCTTGGTCTGCGGGACCGACAGCGAGACCGAGAGCGGGGTCGGCGCGTCGGCCTGCAGCGCGCTCGGACCGAAGCTCGTGGTCGGCGCGAACGGCAGCCGCTCGCAGCCGTCGCTGCCGACCGGGGTCGTGTCGCTCGAGCGCGAGCTCTTGCCCTTGGTCGAGGTGATCTCGATCCGGGTCGTCTGGGGCCCGCTGCAGCTGGTCGGGTTGGTCAGGAAGGCGGTGGTCTTGTCGTCCACCTGGAGCCCGCCGCGCGAGTCGGGATCGGTCTGCAGGTCGGGGCCGGCGAGGGTCAGCAGCGCCATCCCGGCGAGCCCCCGCTCGGGGTCGTGGACCGGGTCGCCGGGGACGCCCCAGAGGGTCAGCTTCGACCAGACCAGCAGCGGGTTCCGCGGCAGGTTCCTGATCTCGACGTAGGTGCCGTGGTCGGAGGGCCGGACGCCGCCGACCAGGTCGATCGGGTCGAGGTTGCCGTCCATCATGTAGGAGAGCGTCACCTGGCGCGGGTTGATCGCGAACCGCGCGACCTGGCCCTTGGCGCGGGTCATGTTGTAGACCGGCGCGACCGCCTCGACGGTGTTGCGGCCGGTGAAGATCGTGCCGCGGACCCGCATCCGCTGGATCCCGACCTGCGACGCGACGGGGCAGCCGCTGCCGGGCGGGCCCTTGCGCACGGCCGCGTAGTCCGGGTCGCCGGAGTCGCCGATGATCGAGAGGTTGTCGAGCTGCTCGTCGGTGCAGGTCGGGATCGCGGTCGGATCGGCGACCAGCCCGGCCGGCAGGTCGACGCGGATGTCGCGCGTGTAGCCGTAGGGCTCGCCGGGGTAGGTGTGGTTGCCGTTGGTGACCTCCTGGCTGGCCAGCCCGAACTCGGCGCTCGCGAAGGCCGGGTGGCCGCCGGCCTGGGTGAAGAGCGAGGCGCGGTCGGCGTTGCTCCCGTCGCTGGTCTTGAAGACGCCGGCCGAGAAGCTGGTCAGCCCGAAGTCGGTGTCCGGCAGCGCCGGTGGGGCCGGCATCGAGTCGGCGGCCATCGCCGGCCCGGCGACGAGCAGCGAGGCGAGGCCGAGCGCGGCGGCGAGGCCACGGGACGCGCGCCCCGTCCGCGCACGCCGATTGGAGGTGAGACCCACGGAGGCGTTCCCTTCGTCCTGTTGCAGAAGCCGGGCAGGCTAGATGAAGGACCGCTTTCGTGTCCGAGAGAAACGCCATTGTCCGACCCGCGTCGAACCGCGTACGTCGTCCGCGTTGACCGTGGCGAGTTCCCCTGCGGAACGGGGGTCGAAACGTTTTCGCCAGTGTCCGCCGTGCGCCGCCGTGCGTTGGGCCGTCCGCGCGACGGTCACCGCGGGGGCGCTTCGGAAACGTCGTCGGACATCCGTCCAGAGGCTGGGGCGGGCCAGCCCGCCGATCCCGAGCACGTGCTCGATGCCGGCGGTCCTGCCAGGGTGGAGGGGCGGCCGGCCTGGCGTAGGGTCGGTCCCGTCCGTCGCCTCACCCGGGAGCTGCTCATGACCGACCTCTGGACCGCCGTCAAGGACCTGCCGATCACGATCGAGTCGTCGTCGTTCGAGGCGTTGGTGCCGAGCGGCCCCCTGGGGATGGAGGACTACACGACGACCCAGCTGCGGCTGCGGGGTCGTGGTGAGGAGGGGATCGGTGAGCAGGTCGGGATGCCGGGTACGCAGGAGAGCCTGCGTGCCAGTGATCATTCGCTGACGGGGGAGTGGTCGACGCTGGCGGGGTTCCTGGACCATCTCGACACGATCGAGATGTGGCCGGAGGCGCCGGAGTACGAGTTGGAGCGGAACTGGCGGCGCTGGACGTTCGAGTCGGCCGCGCTCGACCTCGCGTTGCGGCAGGCGGGGACGAGCCTGCCGGAGGTGCTGGGCCGGACGCCGCGGCCGTTGACCTTCGTCAACTCGTTCGGTCTCGGCGATCCGCCCGAGATCGACAAGGTCGCCAAGCGGCGGGCGGCGCAGCCGACGGTCGGCTTCAAGCTCGACGTCGCGCCCTCGTGGACGCAGGAGATCATGGACCGCGTGGCCGCCGTCGAGGGCGTCGCCACGATCGACTTCAAGGGCCAGTACGGGATCGAGGTCGAGGACGAGGCGGCGCTGCTGGCGATGTACGAGCGGACGCTGGCCACCTTCACCGAGGCGGTCTTCGAGGACCCGCACGACGACCCGGCGATCCTCGAGCTGCTGGCGCCGTTCGCCGACCGGGTCTCCTACGACGCGCCGATCACCACCGTCGAGTCGATCGCCGCCACCGCGATCGAGCCCCGGATCGTCAACGTCAAGCCCTGCCGCGTCGGGCGGCTGGCGGAGCTCAGCCGGCTCTACGCCCACTGCGGGGCGACCGGCATCCGGATGTACAACGGCGGCATGGGCGAGCTGGGCGTCGGTCGCGGCCAGGCCCAGCTGCTGGCCGCGCTCTTTCACCCCGACGCACCGAACGACATCGCACCCTCGGACTACAACCTCGAGCAGCCCCCGCCCGGCCTCCCGCCGAGCCCGCTCGATCCGGCGCCCGACCGCGGCTTCCGACGCCGCTGAGGGCTACTCCCCGAGCATCGGCCGCGGATCGAAGGTGACCCGGACGGCCGTGATCAGGCCGTCCTCGACGTGGGTCCAGTTGGCGACCTGCATCGGCGGCTTGCCGGCGATCGTCAGCGCCGACCAGGTGACGACGTCGCGGTCGTCGGCCAGCCGCAGCAGCACGTCGTTGGCGGTGGTGGCGGCGAACATGCCGGCCAGTCCTCGCAGGAACTCGTCGGGGCCGCGGGTCGCGCCGAGGACGCCGTCGAAGGTGACGTCGGGAGCGAGCAGCGGGCGCAGCGGCTCGGGGTCGCCGGCCGCCCAGCAGGCGAAGTAGCGCTCGGCGATCGCGCGCGGGTCGGTCGGGCGGTCGGTGGACGTCATGGGTCGATGTTCGAGCGCCCGGTTCCAGAAGTCCAATACCTGGTTCGGATCGAATATAGAATTCTCAGTTATGGAACTGCAGCAGCTGCGGTACCTCGCCGAGGTCCGGCGGCGGGGCTCGTTCACCGCCGCCGCCGAGGCGCTGCACGTCAGCCAGCCGGGGGTCTCGGCCCAGGTCGCCAAGCTCGAGCGCGAGCTGGGCGTGCGGCTGTTCGACCGCGGCGCGCGGGTGGCGACGCTGACGCCCGAGGGCCAGGCGCTGCTGCCGCACGCGACGGCCGCGCTCGACGCGGTCGGGCGGATCCGGACGGTCGCCGACGACCTCGCCGGCGTCACCCGCGGCCAGGTCCGGATCGGGACCGTGATCGGCTGCACGATCCCGGGCTACCTGCGCGCGTTCGCCGGCTTCCGCAAGGCCCATCCCGGCGTCGCGGTGACGGCGAGCGAGGGCAACTCCGACGACCTGATCGCCGCTCTCGCCGCCGGCGATCTCGACGTCGCCCTGGTCGCGCACGCGGTCCCGCTGCCGGCCGACTTCGACGTCGTCACCGTCGTCGACGAGCCGCTCGCCGCCGCCGTGCCGCGGACGCACCCGTGGGCCGGGCGGATCGCGGTGCCCCCCGCCGCCCTGGCCGAGCAGGACGTCCTGACCCTGCCGCCCGGAACCGGCGTCCGCGCCGCGCTGGCGACCACCTGCGCCGCCGCCGGCGTCGACCTCGTCCCGGCGGTCCAGGTCCACTCGCCCGAGGCGGCCCTGGCCCTGGCCGCCGAGGGCGCTGGCGTCGCGGTGCTCTCGCCGTCGATGATCGCCGCCCCGCTGGTCGCCGTCGCGATCGAGGGGGCCGCGCGGACCGCGCTCTCGCTGGCCACCCGCGCCGAGCCCGGTGCCGCCGCGCGGGCGTTCGCGGCGGCGCTGCGGGGCGGGTTGACGGCTGGCCGGTAGCCGCTCCCCTGGCGCACGACGACCTGTCATACTCATCGACGTTCCGGAACGCGCGCAGCCGGACGTGGCGTCTGCGAGGGGCCCGGCGCTCGGGAAGGGCGCGGACGCAGGAACGAGGAGGCCATCGTGGGAGCACGGCTGCGAGACGGAGCGACGGCGGTCGCGGCGACGCTGATGATCAGCGCGGCGGCGGGCTGCGGGAGCGACGAGCCGACGGCGGCGACGTCCCGGATCCCGCCGACGGCGAAGGTCCTGATCACGGGCCCGGACGGGAGCGGCATGGCGATCTGGCACCCGCGGACGTTCGCGGACGCGGTGGCGGGCAGCGACGTCGTGGCGGTCGCGACCGTCCGCAGCGTCCGCGAGGGATCCCAGATCGAGGGCTCCCCGAGCCCGCCGAGCGAGGAGCTGCCGCCGCCGCTGTCGGCGTTGGCGGTCCAGATCGACGTCGAGCGGGTCATCAACCGCAGCGGCTGGGCCCGCGAGCTGCCCTCGGCGCCGACGCTCTACCTGCTCGATCCCGACGAGGACGCGCCGCTGGGCGTGACCGCCGGTCACCGCTACGTCTTCTTCCTCGCCGAGTTCGACCAGGTGGTCGAGGGGAACGACCGGGCGTACCACACGGCTTGGGCAGGCGCCTACGTGGGTGTCGACGGCGACCGGCTCGAGCAGCTGCCGGAGCACGAGCCGGGAACGACCCTGGCGCCCACCGGCTCGATCGACGACCTCACCGCCACCGCCCAGCAGGTCAGCGTCGACCGCGAGCTCGCCACCGCCGACGTCAGCGCCTCTCCCAACCCGATGCTGACCAACCGGCCGCGCTGGCGCGAGCGCTCCGGCTACCGCCCCCAGGACGACGACCGATGACTCGCGCGCGCCGCGCCGCCGGGCGGACCCTCGTCCTCCTGCTGGCGGCGATCGGGCTCCAGCCGTCCGCGGCCCACGGTCACATCGCGTACGTCACCGACGACGACTGCTGCGTCCGCTTCCAGCACCAGGACCACGACCGCGACTTCACGCTCTGGAACCAGATCGACAACGCCTCCTGGAAGGCCGGCGCCCGCCGCGCCCAGCTGCACCTGCACGACATCTACGACGGCTCGCTGCGGTTCCCGACCGCCGGCTCCTCGGGCAGCGCCGACATCGTGCTCGTCGATGCTCCCTACCCCCTGCCGTTCGTCGGACGCGCCTACCACTGGCGCCACCACGGTGGCCAGGGTCGCCTGCAGATGAACACCAACTACGGCCTGACCGAGAACCAGGCCAAGGCCGTCGTCTGCCACGAGCTGAGCCACTTCACCGGCCTCGCCCACAGCAGCAACGCCTCCGACTGCATGATCGACGACCTCGCCTACCTGGCCAGCACCAACCTCGCGGTCTCGCACCGCGACCAGAACCGCGCCGAATGGAACGCCTCGGGCCACTAGTCGCGAGCACCGGCCCAGCACCTATCGCCCGCGTATCGGGAACCGCATACGCGCCGGCAGCAGGCCGCGGTCTTGACTGGCCGCATGATCCGCAGCGATCCGGCCCGAACCGCGGCACGCCCCCGACCGCCGGCGCCCTGGGCCGCGCCGGCCACCGCCGCGACCCGGATCACGGTCTACGGGTGCGAGCAGGACGAGGCCGCGCTCTTCCGGGCCCTGGCGCCCGGCTTCGACGTCGACGCGACCATCACCGCGGCGCCCGTCTCGGTGGCCAACGTCGCGCTGGCGGCGGGGAACCGCTGCGTCAGCGTCGGGCACAAGGCCGAGGTCACGGCGGCGACGCTGCGCGCGCTGGCCGACGTGGGCGTGACCTACCTCTCCACACGGAGCGTCGGCTGCGACCACATCGATGCGGAATGCGCGCGGGACGTCGGCATCAGCGTCGGAACCGTCGCCTATTCGCCCGACAGCGTCGCGGACTACACGCTGATGCTGATGCTGATGGCCGTCCGGCACGCGAAGGCGATCGTCCGCCGGGCCGACGTCCACGACTACCGCCTGCACGACCAGCGCGGTCGCGAGCTGCGCGACCTGACCGTCGGCGTGATCGGCACCGGTCGCATCGGCAGCGCGGTGATCGACCGGCTGCGGGGCTTCGGCTGCCGGGTCCTGGCCCACGACCGCCGTCCGGGCGCCGCCGTCGACCACGTGCCGCTCGACGAGCTGCTGCGGCGCAGCGACGTCGTCACCCTCCACACGCCCCTGACCACCGAGACCCACCACCTGCTCGACCAGGCCCGGATCGCGCGGATGAAGCCGGGCGCCGTCGTCGTCAACACCGGACGCGGCGCGCTCGTCGACAGCGCGGCGCTGGTCGCGGCGCTGGAGAGCGGCCGGCTGGGCGGCGCCGCGCTCGACGTCGTGGAGGGCGAGCAGGGGATCTTCTACGCCGACCGCCGCGACCGGCCGATCGAACCCGGCCCGCTGCGGCGGCTGCAGGAGCTGCCGAACGTGCTCGTCAGCCCGCACACCGCCTACTACACCGACCACGCGCTGCGCGACATGGTCGAGCACACGATCGCCAACTGCCTGGCGTTCGCCGGGGTGATCGAGCATGCGTAGGTCGAGGCTCGCGGTCGTCTTCGGCGGCAGTGGCGAGGAGCACCCGATCTCCGTCAAGTCCGCGCGCGAGGTCGCCAAGCACCTCGACCCCGACAAGTACGAGACGGTCTTCGTCGGGATCACCCGCGCCGGGGCCTGGCGGCTCTGCGACGGTCCCGACGGCGACTGGGAGCGGCGCAGCACCCGCGCCGCCGTCCTCTCCCCGGACCGCAGCCGCCCCGGGCTGCTGGTGCTGGACGGCGATCGCCACGAGACCGTCCCCCTCGACCTGGTGCTGCCGGTGCTGCACGGCAAGTTCGGCGAGGACGGCGCGATCCAGGGGCTGCTGGAGCTGTCGGGCATCCCCTACGCCGGCTGCGACGTGCCCAGCTCCGCGCTCTGCATCGACAAGGCCCTGGCCTACGTCGTGGCGGGGAGCGCCGGAATCGCGACGCCGCGCTTCTGGACCGTCGCGCCCGGTGAGGAGATCGACGCGGAGCGGTTGCGCTTCCCGGTCTTCGTCAAGCCGGCGCGCTCGGGCTCGTCGTTCGGCGTCACCAAGGTCTCCGCTCCCGGCGAGCTGGAGGACGCGGTCCGCGACGCGCGCCAGTACGACGCCAAGCTCGTGATCGAGGAGGCGGTCGTCGGCAACGAGGTCGGCTGCGCGATCCACGGCAACGGCGCCGACCTCTTCGCCGGCGAGGTCGACCAGATCGCGCTCTCCGGCGGCTTCTTCCGGATCCACCAGGAGCAGGCGCCCGAGCAGGGCTCCGACAACGCGACGGTCAACGTCCCGGCCGACATCTCCGCCGAGGCCCGATCGCGGGTGCAGGAGACGGCCAAGGCGATCTACCGCGCCCTCGGCTGCCGCGGGCTCGCGCGGGTCGACATGTTCCTGACCGCGGACGGGACGGTCGTGCTCAACGAGGTCAACACCTTCCCCGGGATGACCTCGTACAGCCGCTACCCGCGGATGATGGCCGCGGCCGGGCTCTCCTTCGCCGAGGTCCTCGACCGGATCGTGGCGTCGACGCTGGAGGGCCACGACGGTGACCGCTGAGTTCGCCTTCGTCGACGACGTCGTCGCGGGCGTCCGCTGGGACGCCAAGTACGCCACCTGGGACAACTTCACCGGCAAGCCGGTCGACGGCTACGAGGTCAACCGGATCGTCGGCGCGCGGGCGCTCTGCGACGCGCTCGCCGTCGCCCGCGACGAGGCCGCCGTGCGCGGGTTCGGCCTGCTGCTGTGGGACGGCTACCGGCCCCAGCGCGCCGTCGAGTGCTTCCTGCGCTGGTTCGAGCAGCCGGAGAACGGGCGCACGAAGCAGCGCCACTACCCGAACATCGACCGCCGCGAGATGGTCGACCGCGGCTACGTCGCTCCCCGCTCGGGGCACAGCCGCGGCAGCAGCGTCGACCTGACGCTCTTCGACCTGGCGACCGGCGAGCTGGTGCCGATGGGCGGCGGCCACGACCTGATGGACCCGATCTCCCACCACGACGCGCCCGGCGTGAGCGCGGTCGAGGCCGCCAACCGCCGGCAGCTGCGGGCGCTGATGGAGGCCTCGGGCTTCCGCGCCTACGCCTGCGAGTGGTGGCACTACGCGCTGCGGACCGAGCCCTACCCCGCCACCTACTTCGACTTCCCGATCAGCCATGCGCTTCTCGGCCGCTGAGCTGGCGGACCACCTGGGCGCCGAGCTGGTCGGCCCCGACGTCGCCGTCGAGGGCGCCAGCATCGACACGCGGACGCTCCGGCCCGGGCAGCTCTACGCGCCGATCGTGGCGGCGCGCGACGGCCACGACTTCCTGCCGGCGGCGCTCGCGGCGGGCGCCGCGGCCTACCTGACCGCGCGCGAGCCGGTCGGCGGGACCGCCATCCGCGTGCCCGACACCGCCGCCGCGCTGCTGCGGCTGGGGGCGCTCGGACGCGACAGGATCGCCGGCGCGATCGGCATCACCGGCTCGGTCGGCAAGACCACCACCAAGGACCTGCTGGCCGGCTGCCTGGCGTCGACCTTCCCGACCGCGGCCAGCGAGCGGTCGTTCAACAACGAGCTGGGCCTGCCGCTGACGCTGCTCGGCGCGCCCGAGGCGACCCGCTGGGTGGTGCTGGAGATGGGCGTCCGGCGCGAGGGCGACATCGACCGGCTGTGCCAGGTGGCCCGGCCCGAGGTCGGCGTCGTGACCGCCGTCGACCTGGCCCACGTCGAGTTCCTGGGCGACCTCGACGGCGTCGCTCGGGCCAAGGGCGAGCTGGTCGCCGGGCTGCCGCCCTCGGGGCTGGCCGTCCTCAACGTCGACGACCCGCGGGTGCGGGCGATGGCCTCGCGCAGCGCCGCCCGCGTGCTGGGCTACGGCACCGGTCCCGAAGCCCAGGTCCGGGCCGACGACGTCGCGCTCGACGACGAGCTGCGCGCCCGCTTCCGGCTCTCGTCGCCGTGGGGCCGGACGGAGGTCCGGCTGGGGCTGCGCGGCGCCCACCAGGTGACCAACGCGCTGGCCGCGGCGGCGGTCGCGCTCTGGGCCGGGGTCCCGATCGAGGCGGTCGCCGCGGCGCTGGCCGAGGGGCGGGCGTCGCCGTGGCGGATGGAGGTCCACCACGTGCCCGCCGGCCCGCTGCTGGTGGTCGACTGCTTCAACGCGATCCCGGCGTCGGCCGAGGCGGCGGTGCGCTCGCTGGCGGCGCTGCCGGGCGAGCGCAGGCTGGCGCTGCTCGGACTGATGGCCGAGCTGGGGGAGCGGAGCGCGACCGAGCACCGCCGGATCGCCGCCGTGGCCGAGCGGCTCGGGGTCCAGGTGGTCGGCTACGAGACCGACCTCTACGGCGAGGCGCACGTGACCGGCGTCGACGATGCCGTCGCGCTGCTGCGGACGCTGGGTCCGCGCGACGCGGCGCTGGTGAAGGGCAGCCGGGTGGCGCGGCTCGAGGACGTGGTCCACGCCTACGGCCGGGCCCGGGGCGTGCCGTCGCTGGCGGGGTAGGCGGCGGGGGTATCGCCGACGTATCGCAAACCGCGTACGTGCTGGCGACACCGCTCCCCGTTGACTGGTCGCATGAGCTACAGCAACGCAGCGACGGAGCCGCTGGCGAAGACCGTGGCGGAGGAGGGCTGGGCCGTGGTCGGGACGCTCGACCGCCCGCTCTCCCGCCGGCTGCTGGGGGCGGTCGACGAGGTGGCGGCACGGTCTCCCGAGGCCGGGGCCGGGGGCCAGCTCCACCTGCTCTCGGGCCTGGCCCAGCACCCGCGGCTGGCGGCGGTCGTCGACTGGCCGCCGCTGCTGGCGCTCGCGGTCGAGCTGCTCTCGCCCAACATCTACATCAACCACTCGCACCTGGACGTCCACCCGCCGCACCCGCCGACCGGCGCCCACCGCTGGCACCGCGACAACGGCCTGATGGGGCGCGACATGCGGCTGCTCTGGCGCGACCAGCCGCGGGTGACGCTGAAGGTCGCGATCTACCTGACCGACGTCGAGTCGGCGGACGACGGCGCGCTCGAGGTGGTCCCGCGCAGCCACCTCGACGCGGAGTCGCGGTACCCGACCGAGGAGCAGCCCGACGGCGTGCCGATCCTCGGGCCGGCGGGCACGGTCGCCGTCTTCGACGCCCGGCTCTGGCACCGCCGGCGGGACAACCTCGGCGCCCGCACCCGGCGGGCGATGTTCTGGGGCTACAGCTACCGCTGGATGACCTCGCGCGACACGCCGTTCGCCGACGTGCCGGCGTGGGCCACGCAGCCGCCGGTCCGCCGCCAGCTGCTCGGCGACCCGACGGTCGACCCGTTCTACTGGGCGGCCGGCGAGCTGGCGCTCGATCCGCGAGCCGGTGCGTTCCAGGAGGCGGCGTGATGCGGGCCGACCAGCTGACGGGGATGGGCACGATCCACCGCGCCCCGATCCGGATCCGCAAGCGGCGCGTGGCCGCCCTGCTCGTCGTCCTGGGGGCGATCGTGGTGGCGATCAGCGGCCGCTCGCCGGGACCGTCGGCGTCGATGGTCGACGCGGTCGGCGGCGAGCACCGCGGCAGCGGCTGGCGCGGCGAGCTGGGCGTGGCCGCCGGGGCCGTGCCCGACGGCACGACGGTCTTCGACGGCGGCGTCCCGGGCGTCGCCAAGCTCGACCCGGCGCTGCTCGACGCGGTTCGTCGGGCCGCGTCGCAGGCGGCGAACGAGGGGATCGCGTTCGTCGTCGACAGCGGCTGGCGCTCGCGGGCGTACCAGCAGCGGCTGCTCGACGAGGCGGTCGCGAAGTACGGCTCGCAGGCCGAGGCGTCGCGCTGGGTGGCCACGCCCGGCACCTCGGCCCACGTCTCCGGTCAGGCGATCGACATCGGTCCCGCGGGCGCCGCCGCCTGGCTGGCCCGGCACGGCTCCGCCTACGGCCTCTGCCGGATCTACGGCAACGAGCCCTGGCACTACGAGCTGCGGCCCGACGCGGTCGCCTCCGGCTGCCCGCCGGTCTACGCCGACCCGACGCAGGATCCGCGGATGCGGCAGTGACGGCCGTCGACCGGTGGGCCGGTTCGACGTCCGGTTTCAGGAGGAGGGTGCCGCCGATGCGTTCTCGGCGTCGAGCGCCGCACGCAGGCGGCGGTCGGCACGCTCCATGTGGGCGCGCATCGCGGCCCGGGCGGCGTCCGGATCGGCGCCGGCGATCGCGTCGACGATCGGCTCGTGCATGTCGAACGACGACGCCGTCTCGCCGGCGTGCTCGAGCACCCGCTTGGCCCAGACACCGAGCAGCGAGCGGAGACTGGTCACGAGGCTGATGAAGGTCTCGTTCTCCGTCGCGGCGGCGATCTCCAGGTGCAGCGCGACGTCCGCCTCGACGTAGCGATCGACGTCGTCGCCCGCCTGCCGGAGCGCGTCCAGGGCCTTGCGGAGCCGGGCGGTCGTCTCCTCCGTGGCGCGCTCGGCGGCGAGTCCCGCGACCAGCACCTCGATCTCGGCGCGCGCCTCGACCAGGTCGAAGATCCGCCGCTGCCCGAGCAACAGGCCCCATTCGATCACCTGCGGCAGCAGATCCGAGCCGGACTGCGACAGGTAGGTCCCGTCCCCCTGACGCACGTCGAGCAGGCCGAGCAGGCTGAGCGACTTGATCGCCTCGCGGACCTGTGAGCGGCCGACGCCCAGCGCCTCGGCCAGCTGCCGCTCCGGCGGGATCTTCGAGCCCGGGGAGACCTCGCCCGACAGCAGGTAGTCCAGCAGCGTCCGCGTGATCTCCGTCACCGGCGGCCGGCGGGGGGCGATGCGGAGGCTCTGGGGGAGGGCGCTTGACTCGTTGTGCATGAAGATGGCGGATCAGGTCGACCGGTCGACCAAGCCTAGAGCACCGTCCCGAAGGATGGCTCCCAAATTGGTTGACCGGTCGACCTCAAACGGTTACGCTCGGCCCATGGCCCAGTCCTCCAACCCCTTGGCGCTGCTGGGCGGGACCCCCGCGCACCGCCTGCCGAACCCCAAGTACCCGCGCCTCGGCGCCGACCTCCACGTCCGGATCGCGGACGCGCTCGACCGCGGGCCGATGCAGGGCCTCAGCAAGGGCCACCCGATCATCGAGGAGCTGGAGACGCGGCTCGCCGCGTACCACGGCGTCGACCAGGTGCTCGCCTCCAGCTCGGGCCACGGGGCGCTCCAGTCCGCCCTGATCGGGCTCGAGGTCACCGGCGGCGACGAGGTGCTCACCTCGCCCTACTCCTGGGGGGCCTCGGTCTCCTGCATCCTGCACAACGGCGCGGTGCCGGTCTTCGTCGACATCGACCGCGACAACGGGCTGCTGGACCCGGCCCGGCTCGCCGACGGACTGACGCCGCGGACCCGGGCGATCCTCGTGCCCCACCTCTACGGGCAGCCGGCGGACATGACCGCGATCATGCGGTTCGCCGAGGATCACGACCTGCTGGTGATCGAGGACGGCAGCCAGGCGCACGGCGCGCGTCACCGCGGCACCCGGGTCGGCGCCTTCGGTCACGCCGGCGGGTTCTCCACCAACGGGGTCAAGCCGCTCGCCACCACCGAGGGCGGGTACATGGTCACCCGCGTTGCCGACGTCTACTGGAAGGCGACCATCAGCGGTCAGCACGCCGGCCGCGGAGAGCTGCTGGGGCGGGCCAGCGAGCCCGGCTTCCCCGACGAGCTGCGGCCTCTGGTCGACTCGCTGATCTACTCCTACCGCCCGAACGTGGTCTCGGCGCTGATGGCGCTGGACCGGCTCCCGCACCTGGAAGAGGAGAACGCCGCGCGGCGCTGGAACGCGGCGCGGCTCTTCGAGGGACTGCGCGACGTCGAGGCGCTCAGCTGGCCGACGGTCGACGAGGCCGACGAGTGCGTCTTCCACATGGTGACCCTGAACTTCGACGCCGAGCTGGCGGGCGTCGAGCGCGACGCGTTCGTCGCCGCGCTCGCCGTCGAGGGCGTGCCGGCGGTCCCGTACGTGGCCAAGGGCCTGCATCGCTCGGAGCGGCTGAGCCCGAGCTACGGCGGCCCGCGGGTGATGTGGACGGAAACGATCCGCCGGTCGGGCATCGACCCGACCGCCGTCGAGCTGCCGGGCTGCGACGCCAAGGTCGCCCGCTCGATCGAGATCCCGTGGAACTACTTCGAGCGCGACCCCGACCTGATCGACAGCCTGGTCGGCGCCTTCCGGAAGGTCCAGGCGGAGCTGCCCGCGCTGCGACGGCACGCCGATCGGCACCAGGCGACGGTCTAGCGCCGGACGCTCCGTCCCGCGATCGATCTGGAGAACCGTGTCGACCTCGATGGCCACCGTCGCCTACGACCCGTTCGCGTACGCGATGCACGATGACCCGTACCCGACCTACGCGCTGCTGCGGGACCACTTCCCGGTCTACCGCAACGAGGAGCGCGGCTTCTGGGCGCTCTCGCGCTTCGACGACGTGCGGGCGGCCGCGCGCGACTGGCGCAGCTTCTCGAGCCATCCTGGCGTCGATCTCGACGGCACCGGGCAGGAGTACGGGCCGGGCAACTTCATCGACCTCGACCCGCCCCGCCACGACGCGCTGCGCAAGGTCCTGCGCCACGCGTTCGTCCCCAAGCAGGTCGCCGGCTACGAGCCGGCGGCACGGGCGGCGGTCGCCGAGATCGCCCGCACGCTGGAGGGGCGGAGCACCGTCGACCTGGCCGACCAGGTCGCCTGGACGCTGCCGGTGACGATGATCTGCGAGCTGCTCGGGGTGCCTCGCGACGACCGCGCCGCGCTGCGCTCGTGGCTCGACCGTTTCATGTTCCGGCACGACGGGGTCGACCGCCTGCCCGAGGACGCCGTCCACGCCCTGGGCGCGGCCGCCGGCTACTTCCGCGCCCTGATCGACGAGCGCCGGCGGACGCCCCGCGACGACGTCGCGACGACCCTGACCCGGGCCGAGGTCGATGGCGTCCCGCTGGCCGAGGACGAGATCGTCTCGATCTGCCTGCTGCTGCTCGCTGCCGGCGTCGAGACCGCGGCGGGCCTGATCGCGAGCGCGTTCCTGGTCCTCGCCGAGCATCCCGTCGCCCGCCGGCGCCTGCGGGCGACGCCCGACCTGATCCCGGCGGCGATCGAGGAGGTCCTGCGCCTGGAGTCCCCGATCCAGGGACTCGCGCGGACCGCGACCGTCGACGTCCCCGTCCACGATCAGGTGATCCCGGCCGGCGCCCGCGTGTTCCTGCTCTTCGGCGCCGCCAACCGCGACGGCCGCCGGTTCGACGATCCCAACGCGTTCGACCTCGACCGCGAGGCGCCGAAGAGCCTGGCCTTCGGCGAGGGGATCCACTTCTGCCTCGGCGCGCCGCTGGCCCGGCTGGAGGCGCGGGTCGTGCTCGAGCAGCTGCTGCCGCCGCTGGGCGACTACGTGGTCGACGGCCCGGTCGAGCGGCTGCACAGCCACACGACCCGGGCGGCGGTCTCGCTGCCGGTCGAGGTCGACGCGTGAGCGGCCCGCCGTTCCCGCCCGAGCAGCTGGACCGGCTGCTGGCGGAGCAGGACGTCGCCGCGGTCCTGGCCACCTCGGCCCACAACGTCCGCCACCTGCTCGGCGGGTACCGCTTCTTCCTCTATGCGACCCTCGACGGGATCGGCCACGACCGCTACCTGCCGTTCGTCGGGTACGTCGCTGGCCGTCCGGAGGCGGCGTTCTACGTCGGCGCCGGCAACGAGGCCTGGGGAACCGACGCGACGCCGCTGTGGGTGCCCGACCTGGCGCTGGAGGCGTGGACCGCGGCCGACGCGGCCCGGATCGCCGGCGCCCGCCTGCGCGACGCCGGCCTGGCGCGGGGCCGGATCGGGGTCGAGCTGCCCTATCTGACGGCGGACGCCTTCACGGCGCTCCGCGACGCCCTGCCCCACGCGGACCTCGTCGACGTCTCCCATCCGCTGGAGGAGCTGCGGGCGGTCAAGCGACGGGACGAGCTGGACCTGATGCGGCGCGGCGCCACAGCGGTCGTCGACGCGATGCTGGCGACGTTCGCCGCGACCCGCGTCGGCGCGAGCGAGCGCGAGATCGTCGAGCGGCTGCGGATCGAGGAGACCCGCCGGGGCCTCGGCTTCGGCTACTGCCTGATCGCCAGCGGCGACTCCGCCACCCGCGGGCCGTCCGACCGGCGGCTCGCTCCCGGCGACGTGCTGTCGCTCGACTCCGGGGCGCACTTCGACGGCTACGTCGCCGACCTCACGCGGATGGCGGTGGCCGGCGAGCCGACCCGCCGCCACCAGCAGCTGCTGGACCAGATCCTCGCCGTGCAGGAGGCCGCGCGGGACGCGGCCCGCGGGGGCCGGCGGGGCGGCGCGATCTTCGACGCCGCCGACGCCGCGATCCGCGAGCAGGCCGACGGCGCGCGGATGACCTTCCTCGCCCACGGCACCGGGCTGCTCTCGCACGAGGCGCCGCGGCTGACCGACAGCGGCTCGCCGCCCTACCCCGCGACCCACCGCGAGCGGCCGCTGCGCCCGGGTCAGGTGCTCTCGATCGAGACCCACCTGATCGACCCGCTGATCGGCTTCGTGAAGCTCGAGGACACGGTGATCGTGACCGCCGGCGCCTGCGAGCCGTGCGGGGATCACGGGCGCGGCTGGACGGTCATCGATGCCTGAGCTGCGGGCTGGCGTCGCCGTGACCGGCCGCCGCGGGCTGCTCGCCGATCGGCCGCCGGCGCCGATCGACGCCGGCCGTCCGGCCCGGATCGCCGCTGCCCTGCGGAGGTCGCCGACGACGGTGCTGGTGGTCGACGACGACCCGACCGGCAGCCAGGTGGTGGCCGGCGTGCCGCTGGTGACGTCCTGGAGCGCGGACGACCTGCGGTGGGCGCTGGCCCACGAAGCCGGGGTGGCGTTCGTGCTCACGAACTCGCGGGCGCTGTCGGAGGCCGAGGCCGAGGCGATCAACCGCACCGTCGGCGAGCGGGCGCAGCAGGTCGCGGCGTCGCTCGGAATCCGACTCGAGGTGATCAGCCGCAGCGACTCGCTGCTCCGCGGCCACTTCCCGGCCGAGGTGCTGGCGCTCGACGAGGGGCTGCGATGCGGTGGGGCCGCGCCACTCGACGGCATCGTGCTCTGCCCGGCCTATCCGGAGGCGGGTCGGATCACCGTCGACCGGCGGCACTGGGTCCGTCAGCGCGACGGCGGCCACCGGCCCGCGGCCGCGACCGAGTTCGCCGCCGACCCGGTGTTCGCCTACGACGACTCCGATCTGCGCGCATGGGCGACGGCGCGCGGTCGCGGCCGCTGGCGGTCGGCGGACGTGCGCGAGGTCGGCCTCGACGACCTCCGCCGTGGCGGACCGGAGCGCGTCGCGGCGATCCTCGCCACCGTCTCCGGCGGCCGGCCGGTGGTCTGCGACGCCGCTGACGAGGAGGACCTGCTCGTATTGGCCGAGGGCCTGGCCCGGGCCGAGGCCCGCGGTCGTCGGTTCGTGACCCGGTCGGGACCGTCGTTCGTGGCCGCGCGCAGCGGCCGCACGGTCCCGCCGCCCTGCACGGGGCCGATCGCCGAACCCGGGGTCGCCGCCGGCACGCTGGTGGTCGTCGGCTCGCACACCGCGCTCACCAGCGAACAGCTTGCGCGGGCGCAGCGGCGCACCGGCCTACGGGTGCTGGAGCTCGATACCGTCGCGGTCGCCAGCTCGGACAACGCGGCCCGCCGCGAGGTCCACCAGCTGGCGGCGCGCGCCGCTCGCGCGCTGCGCACGGGGGACGTCGCGATCGCCACCTCGCGGAGCCTGCTGACCCGCCGCGATCCGCTGGCCGACATCCGGCTGAAGCAGCGGATCGCGCAGGCGGTCGTCGACGTCGTCCGCGAGACCGTGGCCGCCACCCGGCCGCGGGCCGTGGTGGCCAAGGGCGGCGTGACCGCGCACCGCGTCGCCGCCGAGTCGCTCGGTGCGCGCCGCGCGATCGTCCTCGGCCAGCTGCTGCCCGGCCAGGTCTCGGTCTGGCGGATCGAGAGCGCCGCCGCGGCGGGCCTGCCGTACGTCGTCTTCCCCGGGAACGTCGGCCACGCCGACGCGTTGACCGCCGTCCTCACTCGAACCAAGGACCGGACCTGATGCTCGCCACTGGTACCCGCGACCTCGCCCGCGCTCACGCGGAAGGCTGGGCGATCCCAGGCTTCTCCGTCTACAACCTCGAACAGGCCCTGGCGGTCTGCCGGGCGGCCGAGGCCGAGGGCACGCCGGCGATCGTGCAGGCCGGCAGCAGCGCGTTCGGCTACGCCGGCGAGGGTCCGCTGGCGGCGCTCGCGGTGGCCGCGGCGACGGCCAGCCCGGCCCGGATCGGCGTCCACCTCGACCACGCCACCGACCTCGACGAGATCGGCCGTTGCCTGCGGGCCGGCTACAGCTCGGTGATGTACGACGGCTCGGCCCTGCCGCTGGAGGAGAACGTGCGCCGGACCGGCGAGGTGGTGCGGATGGCGGCCGAGCACGGCGCCTGGGTCGAGGCGGAGCTTGCGGGATTCGCCGGCGACGAGGACCGGACGACCGATGCCCAGGCGACGGCCCTGACCGACCCCGAGGTGGCGGCGGGGTTCGTGGCGGCGACCGGCGTCGACGCGCTGGCGATCGCGATCGGCAACGTCCACGGCATCCCGACCCGGCCGGTGCAGCTCGACTTCGACCGGCTGGCGGCGATCCGCGAGCGCGTCGAGGTGCCGCTGGTCCTGCACGGCGCTTCGGGGCTGCCCGACGGCGACGTCGCCCGCGCGATCGGGCTCGGCGTGGCCAAGATCAACGTCAACACGGAGCTCCGGCGGGCCTTCCGGGACGCCTGGCGGCGGACGGCGGCCGCGCCTCCCGACGGCGACGCGCTGCCGCCGATCCTCGAACCCGCGATCCGGGCGGTCGAGGACGTCGCGCGGGCCAAGCTGCGGGCGTTCGCGCGGGCCACGACCGGAGCGCGCGCATGAACCGCCGGATCGCCGAACGGATCCGGGCCGGCGAGTCGCTCGTCGGCGTGGTCGTGAAGATCCCCGGGGCCGCGATGGTGGAGACGGCCGGCCTGGCCGGCTTCGACCTGGTGGTGATCGACGCCGAGCACGGCGCCGGCGACACCGCCCTGCTCGAGGATCACCTGCGGGCCGCGTCCGCGGCCGGGATCGCGGCGCTGGTGCGGGTCGGCCGCAACGGCGACCTCGAGGTCCTGCGGGCGCTCGACGCCGGTGCGGCGGGGATCGTCGTCCCGCACGTCGACGACGCCGCGGCGGCCGAGCAGGCCGTCACCGCCGCCTACTATCCGCCGCGCGGGCGGCGCGGCCTGGCCACGAGCACCCGCGCCGGCCGCTACGGGCTGACCTCGCTCGCGGCCCACGTGCGGCGCGCCAACGATGCGACGGTGGTGATCGTGCAGGTCGAGGACGTCGCCGCGGTGCCGCACGCGCGGGCGATCGCGGACGTCCCTGGCGTCGACGCGGTCTTCCTCGGGCCGACCGACCTCTCGATGTCGCTCGGGCGTCCCGGCGACGTCGAGCATCCTGACGTCGCCGACGCGATCGATCGCGTCGTGGCGGGCGTAGGCGACGGCGACGCCGGCCTCTGCGTCTTCGCGCCGACCGTCGACAGCGCGCTCGGCTGGCGTCGCAAGGGCGCCCAGATCGTGCTCTTCGGCGGCCCCGCGATCCTCTCCCATGGCTTCCGCCAGATCGTCGGAGCCGTCAAGGACGGCCCGCCGGCGACCCCCGACTCTCCCCTCCAGGTGCACCGATGACCGATTCCGATCCCGTTCTCACCGGCGCCGGCGGCCGCTCGATCCTCGACCGACTGCGCCTCGACGGCCGCCGGGCGCTCGTCACCGGCGCCGGTCAGGGCATCGGCCGCGCCTTCGCGCACGCCCTCGGCGAGGCCGGCGCCCGCGTCGCGGTGATCGACCTCGACCTGGACCGCGCCCGGACCGTGGCGGACGAGCTGGCGGCGAAACGGATCGACGCGCTCGCGCTCGCCGCCGACGTGGCCCAGGAGGACGCCGCCGAGCGCTACGTCGGCGCGATCGTCGACGCCTGGGGCGGGCTGGAGATCGCCGTCAACAACGCCGGGATCAACCCCAACGGCGCGGCCGAGGAGACGACGCCCGAGCAGTGGGACGCCGCCTTCGCCGTCAACGCGCGGGGCGTCTTCCTCGGCTGCCAGGCGGCCGGCCGGGTGATGCTGCGGGCTGGCTACGGGAAGATCGTCAACACGGCGTCGATGGCGTCGCTGGTCGTTCCGCATCCGCAGAAGCAGGCCGCCTACAACGCCTCCAAGGCCGCCGTGGTGCAGCTCACGCGGACGCTCGCGGGGGAGTGGGCCGATCGTGGCGTGCGGGTCAACGCGATCTCCCCGGGCATCATCCGGACCGCGCTGATCGAGCAGTCGGAGGCGCTGCGTCCGCTGGTGGCCGAGTGGCTGACCCAGATCCCCGCCGGTCGCCTCGGCGAGGTCACCGATCTGCAGGCCGGCCTGGTCTACCTGGCGTCCGAGGCCTCCGACTACATGACCGGCCACAACCTGATGATCGAGGGCGGTCAGAGCCTCTGGTGAGCGCCGTGGACGGCGAGCACGACCGCGGCGTGCGGGTGGCGTTCGACGTCGCGGCGCGGATGCGCGACGGCGTGACGCTGCGGGCCGACGTCTACCGGCCGGCGGCCGCGGGCCGCTGGCCGACGCTGCTGACGCGAACGCCCTACGACAAGCGTCGCCCGCGCGCCTCGGCGACGATCGACCCGGTCGCCGCGGCGCGGGCGGGATTCCTGGTCGTGGTCCAGGACGTCCGCGGGCGTTTCGCCTCCGCGGGCGCGTGGGAACCGCTCCGGCACGAGCGCGAGGACGGCTTCGACGCGGTCGAGTGGGCGGCGCGACTGCCCGGGTCGAACGGCCGCGTCGGCATGTACGGCGGCAGCTACTGCGGGAGCACGCAGTGGCAGGCGTCGCTCGCCCGCCCGCCGTCGCTGCGGGCGATCGCACCGTTGCTGACCTGGTGCGATCCGCTCGACGGCCTGGTCGCCCGCGGCGGCGCGCGCGAGCTCGGCCTCAACGCCTGGTGGGGCCTGGAAACCCACCTGGCGCAACTCGCCCGTCCGCCGCTCCCCAGCGCGGCGCGGCAGCGGCGGAGGGTCGCGGCGGTGCTCGACGAGATCGACCGCCTGGCGACCGACGGCGTCCGGGAGCTGCCCGTCGAGGGGTTGGGGCCGCTCCGCCGTCACGGTGCCCGCGATCTGGGCGCCACGCGTCGCGACGCCGAACCGGAGGTCGAGGTCCGTGGTCGGGTGGCGGGCGCGCACCGGCAGGTGGCGGTCCCGGTCCTCAACGTCGGCGGGTGGCACGACCTCTTCCTCCAGGGGACGCTCGACAACCACGTCGCCACGATCGCCACCGGCGGTCGCTCGCGGCTCGTCGTCGGTCCCTGGGGTCACGGCGACTGCGACCTCGGCGCGACCGTCGGCGATCTCTCGTTCGGCGTCCGCGGGAACGGGCTGGGGACGCCGGCCCATCCCGAGGGTGACCTCGACGACCTGCAGCTGGCCTGGTTCCGTCGCCACCTCGATCCTGCGGCGCGGACCGGCGACGACGACCGGCCGCCGGTCCGGATCTTCACCACCGGCCGCAACGCGTGGCGCGACGAGCCGGCCTGGCCACTGCCGCGGGCCCGCGTCCGGCGATGGTTCCTCGCGCCCGGCGGCGGGCTCGCGCCGACCCCACCGACGGGACCGGCCGCGGCGAGCGGCTTCGTCCACGATCCGGCCGACCCCGTGGCGACGGTCGGCGGCGCCATCATGATCGGGGGTGGCTACCGGCGCGGACCGCTCGACCAGGCGCGGGTCGAGGCGCGCGACGACGTGCTCGTGTTCAGCAGCGCGCCGCTGACGGGGGAGCTCGAGGTCACGGGCCGCGTGCGCGTGGTCCTGCACGCGGAGTCGAGCGCGCCGACGACCGACTGGGTCGCCCGCCTCTGCGACGTGCACCCGGACGGCCGCTCGTACGGCGTCTGCGACGGGGTCGTGCGGCTCCTCGCGGGCGCCGATCGCCTGCGCTCGGTCGGGATCGATCTCTGGTCGGCGTCGCACGCCTTCCTCCGGGGCCACCGGCTGCGGCTGCAGGTGGCGAGCAGCAGCTTCCCGCGCTGGGACCGCAACCTCGGTGCTGGGGACGGCCCCCGCGGCGTCGCGGCCCGCCAGCTCGTGCACCACGACGGGGAGCGTCGGTCGTGGGTCGAACTGCCCGTCGTGGACGGGTGACGGGCGGCCGATCGATACACCGGTTGACCGGTCGACCAATGTCGGCTAGGGTCTTCCCATGCAAGGAGCAGCACGAGCTTCGAACCCCGGGCAGCGGCCCGGGCGGCCGACGCGCGACACGGCCGACCGCGACGGCGCCGGACGGTGTCCTCGGTGAGTGCCACCGGCGAGCCGGCGCTCGCGGCGCGCGGGATCACGAAGTCCTACGGGCACGTCCAGGCGCTGCGCGGAGCCGACTTCGAATGCCGCTCGGGCGAGGTCACGGCGCTGATCGGCGACAACGGCGCCGGCAAGTCGACGCTGGTGAAGGTGCTCTCCGGTTCGGCGACGCCCGATGGCGGCTCGATCGTCGTCGACGGCGCCGAGTACCAGCCGACGTCGCCGGGAGCGGCGCACGCGGCCGGGATCGAGACCGTGTACCAGGACCTGGCGCTCGCGCCCGACCTCGGGCCGACCGCGAACCTGTTCCTCGGCCGCGAGCGGCGCCGCTCCGGCGTCCTCGGGCGGCTGGGGTTCCTCGACGAGCGGGGCATGCGCGAGGAGGCCGCGGAGCAGTTCCGGCGGCTCGGCGTGACCGCGCGGGCGGACGGCGCCACCGTCCGCGGGCTCTCCGGCGGTCAGCGCCAGGGCGTCGCCGTTGCGCGGGCCGTCGCCTGGGGGCGGCGGATCGTGCTGCTCGACGAGCCGACCGCGGCGCTCGGCGTGGTCCAGACCCGCAACGTGCTCGACCTCGTGCGGCGGGTGGCGGACACCGGGGTGGCCGTGGTCCTGATCTCGCACAGCATGCCCGACGTGCTCGCCGTCTCGGACCGGATCGAGGTCCTGCGGCTGGGCCAGCGCGTCGCGCGCTTCGGTCGCGGCGAGGCGACGATCGACGGCCTCGTGGCCGCGATGACGGGCGGTGGAGCGGCTCCGCTCGGGACCGGCACGAAGGAGGCGGTCTCGTGAGCGCCCAGATGACGCCCCCCGTCCCGTCCGCGTCGACCCCCGGCGGCCCCGGCGCGCCGGGCGAGTCCGACCGACCGGCGGTCCCGTCGCGGACGCGGCGGATCGTCGCGAGCCCGCTGTTCGCCGTCTTCACGGCCCTCGTCGGCGTGATCGTGGCGTTCTCGGTGATCAACGGCGGCGAGTTCGCCAACGCCGACAACTTCCGCAACATCGGCCTCGACGTCGCGATCACGCTGGTGCTGGCCGTCGGCATCACCTACGTGATCATCACCGCGGGCTTCGACCTCTCGGTCGGCTCGGTCCTGGTCTTCTCCGGGGTGGTCGCGATGAAGGCGATGGGCGCGGTCGGCGGCAGCGGCTGGCCGACCGCGCTCGTCGGCCTGGTCGCCGCGCTGGCCGCCGGCGCGGCCTGGGGCGCGGTCAACGGCAGCCTGGTGGCCTTCGCTCGCCTGAACCCGATCATCGTGACCCTCGGATCGATGGGCGCCGGGCTCGGGCTGTCGCTGGTGGTCGCCAACGGCCAGGACCTGGTCGACGTGCCCGCGTCGATGATCAGCCTCGGCAACGAGCGGGTGCTCGGGGTGCCCCCGGTGGCGCTGATCGCGCTGCTCTTCGCGGCGGCCGCCGGGGTGGTGCTGGCCAAGACCGTCTTCGGGCGCCGCACCTACGCGATCGGCTCGAGCAAGGAGGCCGCCGAGCGGGCCGGGATCCCCGTTCGCCGGCACCTGGTCTCGATCTACGTGCTCTCGGGCACCGCCGCCGGGCTCGCCGGCTGGCTCGCCCTCGCGCGGTTCTCGACCACCAGCATCTCGGGCCACTCGCTCGACGCCCTCAACGCCGCGACCGCCGCGCTGCTCGGCGGGGCCAGCCTCTACGGCGGCGTCGGCACGATCCTCGGCACGGTGATCGGCGCGTTCATCCCCGTCGTCCTGGCCAACGGGCTCGTGATCGGCAACGTCCAGTCCTACTGGCAGCAGGTCGTGACCGGCGTCGTGCTGGTGCTCGCGGTCTACCTCGACAGCGAGCGGCGCAAGCGCAGCGAGTGACCGGCCGACGGTCCACCCCCGCCATCGACGTTCAGCAACCCATCACCAACAAGGAGCACGACGTGGGCAACCAAGCCTGGCCATGCGGCGACGGACGTCGACGGCGGAAGCCGTCCGGCCGCGCGACCGCGACGGTCCTCTCGATCGCGGCCGCGCTGACGCTGGCCGCTTGCGGCTCGGACGACGGGGCCGGCAGCGGCACCGGTGGAGGCGGCGCGCTCTCCGGCAAGAAGCTCGCGATCGTGATGCCGGAGTCCGTCCCCGGCTACTCCAAGCAGATCGGCTGCGGCGCCTTCGACGAGGGCCGGAAGCTCGGCTTCGACGTCAGCCCGCCGCAGGGTCCGAGCAAGTCGCAGGACGCCGCCGAGCAGGCGCAGGTGCTGCAGTCGGCGCTGGCCCGCAACCCCGACGGGCTGATCTACAGCGCGGTCGACCCGAAAGCCGGCTCGGTCGCGATCAAGCCGGCGGTGGCCCAGGGGCTGCCGGTCGTCACCGCCGACGTCCCGCTGGCGGACGCGTCGCTGTCGATCTCGTTCATCAGCTCCGACCACGAGGCCGGCGGCAAGCTCGGCGGCGAGCTGCTGGCGAAGCAGATCGGCGAGCGCGGGCAGGTCGTCGCGATCGGCGTCATCCCCAGCCACCCGATCACGCGCGGACGGATCGCGGGCTTCCGCGCGGCGATGGCCGAGTTCCCGGGCATCGACGTGGTCGGGATCAAGTACCCGGACCTCGACGTCAACAAGATCGCGGCCGAGGCGGCGGCGTTGCTCAACCGCTACCCCGACCTGAAGGGCATCTACACCAGCAACGACCTGGTCGCCTCGGGCGTCGCGACCGCCCTGCGCCAGACGCAGAAGGTCGGCAAGGTCAAGGTCATCACCTGGGACCTGCAGCCGGTCGGGATCAAGCTGCTGCGTGAGGGGTCGGTCACCGGTTCCGTCGTTCAGCGTCCGCGCGAGGAGGGCCGGATGGCCGTGCGGCAGATCGCCAACGAGCTGACCGGGAAGCCGGTGACGAAGACCCTCACCCCGCCGATCAGCACCGTCAGCAACGACCAGATCGACAGCCCGAAGACCAAGGCCCTCTACTACAGCAACCCCTGCTGAGGCCCCGACCTGGTGCGCGGCCCGCCCGGATCCGGACGGGCCGCGCGGCACCGAGCCGACGACCGCGAGACGCACGATGACCCACCCGAAGTACGACGGCCCCGTGATCGACGGGCACTGCCACTACGACGCCACGACGATCGAGCACGCCGACGCGGTCGCGGTCCGCGCGGGGCTGCGCGCGGCCGTCAGCTTCTGGGACACCAACTGGCCGCCGCCCGGATTCGCCGCCGAGGGCGTCGCCTGGGGGGATCGCGCCGAGACGGTGGTGCGGTGCGTGATGCCTGACCTGACCGACGTCGGGACGGCGGAGTTCGAAGCCCGCAGCGAGCGAGCGATCCGCGAGGCCGCACGGCTCGGCGCCGCCGGGGTGAAGATGTGGAAGAACCTCGGACTCTGGCTGACCGACGCCGACGGCCACCGCTTCGGGGTCGACGACCCGCGGCTCGACGTGATCTGGCGGACGGCCGCCGAGCTCGGGCTCCCGATCGTGATCCACCAGGGCGACTCGCCGTGGTTCTTCGCCCCGCTCGACGAGCGCAACCCGCGTCGCGACGAGCTGCGGGACCACCCCGAGTGGTGGTACGGCGGCGGCGACCACCCGCCGCTGGAGCGGATCCACGAGCAGCTCGAGGCGACCGTCGCCCGCCATCCGGAGACGACCTTCGTCGGCCTCCACTTCGGCTGCTTCATGACCTGGCCCGAGGTCGACCGGATGCTGGCGACGTACCCCAACTACCGCGTCGACACCGCGACGACGATCGCCGACATGGGCCGCGACGACGCCTGGGAGCAGGTGCGCGCGATCATCGTCCGCCACGCCGATCGCGTGCTCTTCGGCACCGACCTGATCCGCACCGCCCATCAGGACCTGCCCGGCCCCGATGGCAACTGGCGGATCGAGGCGCTCGACCCGGACGATCCGTCGCGGTGGCAGGTCGACGCCTGGTTCCAGCGCCACTGGGACTTCTTCGAGACCGGCGAACCGCGGCTGCAGCACCCGATCCCCGACGCCGGCGGCTGGACGGTGCACGGCCTCGACCTGCCGCTCGCGGTGCTGCGCCAGCTCTACTGGGAGAACGCCGTCCGCACCTTCCGGCTGCCCGCGCGCCTGATCGCCCCGTCCACGCCGTCCCGACCGGAGGCCTAGGTGCCCGCGGTCGAACGCATCGGCGTCGGGCAGATGGGGGCGGGCTTCATCGGCCAGGTCCACTCGCTCGCCTACCGGGGAGCCGCGGCCGCACGCCGGAGGGTCGGCGCGGACGTCGACCTGGTCGTGCTCGCCGACCGCGACCTGGCGCTCGCGCGGGAGGTTGCGGACCGCTACGGCTGGAGAGCGGTGGTCGACGACTGGCGGGCCATCGTCGATGACGATCGCGTGCAGCTGGTCGACGTGGCCGGGCCGAACCACGTGCACGTCGAGCCCTGCCTGGCCGCTGCGCGGGCCGGGAAGCACCTCCTCTGCGAGAAGCCGCTGGCTCCGACCGCCGCCCAGGCGCTGGAGCTGTGGCGGGCCGTCGAGGCGGCCCGAGTCCTGCATCAGTGCGCGTTCATGTACCGGTTCATCCCGGCGGTCCAGCACGCGCGCGACCTGGTCCGCTCGGGTGAGCTGGGAGAGGTCCTCCACGTGCGGGCGCAGTTCCTGCTGTCGTTCGCGCTCGACCCGCGGGTCGAGATGTCGTGGCGGTTCGATCGCGCCGTCGCCGGTGCCGGAGCGCTCGGCGACCTCGGTTCGCACCACGTCGACGTGGCCCGCTTCGTGCTCGGGGAGGAGGTCGCGGCCGTGACCGGGCGCGTGTCCACCTCGATCGACGAGCGTCCCGGCGGACGGGTGACCAACGACGACGCCTTCGCCGCGATCGTCGAGCTGGAGGGCGGCGCGACCGCGGTCCTCGAGGGCTCGCGGGTGGCCGGCAACCACGGGCTCACCAGCCGCGTCGAGATCGACGGCACCCGTGGCTCGCTCCGCTTCGACTTCGAGCGGCTCAACGAGCTGACGGTCTCGCTGCGCGGCCAGCCGGGGGCGCGGACGTACCTCGTCAGCCAGGCCGAGCATCCGTACAGCGACTTCTGGCTGCCGGTCGGGATCCAGGGCCAGCACCCGATCGGCTGGGCCGACTGCTTCGCGCACCAGGCGCACGCGATGGTGACCGCGATCGCGGCCGGGACGGCGCTCCCGGACGGCGTTCCCACGTTCCGCGACGGCTACCGCGTGGCCCAGGTGGTCGAGACGATCGAGCGGGCCGCGGCCGAGCGGACCTGGCTGCCGGTCGCGTACGAGGACGCGACGCCGGCCGCGGTCGCCCCGGTGCCGGCCGGGGCCTGACGCCCGGGCCCCGGCCGGCTGGCTGGCTCAACGGCCGGGGCCGTCGGCCTCGGCCGGTCGCGGAACGGCGCGCCAGCCGCGGGTCGCGGCGGCGTCGAGGATCGCGTCGGTCGCCTCGGCGACGTGCAGGGCGTCGCCGAACGTCGGGTAGCGGGCGTGCTCCCCGGCGACGAGCATCAGCAGCTGTCGCGCCTGGACCGCGAAGAGGTCGTCGAGGGCGTAGCCGAGCCCGTCGAGCGGGGCGATCGGGAACGGTGACGTGCGGGGTCCCATCGGGATCTGGTGGACGCCACCGGCGACGCGGTGGACGGCGACGACGTCCCGCGTCCGCCACCCGATCGTCAGGCCGCCGTGCTCGCAGTCGGCCTCGATCACCAGGTCCATCGCCCGGCCACGTGCCTCGCGGTCGACCTCGAGCACGCCGGTGGAGCCGCTGGCGAACTCCAGCAGCACCGCGGCCCGCCCGTCGATCTCGGGGTCGGCCGCCGTGGGCCGGGTGGTGGCGGCGACCGCGTCGACCGGCCCGGCGAGCACCACCAGCGCGTCGAGGACGTGCGAGCCGAGGCCGCGCAGGCTGCTCTCCAGCAACGTCTCCGAGTCCAGCAGGTAGCGCGCGCGGACGTTCCGCAGCGGGCCCAGCTCGCCGGCGGCGATCGTCCGCCGTGCGTGCTCCAACGCGGGCCAGCAACGCAGCACGAAGCCGACGAACTGGACGCCGTCGTGGCGATCGGCCGCCGCGGCCATCGCCCGCGCGTCGGCGGCCGACCCGGCGAGCGGCTTCTCGCAGAAGACGTGCTTGCCGTGGGCGAAGGCGTCCTCGGCGACCTCGCGGTGCGCGGCGTCCGGGGTGCAGATCGCCACCACGTCGATCTCCGGATCGCGCGTCACGGCTCGCCAGTCGGTCGTCGTCGAGCGCCACCCGAAGCGCGCGGCCAGCTCCGCGGCCGTCGCCCGATTGCGGCTGGCGAGCCGCTGCAGGACCGGCTGCGGCGAAGGGCCGGGCAGGTACCCGACCGCCCGCAGCGCGCGGCTGTGGAGCCCGGCGATGAAGCCGGACCCGACCATCCCGATCCGCACCTCGCTGCCGTCCGGCGCCGTCCCGCTCATGCGAGGACCGATCCGCCGTCGACGGTCAGCACCTCGCCGGTGACGTAGGCGGCGGCGTCCGAGAGCAGCCAGGCGAAGGCCTCGGCCACGTCGTTCGGCGTCGCCATCCGCGCCAGCGGTCGGCCCTCGGCGCGGTGGCGCTCGAACCGCTGGGCCGCCGTCTCGTCCTCGAGCCGCGGCCGTCCCCGCTCCTCGATCACGCGCTGCTGCGCCTCGGTGCCCACCGGACCGGGGGCGACGGCGTTGACGGTGATCCCCGCCGCGCCCAGCTCGAGGGCCAGCGAGCGCACGATCGAGATCACCGCGGCCTTGCTCGCGCAGTAGGCGGGCAGCTGCGGCTCGGCGCGCAGCCCGGCGACGGAGGCCGTCGCCAGCAACCGGCCGCCGCCGGTGCGGACCAGCTCGCGGGCTGCCGCCTGCAGGGTCACGAGCACGCCGACGACGTTGACCTCGAGCGTCTGCCGCCAGCCGGCCGGCGCGGCGTCGACGAGCGGCGAGAAGCCCTCGGCCAGGACTCCCGCGTTGGCGATCGCGCCGACGAGCGGGCCGAGGGCGCGAGCGTCGGCGACGACAGCGGCCATCTGCTCCTCGCTCGTGACGTCGGCGGCGACGTAGCGGATACGCGCCTGGCCACCGGCGGCGAACGTGGCGTCCGGCACGCGGTCGGTCGCCAGCACGGACCAGCCACGCTGGGCCGATGTCTCGACGATCGCCCGGCCGATCCCGCCGGCGGCGCCGGTGACCAGGACGACGCCGCGATCGGCGGTCACGAGCGGCCCGCGAACGCGGTCGGACGGGGTCGGCGGCGGGGCGGGCAGGGCGAACGAGGCATCGTCCGCACCCTAGAGCGCAAAGATAGACCGGTCAACCAATAGTCCGGTCCTCGACCGTCCGGCCGCGCGTGGCTCAGCCCCCCACCCGATAGCGGATGTGCGTGGCGTGGGGCGAGTGGAGGGTCTCGACGGGGGTCAGGCGCAGCTCCCCGAGGTCGTCGAACAGCCGCTCGCCGGCGCCGAGCAGGACCGGGGCGATGTCGAGCACCAGCTCGTCGACGACGCCGGCGGCGAGGGCCTGGCGGACGGTCGAGGCGCCGCCGGCGATGTCGACGCTGCGGCCGTCGGCGGCGGCGATGGCCTGGGCGAAGGCGGCGTCGAAGCCCTCGGTGACGAAGTGGAAGGTCGTGCCGCCCTCCATCTCGATCGGCTCGTGGGCGTGGTGGGTGAGGACGAAGACCGGGGCGTGGTACGGCGGCTCGTCGCCCCACCAGCCGCGCCAGTCCTCGTCCCACTCGCCGCGGATCGGGCCGAACATGTTGCGGCCCATCACGTAGGCGCCGCGGGGCCGCATCAGCCAGTCGCGAGCCGTGACGTCGGCGGGGTCGGTGATCTCGCCGAGATGCCAGCGGTGGACCTCCAGGCCGCGGACGCCGAGCGGGTGCTCGCGGTCCTGGTCGGGGCCGGCGGCGAAGCCGTCCAGCGAGATCGACATGTGGCAGGTGGTCTCGGTCATGGCAGCCAAGACTCCCGGGTCGGTCGGAACTCATCGGTCCGCCCACTCCTGGCCGGAGGCCGCGCCGCCCGGCCGCAGCAGGTCGCGGATCCGGAACGCCAGCGTCAGGCGGAAGAGCGTCTCGGGATCGTTGGGGCTGACCCCGAGCAGGGTCTCGATCTTGCGCAGCCGGTACTTGAGCGTGCTGACCGCGACGAAGCAGCGGTCCGCCGTCCGGGTCTGGTGGCCTCCGCAGGCCGCGAGCGCCCGCGCGGTCGCCACCAGCGGCGTGCGGTGCTGGGCGTCGTGGGCGACCAGCGGCGCCAGGATCGCCTCGGCGGAGGCCAGCGCGTGGCGCGGATCGCGGGCGTCGAGCAGGAACCGCAGCGGTCCGAGCCGCTCGTAGTCGACCAGCCGCTCGCCGCCGCCGACGGCCGCGAAGGCGGCGCACGCCCGGGCCGCGCGGGCGCTCGCGGCGACGTCGCGGGTGACCGGGCCGACGCCGCAGACGACCTCGGCCCCCGCCTGGCTGGTCGCGGCGTCCCGCAGCGTGGCGGCGGTCGCGGCCGGATCGGCGGTCAGGGTCGGCGGCAGCGCGATCAGCACCGTCCGTCCGTCCCGCAACGTCAGCGCCGGGCCGCCCTGGCCGGGAGCCTGGCGGGCGAGCAGGCTGCGCGCCGCCCGCAGCACCTGCGCCGGCGCCTCGTCGTCGCCGTCGACGTCGAGCGCCACCACGCAGTGGGCCGCGTCCAGGTCGACCCGCAGCCGCGCCGCGCGCCGGGCCAGCTCGGGCGGCGGCGACGGGCCGGCGTCGAGCAGCGCCTCGAGCAGCGCGCCGCGGGCCCGCCACTCGCCGTCGTCGGCCGCCTCGCGCTTCAGCAGCTCCAGCGTCAGCAGCGGCAGCGCCTGCTCGACCACCGCCTCCTGGTCCGGATCGAGCCGCTCGCCGCCGCCGATCGTCAGCGTCCCCAGCCGTCCGCAGGGGGCGCTGATCGCCCGCCGCAGCGCCGGCCCGTCGCCGTCGTCGTCGTCGCCGTCGGCGGGCTCCTCCGCGGGCCACGAGGCGATCGTCGTCGGTCGCCCGAGCCACGCCGACAGCAGCGCCGCCAGACCGTCGAGCCCACCGTCGCGGACGCTCACCTGGACGAGCTGCCGGTGGTGGTCGAGCGAGCGCGCGTAGCGCCGGTTCTCGCTCGTGATCCGGCGGAACGAGCGCCGCTGCTCGATCGCGGCCGAGGCCTGCTCGGCGAGCGCGCCGAGCACCTGCGCCTGCTCGGCGTCGAACTGCGCGGGGCGGCGGCTGGCGGCGTAGAGGGTCCCGATCACCTGCGCCTCGTGCATCATCGGCGCGCAGACCAGCGCCGCCACGCCCTCGGCCAGGACCCGCTCGCGGACGTCGGACGTCGTCCGGTGCAGGTGCCGGCGGTAGTCCGCCACCACCAGCGGTGTCCGGCGGTCGATCGCCTGGCCGCCGACGCCGTCCCCGATCGGGAGTCGCGCGTGCAGGAACGCCAGGTCGCGGAACCCGCGCAGGACCGCCGGCCGCAGGAAGCGACCGCTCTCGTCGGTCAGGACCAGCCAGGCCAGGTCGGCCGCGAGCAGCGTCTGCGCCTGCTCCACGACCAGCTCCAGGGCCGCCTGGACGTCGGCCGAGGGCGCGTGGAGGTCGTGGCCGAGCCCCAGCAGCGCGGCGTACGGATCGGCCCGTTCGGAAGCGGCGAAGAGCGTCATGGCGATTCTCTACCGGCCCTCGTCGGTCGCGCGCCATGCGGGAGCCGTGACCTCGATTGACGGGATCCGTGCGCCGAGTTCGCCGGTCTTGGCCGAAGACGCGGCGGTGGGGCCGACCTAGCTTGGTCCTCGCCCCATGCGCGTCATCGACTACTTCGACCAGGCCGCCGCCCGGACCCCGGACCGGGCGCTGCTGCTCGGCGCCGACGACCGCGAGCTGACGTTCGCCGCCGCCCAGCGCCGCTCGCACGAGCTGGCCCGCGCGCTGCACGCCGACGGGCTCGCGGTCGGCGACACGGTCGGCGTGCTCGCCCCCAACGACCCCGACGCGTTCGTGGCGATGCTCGGTCTCTGGCGCGCCGGCGCCGCCTGGGCCCCGCTCAACCACCTCAACGCCCTCGGCGCCAACGGCGACTACATGAACGACGTCGCCTGCCGGCGGCTGTACGTCCACCCGCGCTTCGCCGACGCCGTCGCCCCGCTGCGGGCCGCCGTCCCCGGCCTCACCTCGGTCGTCAGCCTCGGCGATCCGTTCCCCGGCGCCATCGGCCTCCGCGAGCACCTCGCCACCGGCGACGGGACGACGCTGCCGGACTGGGCCGATCCCTTCGGCAGCCCGGACCGCCACTGCTGCTACTGGCCGACCGGCGGCACCACCGGCCGCTCGAAGGCCGTGATCTGGACGAACCAGGTCTGGGCGACGCTCAACGAGCTGACCACTCGCCACTGGCCGACCGTCCCCGACCCGGTCAACCTGATGGTGGCGCCGATGACCCACGCCGCCGGCGTGATGGCCGTGATCCTCGGCTCGGTCGGCGCGACGGTCGTCGTCCGCCCCGGCTTCGACGCCGACGACGTGCTCGACCGGATCGAGCGCCACCGGGTGACCCACCTCTTCCTGCCGCCGACGGCCTACTACGCGCTGCTCGACGCCCAGCGCGCGCGACCGCGGGACGTCTCCAGCCTGGCGCTGCTGCTGGTCGCCGCCGCGCCCGTCTCGCCCGACCGGATGGGCGAGGGGGTCGAGGTCTTCGGCCCCTGCGTCGCCCAGTGCTGGGGCCAGGGCGAGTCGCCGTTCCTGCTCACCTACCTCGCCCCCGAGGAGGTCGCCGCCGCGGTCGCCGCCGGCCGTCGCGACCGCCTGGCCAGCTGCGGCCGCGCGACCTTCTCCTGCCAGGTCGCGGTCGCCGACGACGACGGCCGGCTGCTCGACCCCGGCGAGACCGGCGAGCTGGTCGTCCGCGGGCGCCTCGTGGCGCCCGGCTACCTCGGCCGGCCGCAGGCGACCGCCGAGGTCCAGGCCCACGGCTGGCACCACACCGGCGACGTCGGACGGATCGACGAGGACGGCTACGTGTCGATCGTGGACCGCAAGAAGGAGATGATCATCTCCGGCGGCTTCAACGTCTTCCCGGCCGAGGTCGAGACGGCCCTGCTGACGGCGCCGGCGGTGGCCGACTGCGCCGTGATCGGCGTCCCGGACGACCGTTGGGGCGAGGCCGTGACGGCCTTCGTCGTCCTGCGCGACGGCGCCGACGAGGACGCCGAGGGGCTGATCGCCCACGCCCGCGCCGCGCTCGGTCCGGTGAAGGCGCCGAAGCGGATCGCGTTCGTGACCGACCTGCCCCGGACCCCGGTGGGCAAGACCGACAAGCGCGCGCTGCGGCGCGCGCACTGGAGTGGCCGCGAGCGCGCGGTCAACTGAGAGGAGACGCCGTGGCACCCACGGGAGCGATCACGCTCGACATCGACACCGGCGGCACGTTCACCGACGGCGTCGTCAGCACCGACGGCCGAGCGTGGCCGGTGAAGGTCCTGACGACGCCGCACGACCTGACGATCGCGCTCCGCGACGTGGTCGCGGACGCGGCCACGCAGATCGGGATCGGCGAGGCCGAGCTGCTGCAGCGGCTGGCGTCGATCCGCTACTCGACGACGCTCGGGACGAACGCGATCATCGAGCGCAGCGGCCCGCGGATCGGCCTGCTGGTCAGCGAAGCCGGCCACCGCGACGTCCGCGACGAGCTCGACGGCACCCTGGTCGCCGAGCTGCTGGAGCCGGTCGACTGGCGGGTGCGGACGCTGGCCCTGACCGGCGATCCGGAGCGGGACGCCGAGCCGGTGCTGCAGGCGGTCGAGGCGCTGCTCGGCTACGGCGCCGAGCGGCTGGTGGTCGCGCTCGACGACCCGCAGGCGGAGGACGCCGTGCGGCGGATCGTCTTCCGCGAGTACCCGCGCCACATCCTCGGCGCGCTGCCGGTGCTCTTCTCCAGCGAGCTGGTCGACGATCCGGCGCGCGGTCGCCGGATCGCGACGGCGATCGTCAACGCCTACCTGCACCCGCAGCTGGAGCGGTTCCTCTACGAGGCCGAGTCGAGCCTCCGCGGCCGCGGCCTGCGGCGGCCGCTGTTCGTCTTCTGCAACGACGGCACGACCAACCGCGTCGCGAAGGTGACGGCGCTGAAGACCTACAACTCGGGCCCGGCCGGCGGCGTCGAGGCGGCGGCCGCGCTGGCTCGCCACTACGGCTTCGCGCGGGTCGCGACGATCGACATCGGCGGCACCAGCACCGACGTCGCCTTCGTCCGCGACGGGGCGATCGAGCGGCGCGAGCGGGGCCGGGTCGACGGCGTCGAGACGTCGCTGCCGATGCGGGCGATCGACGCGCTCGGCGGGGGCGGCGGCACGATCGCCGAGGTCGGCCCCCACGGCGCGCTGGCGCTGGGACCGCGCAGCGCCGGCGCCGCCCCGGGACCGGCCTGCTTCGGCTTCGGCGGCACCGAGGCGACCGTCACCGACGCCAACGTCGTGCTCGGGGTCTACGACGCCGAGCAGCGCTTCGCGGGGCGCGTCGCCCTCGATCCGGAGCGGGCGCGGAACGCGATCGCGCCGGTCGCCGAGGCGCTCGGGCTGTCGGTGGTCGGGGCCGCCGCGCGGATCCGGCAGGCGCTGGAGGAGCGGATCGGCGAGCACCTGCGGCGCGGGATCGCCGAGCGCGGCGGCGGCGACTGGGTGCTGCTGGCGTTCGGCGGCGGCGGTGCGGTCCACGCCGCGCGAGCGGCCGAGCACGCGGGCGTCGACCGGGTCCTGGTGCCCGGGCTGGCCAGCGTCTGCAGCGCGCTCGGGGTCGGGTTCGCCGACGTCGAGCACCGCTACGAGCGGGTGCTGCCGTCCGCCGACGAGGCGTCCGCGGCGGCGCTCGAGGAGCAGCTGCTGGAACGGGCCCGGATCGACATGCGCGGCGAGGGCTTCGCGCTCGACGAGATCGCGCTCACGAGCGAGCGGGGCAGCGACGACGACGGCCGCCGGACGCTGTCGGTCGTCGCCCGCGCCGCGCTGCCGCACCCGCCGCTGGAGGCGGTCGAACGGCCGACCGACCTGCCCGAGCCGGTCGCCGTCCGCGACGTCTGGTGGGACGCCGAGGCCGCGCGCGCGACGCCGGTCCACGACGCCGAGGCCATCGCGGCCCGCCAGGTCGCGATCACGGGCCCGGCGATCGTCGCCGGCGACATCGTCACGGTCTGCGTCCCGCCCGGTTGGCGGTTCGAGCACGACCCGTTCGCGCAGTCGTTCCTGACCCGGGAGGCATGAGATGAGCACGATCGAACCGATCACCGAGTACCTGGAGGTCGACCTCGACCGCGAGACCTGGCGCTGCACGCGCTGCGGCCGCGAGCACGGCTCGGCGCGCGAGAGCTACAAGCACGGGCTGCTGGTCCACGAGCGGGACCCGCGCGAGATCCACCGCCCGCTGATCGACCCCGAGGCCTACGAGTACACCTTCGCGCCGGACCCGCAGTGGTGCCGGATCCTGGAGTACTGCTGCCCCGGCTGCGCGGCGATGGTCGAGGTCGAGTACCTCCCGCCCGGGCACCCGATCACCCATGACATCGAGCTCGACCTCGACTGGTTCAAGCGCCGAGCCGCCGCGCGGGCGGCGGCGAACGGTACGGAGGAGACGGCATGAGGCGGATCAGCGTCGACATCGGCGGGACCTTCACCGACTGCTTCCTGACCTGGGACGAGCAGCGGATCGAGGCCAAGGCCCTCACCACCCACCACAACCTCTCCGAGGGCTTCCTGGCCGCGCTCGAGAACGCGGCGGCCGAGCTCGGCAGCGACGTCGACGAGGTGCTCGGCGGGGTCGAGTCGGTGCGCTACGCGACGACGCTCGGCACCAACGCACTGATCGAGCGCTCCGGCCCGCGCCTGGGCCTGATCACGACCGCCGGCTACGAGGACACGATCATCCTCGGCCGCGGCCTCCAGTACGGCGACGGCCTGACCGACCTCGAGCAGTCCGACCTGCCCGGGGCCGACCGGCCGACGCCGCTGATCGACCCGGAGCAGATCGTCGGCATCCGCGAGCGGGTCGACCAGGCCGGCGATGTGGTCGTCCCGGCCGACCGCGAGGACGTCCGGCGGGCGATCCAGCAGCTGGTCGAGCAGGGCGTCCGCGGCTTCGTCGTGGTCCTGATGCACGCGGTCGCCAACCCGGTCCACGAGGACCTGGTCGAGGAGGTGCTGCTCGAGGAGTACCCCGGGTCCTACCTCGGCGCGTTCCCGATCGTCTGCTCGCACGACGTGTCGCTGAAGAAGGGCGAGTACGCCCGCTCGATGTCGGCGATCATCGACGCCTACCTGCACCACGAGATGCAGCACGGCCTGCGGTCGCTCGAACGGGCGCTCCGCGAGCGCGGCTACCGGCGCCCGATGCAGATCGTCCACAACTCGGGCGGGATGGCACAGCTCAACCGCACCCACGCGCTGCAGACCCTCCACGCCGGTCCGGTCGCGGGGCTCAACGCGGCCGAGCAGGTCGCCGACGAGCTGGAGATCCCCGACCTGATCACCGTCGACATGGGCGGGACGTCGTTCGACATCGGGATGGTGACCGGCGGCGGGATCCGCTTCTACGAGTTCGACCCGATCGTCGACCGCTGGCGGGTCCAGATCCCGATGGTGTCGATGGTCGCGCTCGGCGCCGGCGGCGGATCGATCGCGCGCTACGACTCCACCCACCACGCGATCCAGGTCGGGCCGGAGAGCGCCGGATCGGACCCCGGCCCGGTCTGCTTCGACATGGGCGGCCGCGAGCCGACGGTGACCGACGCCGACGTGGTGCTCGGCTACATCGACCCCGACTACTACTACGGCGGCAAGCTGCAGCTGAACCGCCGGCGGGCCGAGCGGGCGATCGCTCGCCGGCTCGGCGAGCCGCTGGGGATCTCCGCCCACGAGGCCGCCGCCGCGGTCCGGCGGATCGTCGACAACAACATGGCGCAGGGGATCTTCAAGGAGGTCGCGCTGAAGGGCTACGACCCGCGCCGGTTCACGATCCTCGCCTACGGCGGCAACGGCCCGACCCACGCCTGCGGCTTCGCGCAGGACCTCGGCGTGGTCCGTGTCCTCGTGCCCCGCAACTCGGCGATCTTCTCGGCCGTCGGCGCGGGCAACATGGACCAGCTGCACATCCACGAGCGCTCGGTCTACCTGTCGCTCTACGACGCCACCTCGCGCTCGCTGATGACCGACGTCGACGTGCTCAACCGGCACATCGACGAGCTGCGCGAGCGCGGCCGTCACGACATCGTCCGCCAGGGCTTCGCCGCCGAGGACGTCGCCTTCCGGGTCGAGTTCGACATGCGCTACGGCGACCAGCTGCAGCTGACGTCGATGGTGCTGCCGTTCGAGCGGTTCGCGTCGGCGCGCCAGGTGCTCGACATCATCAAGCGCTACCACGACTCCTACGGCGATCGCTTCGGGCAGGGCACCCAGACGCCCGAGACCGGGATCAAGGTCAACCAGATCCGGGTCGTCGCCTACGTCCCGCTGGAGAAGGTGCGGTTCGCGGCCGCGCCCGCCGCGGGCAGCGTCGCGGCCGTCGCCGCCGGCGGGCCCGGGAGCCCCGGCGACGGGCCGACATCCGCGGGCGGCACCGCGCTCGCGGCGCTGGCCACCCGCACGAGCGCCGAGCCCAAGGCCCACCGCGAGGCCTGGTTCGACGGGGCCCCGGTCGAGACGCCGGTCCACGACCTCGACGCGCTCCCGGCCGACGCGTCGATCAGCGGGCCGGCGCTCGTCGAGGCACCGCACTCCACGTTCGTGGTCGCCCCCGGCTGGGAGCTCCGGACCACCGACCCCTACTTCATCGAGATGCGCCGCATCGACCAGGAGGACCGCTCGTGACCACCCCGCCCATCGCCCCCGCCGCCGTCGAGGACCAGGCCGCCCTCGACGCCGAGGTCCAGGCGTTCCTCCACGACAACGTGCTTTTCCGGGGTCCCGACCCGGAGATCATGCGCGACCACCGCCCGGCCCCGCGAACCGCGCTCGAGGAGCAGGCGATCGCGGCCGGCACCGACGAGCTGACCCGGACGATCATCCGCAACCGGCTCCAGACCTCGGCCAACGAGGCGAAGGAGATGCTGATGCACATCGCGTCGGCGCCGTCGGCGAAGTGGGGCGACCTGATCTCCGGCATCTTCACCGCCAGCGGGGACCTCGCGATCGCCTCCTCCAGCGGGGTCCTGATCTTCTCGGTCCTCGCCGGTCCGCCGATCAAGTACATCCTCAAGAACTGGCGCGACGAGGAGACGGTCGGCATCCGCGACGGCGACGTCTTCATGCACAACGACGCGCGCTTCGGCAACGTCCACAACACCGACCAGAGCTGCCTGATGCCGGTGTTCCACGAGGGCGAGCTGATCGCCTGGGTCGGCACGATCATCCACGAGGGCGAGAACGGTGCGACCGAGCCGGGCGGGATGCCGTCGGCGGCCGAGAGCCCCTACGACGAGGGCCTGAAGATCAGCCCGCTGAAGATCGGCGAGAACTTCCGGCTCCGCGAGGACCTGGTCACGTACTTCCAGAACTCGGTCCGCGACCCGAAGCTGCAGCTGGAGGACATGCGCTCGCGGCTGGCGGGCACGATGCGCCTGCGCGAGCGGCTGCTGGAGGCGATCGAGGAGTACGGCCGCGACGCGGTGGTCGCCGTCGTGCGCGGCACGCTGGAGTACACCGGCGCCGAGGTCCGGCGGCGGCTGAAGGCGCTGCCCGACGGCAAGCGGCGGGTCGTCCGCTTCTGCGACAACACCCTCCGCGAGCCGATCCTGCTGAAGATCAACTGCACGATCGAGATCCGCGGCGACGAGATGATCATCGACCTCCGCGGCTCCGGACCGGAGCTGCTGAATCGCTCGATCAACACGGTCCTGGCGTCGCTGAAGGGGATGATCGCCCAGGTCTTCCTGACCTTCGTCTGGCCGGACCTGCCGCGCAACCAGGCGGCGTTCGAACCGGTGACGGTGCTGACCGATCCGGGCTCGGCCTTCGACTGCTCGGCCGAGGTCCCGAACGCGGTCTCGATGATGACCTTCTTCCCCAGCTTCTCGGCGGTCGAGCACTGCCTGCAGAAGTTCCTCCACAACGACGCCCACTCCGGCGGCGAGGCGAAGGCGACCGAGGTCCACGCCTCGTGGTGGCCGATGATCAACGGCTTCCTCTTCGGCGGCTACACCCAGCACGGCCTCTTCGTCGGCAACGTGATGACCGACATCAACGGGATGGGCGGCGGAGCGCGCCACGACCGCGACGGCGAGCACGCGCTGGCGCCGATCTTCTGCTCGATGTCCGACCTCGGCGAGAACGAGATGGTCGAGGACGAGCTGCCGGTGCTGTGCATGGCCAACCGCCGGATCATGCGCGACAACCAGGGCTTCGGCCGCCACCGCGGCGGCCACGGCCACCAGCAGGTGATGACCTTCCGCAACTCGCCGATGTGGGGCTGGATGGCGATCGCGATCGGCTCGAAGTTCCCGCTCGCGCTGGGCCTCTTCGGCGGCTACGGATCGCCCTGCCAGCCGCTGATGAAGGTCCGCGGCGTCAACACCCTGACGGCGATGGCGGACGACCCCGAACTGCGGGTCGACGACGCGGTCGAGCTGATGAACGAGCGGCCGTTCGCCGGCGCCGACTACTCGACGTCGCACACCGGGCTCCAGTTCGAGCTGGCCGGCGAGGGCGACGTCTACGCGATGTGCCAGGGCGGCGGTGGCGGCTACGGCGACGTGCTCGAGCGCGATCCCGAGGCGGTCGTGACCGACCTGCGGCGGGGCCTGATCTCGGCCTGGACCGCCCAGGGCATCTACCGCGTCGCCGTCGACGAGCACGGCGACCACGACCCGGCCGAGACCGAGCGGCTGCGGGCCGAGGAGCGGGCCGCGCGCCTGCGGCGCGGTGTGCCGTTCGCGGAGTTCGAGCGCCGCTGGACGAGCGACCTGCCGCCGGCCGGGCTGCCGTACTACGGGTCGTGGGCCGACCGCGAGGTGATCCACGCCGGCAGCACCGAGGTCACGATGCCGGCCGATCAGCTGCAGTCGGTGATGATGCCGTGAGCGCGACCTCGATCGGCGATCGCGCGACGACGGTGCCCGTGACCGGCGGCGCGCGGTTCGCGCCGCGGGCGGCCGGCTTCGGGGCCCGGGTGCTCGGGATCGCCCCCGAGGAGGCGCGGACCACGCCGGCGGCCGCGATCCAGTGCTGCCGCCAGGAGCGCGACCTGCTGCGGCCCGACCTGACCGTGGTCGCCGCCGACGGCACGCTGCTGGCCGAGGCGCTCGGCTGCTCGATCGCCCGCACCGGGCAGGGCGGCTGGCGGGTCGGCGCGTCCGCCGATCCCGAAGCCGCGATCGACCGCGCCGAGGATCCCGACGTCCTGCGGACGCCGGCGATCGGCGCCGCGCTGGCCGCGATCGAGGCGCTGGCCCCGGAGGGCGAGGTGGCGCTGCTGCTGCGCTCGCCGCTCTGCGTCGCCTCGGTCGTGCTCGGCCGCCCGCTGCGGCTGGAGACCGGTGCCGACGACGAGCTGATCGACGCCTGCTGCCTGGTCGCCACCGACCTGGCCAAGCAGGCGCTCGACCGCGACGCGGCGGTGGTGCTGGAGGAGGGCGCCGCACCGCCGCCCGAGGCGCTCGACCTGTACGCGCCGCTGCTGAAGATGCTCGCCCACCGCGGCCGCCCGGCGTCGGTCCTGGTCCACGGCAGCCGGGCGGGGGCGTTCGCCGATCCGCCGCCCGGCGTCGGCGCGGTCGTGACCCGCGCGGCGCTGTCCGACTGGGGCCAGGAGTGGCAGCCGGATCCGGCCCAGGCGCTGTTCGCGCCGCGGATCTCGCCGGCCGCGTCGCCCGAGCGGGTGCAGCTGCTGCGGGCCGGCCTCGACCGCGAGGACGGGCGATGAGCGCCGCCACCTGGGTCCGCTGCGACGACTGCGGGGCGGGCTTCTACCCGGCCCAGCGGCACTGCACCGCATGCGGCGCGTGGGAGCGGATGCGCGTGGTCCCGCTGCCGCGACGGGGCCGGCTGTTCACCTGGACGACGATCCACGTCGCGGCGGCCGACCCGCCGCTACCGCCGCCGTTCGCGCTCGCCCTCGTCGACCTCGACGACGGGCCGCGGGTGATGGCGCCGATCGTGCTCGACGGCGATCCCGATCGCGATCTGCGCAGCGGCATGGCGCTGCGGCTGGTCGAGCACGCCGGCGCCGTCGACGACGCGCGGCCGGGCTTCCACCTGGAGGTCGACTGAGATGGCCGTCACCCGGCCGGTCGCCGTGCGCGGCGTCGGCACCACCACCTTCGGCCGCCAGCCGGCGGAGAGCGACCGCTCGCTCGGCGAGGCCGCGATCCACGCCGCGCTGCGTGACGCCGCGCTCGAGGCCGACGCGATCGACGCCGCCTGGGTCGGCAACGTCACCGGCGGACGGCTCGGCGGGCAGCTGAGCGCGCTCGGGCAGCTGGCGCTGCGGCCGTTCGGGATCGGCGCGATCCCCGTCACCCGGGTCGAGGCGGCGTGCGCGAGCGGCTCGTCCGCCGTTCGCGAGGCCTACCTGGCGGTGGAGAGCGGGCAGGCCGACGTGGCGCTCGCGCTCGGCGTCGAGCAGCTCTCCCGGGCCCCGACGAGCGAGGCGATGGCGGCGTTCGCGGGGGCGAGCGACATGCTCGTGGAGGCGCCGTTCGGGGTCACCTTTCCCGGCGTCTTCGCGATGGTCGCCCGCCGTCACATGGAGCGGTTCGGGACGACGCCCGAGCAGCTGGCGGCCGTGGCCGTGAAGAACCGCGCCAACGGGGCTCACAACCCGATCGCCCAGTTCGGCGTGCCGGTGACCGTCGACGACGTGCTCGCGGCGCGGCGGATCGCGACGCCGCTCGGCCTGCTCGACTGCTGCCCGATGTCGGACGGGGCGGCGGCGGTGCTGCTGGTCGCCGAGCACCTGGCGCGGCCCGGCGACCCGCGGGTGATCGCCTCGGCCCAGAGCTCGGGGATCCACGAGCCGTTCGGCGAGATGACGGGCTTCAGCGCGACCGAGGCGGCGGCGCGGCAGGTCTACGCCCAGGCGGGGATCGAGCCGGCCGACGTCGATCTGGCCGAGGTCCACGACTGCTTCAGCATCGCCGAGATCGTCCACAGCGAGGATCTCGGCTTCTGCGCCAAGGGCGAGGGCGGGCCGTTCGCGGCCGAGGGCGCCAGCGCCCGCGACGGCGAGGTGGCGATCAATCCCTCGGGCGGGCTCGGCTCGCGCGGGCACCCGCTCGGCGCGACCGGCTGCGCCCAGGTCGCCGAGGCGACGCTGCAGCTGCGCGGGACGGCCGGCGCGCGCCAGGTCGCCGGCGCGCGGATCGCCCTGACCCACACCCTCGGCGCGTTCGTGCACGGCGTCGCGGCGACCTGCGTCAGCCACGTGCTGGCGGCGAGCTGACCGCCGCGGGCGCGGCGGCCAGCAGCCGCCGCAGCCGCAGGGCGACGGCCAGCTCGGTCCGCCGCGGCCCGATCGGGTGGCCGAGCGCCTCCTCGGCCTGCTTGAGCCGGTTGCGGATGGTGTGCTCGTGGACCTCCTGGAGCGCGGCGGCGCCGACGTGGCTGCCGCTCGAGACCCATGCGGCGACGGTCTCGCGCAGCCGGGTGGCCCGCTCGTCGGTGCCGGCGAGCGGGCCGAGCACGCCGTCGACGAACGCGGCCGCGCGGATCGGGTCGTCGACCAGCAGCGCCTCGAGCTGGACGTCGACGAACCAGGCCGGCCCGGGACGTCCGTCGCCGAGCGCCTCCGCCACCCGCATCGCCCGGCGGGCCTCCTGGTGGGTGCGGCGGACGCCCGCGAGCCCGGTCGCCGGCTCGCTGACCCCGCCGACCAGCCCGGCGGCGTCGAGCTGGCGCCGGAACGCGCGCAGCTGGGCGACGGGCGCAGGCGACCGGCGGCCGAGCCAGATCGTCCAGGTCTGGAGGCTGTCGGCGTGGAGCAGCGTCTCGCGCGCGCCGAGCGCCGCGGCCAGGCGGGCGACCAGCGGCTCGACCACGGCCCGGTCGTCGCAGCGGACGACCACCGCCCGGTGCTCCTGGCTGAGGTCGTACTGGAGCAGCGACCGCAGCTCGGCCGGCTCGCCGCCGCTGCCGGCGAGCAGCCGTCGCAGGGCCTGGGTGCGACGGTGGTCGCGGGCCCGCTCGACCTGCAGCCGCTGCGCGTCGTAGCGCTGCAGCACCATCCCGAGCACGGTGTCGATGTAGCCGAAGAGCGCACGGCTCGGCTCGACCAGCAGTTCCTCCAGGTCGACGTCGCCCGCGGCCGCACGCCGACGGGCGGACTGGAACCACTGCTCCCAGATCTCCCACTGACCGATCCGGTAACCGCGCTCGACGGCGCTGGTCGGTTCGCCGACGCTGGCCATCACGTCCATCAGCGCGATCGCGCCGAGCGGTTCCGCGCTGGCGATCCGCAGCCGGCCAGCGATCACGTCGAGGACCGCGACGACGTTGTCGGTGACGCTCTGCCGCAGCGCGTCGAGGAAGGCCTCGTCGTCGGTCCGGGCGGGGAAGACCTGGGCGACGATCCGGTCGAAGACCACGCGCGCCATCTCGTGCCCGTCGATCTCGTCGGCCAGGGCCCGGGCCGCCGGGGGCACGGCGCGCTCGCCGTCGCCGGTCGGCGGCGGCTGTGCGGTGGAGCTCACCGGCCGATCGTAACCCGCCCCGCGCGACGGTCGGTCGGGGTCGCCCGAACGGGGCGAACGGCGGTCGCGAACTTCGTCGGTCGTGGCCGAGAACCGGCCCGGCGACCGCCTCTACGGTCGTCTCAGGGTCGCGGGAGCGGCCGCCACCGAACGACGCGGGGAGTCACGTTGAGCACGCAGCTGGAGGGCAAGCGGGCCCTGATCACGGGCGCCGGGAGCGGCATCGGACGCGCGATCGCCGGCGCCTACGCCGAGGCGGGCTGCCGCGTCGTCGTCGGCGACGTCAGCGGGGTCGAGCAGGTCGCTGCGGAGCTGGGCGGCGACGCGCTGGGCGTGGCCTGCGACGTTCGCTCGACCGCCGATGTCGCGGGGCTGGTCGACGCGGCCGTCGGCCACCTGGGCGGGCTCGACCTGCTCGTCAACAACGCCGGCGTCGAGACCCTGGCGCCGCTGCACGAGGTGACCGAGGAGCAGTTCGACCAGATCATCGGCGTCAACCTGCGCGGCACCTGGCTGGTCTACAAGCACGCGGTGCCGGCCCTGATCGACGGCGGCGGGGCGGTCCTCAACGTCGCCTCGCTCGCCGGCCTCGCGGGGTTCCCGCTGCTGGGGGCCTACTGTGCCTCGAAGGGCGGCTGCGTGCGGATGACCGAGGTGATGGCCCTCGAGCTTCGCGATCACGGCGTGCGGGCGAACGCGATCTGTCCCGGCTTCGTCGACACGCCGATGGTCGACCGGGCCGCGCAGGCCTTCGAGGCGGCCACCGGTCAGCCGTTCGACGTGGTCGTCGCCCGCCAGGGCCGGCTCGGCACCCCGGAGGAGGTCGCCGCGCTGGCGGTCTTCCTCGGCTCCGACCAGGCGGCCTTCATCAGCGGCAGCGCGTTCGCGATCGACGGCGGCCTCAACGTGCAGCGGCTCTGAGGGCTCGCCGACCCGCCCGGGGTATCGGGCGGGCCGCAACGGGTAGTGGTCGCTTCCCGACCCCTGCCCCAGGAGCGGTCCATGACGTACGGAACGGCCCTTTTCCTGATCGCCGTCGGCGCGATCCTCCGCTTCGCCGTGAGCGTCCACACCGACGGCTTCAACATCCACACCGCCGGCACGATCCTGATGGTGATCGGGATCGTCGGCCTGCTCCTCAGCCTGCTCTGGAGCCTGATCGCCGTCCGCCGCCGGGGCGACGTCGTCGAGCGGATCGACGACCGCCGCTACTGACCGGCCCCGGATATCGGGGCCCGCCCCGATGCTGGTCGCCCACCGACGTGGGAGATTCGCCGTCGCGGGGACGGCGAACCCATCGCCCTTCATCGGGGCTTCATCGGCCCGAGGCGAGCATCGGCTCCGTCGCTCCCCGACGTTCCCCGGAGGCCTCCCTCGTGCCCATCACCTCACCCCGCTCGCCCCTCGCCGCGCTGGCGCTGGCGCTGATCCTCGCGTCATCGGCGCTGGCGGTGGCCGCCGCCCCGCGCGCGGACGCCGCCGCCGTCTTCTTCCCGGGCCCGGTCGCGCCACCGACCCAGGTGGCGCGCGAGATGACCCTGCCCCAGGCGGCCCAGGCGGGCGTCGTGCAGCTGTCGGCCAAGGGCGGCTACAACGGCGACGCGGTCAAGGTCGAGGTCAAGGCGAACAAGCGGGTCAAGAAGGTCCCCGTGGTGCTGACGATCCGCGTCGAGTGGCACGTGCCCGAGCCCCCGCCCGGCAGCGATCCCCAGATCCGCGAGCTCACCCACCAGCTGATCCGCGAGAAGATGGCCGCGACCGAGGCCGACTTCAACGGCAAGGGCTACAAGACCCGCTCCGGCGACCCGTTCCGGCTCAAGATCGACTACCGCTTCCGGCTCGCGAGCGAGCCGCCGGCCGTCGGCTACCACCAGGCCGAGCTGCTGAACCCGCGCAACATCACGCCGCCGCTGGCGAATCCGGACGACTTTCGCGCGAGCGCCGGCCGCGGGGTGCCGAACGGCTACGGCGACGTCAAGGACGTCACCTTCGGCAGCAACGACTTCCAGCCGTCCGGGATCACCCACGAGTTCCTGCACCTGTCGGGGATCGCCGACCAGTACGAGGACACCTACCGGGTCGGCGGCAAGACCTACGCGCTGCCCGTGCAGGATCCGTCGGAGGCGCAGCTGACGGCGTTCCGCAAGACCTTCACCCCGCCGCTGAAGGCGGGGGGCAAGCTCGGGACGCGCAACCTCAAGACGGCCGGCAAGTGCGACGTGATGGGCGTGGACGTCGACGCCCCCTGTCACCGGATGCGCCAGGCCGACATCGACTGGCTCGCCGATCAGGCCGGGGTCCAGGTGACCGCGCTCCCCGGCGACGTGCTGCTGAACAAGAACGAGGGCGGCCAGGACATGGGGGTCGGCTTCACGTCGATCGTGTTCGCCACGCCCGGCTCGACGACGACCGCCAACGGCCTCACCGTCTACTGCCTCGACCACGACAAGACCTTCCCGCTGGGCATCGACGGCGAGGGGTTCGACGTCGCGCCGGCATCGGACGCGGTGCCCGGGTTCGGCGACGTCGCCAAGCTGCTGGCGCTCTCCGGCGAGCTGACGACCGGGCTCGACAGCGTCCCCGACGGCATGCAGACGGCGATCTGGAACGTGACCGACGGCAAGTCGCTCGCGACCGGGGCCTACGAGGACGAGGCGCGGGCGCTGATGGCCCGGGCCGGCGTCGCCGAGGACGCCAACCCGGGCGGGGTGCCCGACCTGGTCGACCCGAACGGGGCCGAGCCGACGACGGCCGCCGTCGGGGCCGACGGCGTGCTGCTGCCGACCACGGAGTCCGACCCGATCAAGGCGGCGCCGTCGCCGATCCGGGTCAGCCGGGCGGTGCTCTACCCGAACCGGGTCCGCGCGGGCCGCCGGGCGCGAACCCGGCTGCTGGTGGAGGCCGCCGGCGGGGTGCGCTCGATGCGGCTGACGCTCCAGCGCAAGCGCGGCCGCCGCTGGAAGGCGGTCCGGGCGCTCGGGACCAAGCGCTTCGACGCCACCGCGGGCCGTCAGCTCGTCCCGCTGTCGCTCGGCCGGGTCGCGCGCGGTCGCTACCGGGTGGCGATCCGGCTGTCGACGGCGACGGGCGCCGCGGCGAGCGCGACGGTGGCCCTCGGCGTCCGCTGATCCGGGCCGTCTCGTAGGCTCCGGCCGGACGCCGCGAGGGAGCACGCCGATGACGATCACCATCACCGCCTTCGAACGCTCGCCCGACGGCGGGATGGGGCTGGCGCGGGACACGCGCGTCCGCTGGGCGCTCAAGGAGGCGGGCCAGCCCTACGCGGTGCGCCCGCTGTCGTTCCGGGCCAAGAAGGAGCCGGCGCACCTGGCGCTCCATCCCTTCGGCCTGATCCCGACCTACGAGGAGGGCGACCTGGTCCTCTTCGAGACCGGGGCGATCGTGCTCCACATCGCTGAGCGTCACCCCGGGCTGCTCCTGGCCGACGCACCCGGGCGGGGGCGGGCGATCAGCTGGATGTTCGCCGCGCTCAGCACCGTCGAGCCGCCGATCCTCGACCTCTCGATGGCCAAGGTCGCCGAGTCCGACCGGCCGTGGAGCGAGGACCGCCTGCCGCTGGTCCGGGACCGCGTCCGCGATCGCCTGGGCCCGCTCTCCGCCCACCTCGGCGACGCCGACTGGCTCGACGGATCGTTCAGCGCCGGCGACCTGATGATGGTGTCGGTGCTGCTGCGGACGCGGCCCTCGGGCCTGCTGGACGAGTTCCCCAACCTGGCCGCCTACGTCGCCCGCGGCGAGGCGCGGCCGGCCTACCAGCGGGCGTTCGCCGCCCAGCTGGCGCAGAACACGGGTGGGGTGGGGGCGTAGGGGCGGCGATCCGGGTCGCGCGTCGCCGCGAAGGCCCGTGGTTTCACCGATGCGCCACCCTCGGCGTTCGCGGGACGCTGGGGAGCGATGCTCCGACGCGCCGGCCTGTCCTCGCTGCTCGCCGCCCTGGTGGCGCTGGCGGTCGTCGCCCCGGCCCAGGCGCGGCCCCGAGGGCCCTTCTACTGGGACGTCTCGCTGAGGGGCAGCCAGTCCGCGACCTGGAGCTTCGCGATCGAGGACCCTCCGGCCTGTCCCGGCTTCGCGGGTCGCAGCGGGCAGGGCCGGGGCAAGGTCACGATGAGCTTCGCCAGTCCCGCGAAGCGGCCGTTCCGGCTCGCCTTCGATCCGCCCGGGTCGCATCACACCGTCTTCCACGGAGCGGTTCCGCTGTCCTACGCCAGCCAGGGCGCCATCTCCTCGGCGAACGGGACGGCCTGCGGCGCGGGAGCGGAGGAGCCCGCGCCGATCCCGCGGATCAACGACAGCAGCGGCTGCGGAGCGCAGACCGGCCGGCTCGAGGTCACGGCCTGGCTGGACCGCAGGAAGCTGCGCCTCGACGGGTTGGCGACCGGCCTGCGGTTCGTGGCCTGCCCGACGCCGTGGGACAGCCTGCAGTGGGGCGTCTACGCCCAGGGGGTGTGGTCGCAGGAGAGCACCTGCAAGCCGGACGAGTACGCGCTGGACAGCCTCGTCGTGCCCGCGACCTCGGTGTCGCTGGCCCGGTTCACGGCCAGGAAGCCGTTCGTCCTCGACGTCAACCAGGCGTACCACTGCGAGTTCCCGCCGCGGTTCGTCGGCGACAAGGGCGCCCTCGAGATCAACACGGTGATCCGCTACCGCCTGACTCTCCAGCCCCGCGCGCGTCCGCGGGCCAGGAACTCGGGCGCCTGAGGGCTCGCCCCGCCCTCACGAGGCGAGCGCCGCGACCGTCGGCGGCGAGCCCGAGCCGGTCGGCCGGCGGTAGGCGTCGCGGGGGCGCGCGCTCAGGACGACCGTGTTGGAGCCCTCGCGGTAGCGGAACGGCTCGACCGAGACGGTGAAGCCGCTGCGCTCGCCGACGAGCTGGAAGACCGGGCCGTTGAGCCAGTTGACGATCGAGCCCTCGAGCTTGCCCGGGCCGCGGTAGGCCGCGTACTGGCTGATCTCGCGGACGAAGATGTCCTGGGCGACCAGCACGCCCTCGTGGTGCATCAGCGCGAGGGTCTGGACGAAGCTCTCGACCGCGACCGTCGAGGCGTGGACCCGGGTCCACTCGGGCAGCTCGTCGAGCAGCTCGTCGAGGTGCAGGTCGGCGCTCGGGGTGACGCGGATCGCGCTCGGCGCCGGGATCTCCTCGTAGATCTCCTCCAGGTGCATCGCGTCCCAGACGTCGGACCACAGCCGCACGCCGCGCTCGACGTCGCCGAGCGCCTCGGGGCCCCCGCGCAGCACCCGCTGGACCGTCGGCACCAGCTGGTCGTGGTCGAGGCCGTGGCGCTCGGCCAGCTCGGCCACCTCGCGGGGCGTGATGCTGGCGCGGACCAGCGGCTCGTAGGCGCGATCGCCGACCCGCATCAGCTCGTCGGTCGGCAGGTTGTCGTAGAGGTTGCAGGTGTGGGCGAAGAGGACCTTGTCGCGGAGGTGCGCGAGGCCGTGGACCGGGCTGCGGAAGTCCAGTTCGAGGCTGTCGACGAGCCCGCCGTACTCGGCGACGCGCTGGCGGGCCAGCGCCAGCACGTGGGGCGAGTAGTCCGCCATCAGGTAGCGGATCCGACCCAGGTAGTCGCGTCCCCGCTCGCGGCAGGCGGCGGCGAACGCGTCCAGCCAGACCTTCGCCTGCTGCCCGTCGCCGACGCCCAGCTCGAGCACGTGGATCACGTCGGGCAGCTCCGACCACTCGTCGAGCCGGTCGAGCGTCTCCATGAACCGCGCGACCTGGTCGCGCCAGAACCCGGGGTGGGTGCCGTCGGAGACCCCGCCCGGCAAGGCCGAGGCGTAGTCCTTCTGGAAGGTCGCGTCCCAGGCCGCCAGGTGCCGCCAGTAGCTGCGGTTGAACGACCAGACCACCGACTTGCTCGGCCGCACCCAGTCCTCCAGGTGGATGCACTCGTGGACGTCGGGGACGATCCCGAGCGCCTTCGACAGCCGGTCGACGATCTCCCGCACCAGCTCGTCGTAGGGCATGTCCTTGGCCCGCCGGACGTCGATCGCGATCTCGGCCAGCGGCCCGTCGCCGTGGCCCGCTCCGGGCGTGCGCCCGAACGGCCGCACCATCACCGGCGCGCGGAAGTTGCGGCGGTACTGGACCCAGTCGAGCACGGCGGCCAGCCGCGAGTGGTCCAGGTCGACCGCCTCGGCCGCCTCGGCCAGGGCCGGCAGCACGCTGCGCAGGTCGCTCGGGCGGGCGCGCCCGATGCAGCTGAGCTGGATCATCACGTCAGAGCACCACCGTGCTGTTGCCGTGGCGCAGGACGCGGTCGGCGCAGTGCCACTCGATCGCCCGCGCGAAGACGGTCCGCTCGACCTCGGCCCCCAGCCGCACCAGCTGCTCGACGCTGTGCTCGTGGCTGACGCGGACGACGTCCTGCTCGATGATCGGCCCGGCGTCGAGATCCTCGGTGACGTAGTGGGCGGTCGCCCCGATCAGCTTCACGCCCCGCTCCTTCGCCCGCTCGTAGGGGCCCGCCCCGGCGAAGGCCGGCAGGAACGAGTGGTGGATGTTGATCACCGGCACGCCGACGCGATCGAGGAACGCGCCCGAGAGCACCTGCATGTAGCGGGCGAGGACGACCAGGTCGCACTGGCCCTCCAGCCGGTCGAGCAGCTCGGCCTCGGCCTCGGCCTTCGTCTCGGCGGTGACCGGAATGTGGTGGTACGGCAGGCCGAAGCTCTCGACCTCGCCGCGGAGGTCGTCCCAGTTCGAGGCGACGAGCACGATCTCGGCCTCGATCAGCTGCCGCCGCCAGCGCCACAGCACGTCGGTCAGGCAGTGGTCGTAGCGCGAGACGAGGATCGCCACCCGCTTGCGCTGGGCGGTGTCCCACAGCCGCCAGGTCATGCCGAACGGCTCGGCGATGGCCAGGCCGAAGCGGTCGGCGAACCCCTCGTGGTGCGCGTCGTCGAGGGTGAACTCCATCCGCAGGAAGAAGGTCCCGCCCTCGGGATCGGTCGAGTACTGGGCCGAGTGCACGATGTTGGCGCCCTCCCGGAAGAGGAAGCGCGAGACCGCCGACACGATGCCCGGCTGGTCGGCGCAGGTCATCAGCAGCCGCAGCGAGCGGTGGCCCGGCGAGCTGGTAGGGGCGGGGAAGGTCGGCGCGGCGAGCGTGGTGGTCATGGCGTGAAGGGCTCGGGTTGGCGGAACTGGGTCATCCGGTGCAGGTCGTCGACCCGGGCCTGGACCTCGTCGAGGGTCAGTCGCGAGACGCGCTCGGTCCCGAACTCCTCGACGTTGAAGGAGGCCGTCGCGGTGCCGTAGGCGATCGCGGTCGACAGCAGCTCGTGGTCGATCGGGCGCCCGGCGTTGGCGGCCAGGTGCCCGACGAGCCCGCCGGCGAAGGTGTCGCCGGCGCCGGTCGGGTCGACGACCACCTCCAGCGGGTAGCTGGGGAGCGAGAACGTGCCCTCGCCGGTGACGAGGATCGCGCCGTATTCGCCCTGTTTGGCGACGACCGCGGTCGGGCCCCAGTCGAGCAGCTCGCGGGCGCCGCCGACGGTCGTCGGGTGACCGGTCAGCTGGCGGACCTCGGCGTCGTTGAGGACGACGCAATCGACCCGCTCGATCACGCGCAGCAGGTCGGGCCGGGCGACGTCGATCCACAGGTCCATCGAGTCGACCGCGACCCACCGCGGTCGGTCGCACTGGCCGAGCACCGACAGCTGCAGCGACGGCTGGATGTTGGCCAGGAACAGCACGTCGCAGGCCCGGGCGGCCGGGCCGAGCCGGGGTGCGAACCGCTCGAAGACGTTGAGCTGGGTGTCGAGCGTCTCGCGGCGGTTGAGGTCCCAGCCGTATTCGCCGGCCCAGGCGAACGTCTTGCCGTCGGGGATCACGTCGACGTCGTCGAGGTGGCTGCCGCGGGTGCCCAGGATCGCCCGGTCCTCGGCACGGAAGTCGCCGCCGACCGACCCGACGACGTGGACCTCGTCGAACAGCGAGGCGGCGAGGGCGAAGTGGGTGGCGGCACCGCCCAGCATCCGCTCGCGACGCCCGAACGGGGTCGTGACGGTGTCGTAGGCGATCGAGCCGACGACGGTGATGCTCATGCCGCGACCGCCTCGGGCAGTCCGGCGGCCTCGCGCAGCGCGTCGACCTTGTCGAGCTTCTCCCAGGTGAAGTCCGCGTCCTCGCGACCGAAGTGGCCGTAGGCCGCCGTCTTCTGGAAGATCGGCCGGAACAGGTTCAGATGCCGCCGATACGCCAACGGCCGCAGATCGAACACCGACCGCACCGCCTGCTCGATCTTGGCGTGCTCCAGCTTCTCCGTGCCGAACGTCTCGACCAGGATCGAGATCGGCTGCGCCACCCCGATCGCGTAGGAGACCTGGATCTCCGCGCGATCCGCCAGACCGGCGGCGACGACGTTCTTGGCCACCCACCTGGTCGCATAGGCCGCGGAGCGATCGACCTTCGAGGAATCCTTGCCCGAGAACGCACCACCACCATGACGCGCCGCACCACCGTAGGTATCGACGATGATCTTGCGACCCGTCAACCCCGTATCACCGACGGGGCCGCCGATCACGAACCGGCCCGTCGGGTTGACGAGGAACTCGCCCAGCAGCGCGTTCTCGTCGTACAGCTCGGCCGGGAGGGTCGGCTTGACGACCTTCTCCCACAGATCCGCCTTGATCTGGCCCTGGTCCAGCACGTCCTCGGAGTGCTGGGTCGAGATCAACAGCTTGTCGATCGAGACCGGCCGACCGTCGCGGTAGCGCACCGACACCTGCGTCTTGGAATCCGGACGCAGGTAGTCCAGCTCGCCGGCCTTGCGCACGGCGGCGAGCCGCTCGGCCAGACGGTGCGCGTTCTGGATCGCGACCGGCATGTACTCCGGCGTCTCGTTGGTCGCGTAGCCGAAGATGATCCCCTGATCGCCGGCGCCCTCGAGATCGAACTCGTCCGCGCTGCCGCCCTTGTGCTCGCTGGCGTCATCGACACCCTGCGCGATATCCGCCGACTGCGGATCGATCGCGTTCAGCACCGCACACGAATCGAACGAGAACCCCAGATCACCATGGGTGTACCCGATCTTCTTGATCGTGTCCCGCGCGACCTGCTGCACATCGATATAGGCATCGGTCCGGATCTCACCCGAGACCACCACCAACCCCGTGTTGACCAACACCTCACAGGCCACACGAGCCTTCTCAGGGTTGGAATCGTTGGCGAGCACCGCGTCCAGAACCCCATCCGAGATCTGGTCAGCGACCTTGTCGGGATGGCCCTCGGAGACAGACTCCGAAGTGAACAGATACTCGTTGTCGGCGTACTGGGTCATGGAATCCAGAGCTCTCGGTGACGGTGGAGTCCACGCTCGCGCCCCGCGGCGGCGGCCGCCACGCCCGTTGAGCGGGGATCCCCTGCCCGAACGGACAGCAGCGACGAGGACCGAGGTCCGATCGGGTAGGGACCTCTCCCTGTTCGGGCGGTGGCAGGGCGGCGGACCGCGACTACGGTCGGACGATGGCCGTCGACGGTGCGTTCGCACGACCCCTCGAGGTCGCGGGTGCGGTCCGCGCGACCCGCGGCGGCCGCGAGGTGATCGTGCACTTCGGCTCGCCGTCGGCCGAGCTGGCGGTCTGCCTGACCCGCTCCGGGGTGGTGCCGCGCGGCGACCTGACCTCGATCGCGCTGACCGCCGACCGGCGGCGGCTGGATCCGCTGGTGGCGCGGATCGTCGGCACGCCGCTGGCCGCCGGCGGCCTGGCCCGGATCGGCGGGACGACCTGGTGGTGCCGGTCGCCGTCGGGCGGGTCGCTGCGGGCGGTGCTGCCGGCCGCCCGCGCCGCGTCGACCCGCGAGGCGCTGAGCGGCGAGGTCGCGCACCGCGTCGGCGGGACGGTCGAGGCCCCGCGGTCGGTGCTGCAGCTCGTCGGGCCGACGGCGCCGGCCGTGCTCGCCGACCTGGGGGCCTTCGGAGTTCGGCGTGACCCGGCCCGCACGCCGCCGCACCTGGACGTGACGCTGGGCGGCCGGCCCGCGTTCGTGGTCGCCGAGACGGTGACGAGCTTCCTGGTGGTCGTCGACGAGGTCGACCTGGCCGCCGTCTGGCACGCGATCGTCGACGGCGGTCGCGACCACGGCCTCTGCCCGGTCGGGCTGGAGGCCGCCGGCCTCCACGCGGCGCGCGAGCGCCAGCGGGCGCGCACCGCGCGGGCGCCGGGCCTCGGCGGCGGCCGCGGCCCCACCGTTCGGTGAGGGAAGACTCCCTGTCCGGGCGTCGTCGCGGCCAGCGATCGCCACGACTGTTGTCGTCGATGCTCGGAAACGCCCTCCCCGCCGACGACCGGGTCCGCTACGAGGTGATGCCGTTCCCGCGCGCCGAGCGCGAGGCGGCGCAGACGGCGGGACCGCTGACCCTGACCGTCACCTGCTCGCCCCGCCACGGGATCGACGCGACGCTCGACGTCGCCGAGCGGCTGCGGGCCCTCGGCCACCGCGTCGTCCCGCACCTGGCCGCGCGGATGGTCCGCGACCGGCGGCACCTGGACGCGATCCTCGCCCGGCTGGCCGACCTCGACGCCGACGAGGTCTTCCTGGTCGGGGGCGACGCGGCCGCGGCGGCCGGGCCGTTCGCCAGCGGCGAGCGGCTGCTGCCGCTGCTGCGCGAGCACCCGCGCGGGCCGCGGACGATCGGCGTCCCGGCCTACCCCGAGGGGCACCCCGCGATCCCCGAGGAGGTGCTGCGGTCCTCGCTGGCCGCGAAGGCGCCGTGGGCCGACTACGCGGTCACCCAGATCTGCTTCGACCCGGGCGCGCTGCTGGGCTGGCTGGCGCGGACCCGCGACGCCGGGATCGAGCTGCCGCTGTACGTCGGCGTGCCGGGTGCGGTCGATCGCCGGCGGCTGGTCGGGATCGCGCTCCGGGTCGGGGTCGGCGCGTCGGTCCGGACCCTGCGGCGGCAGCAGGGGATGCGGCGGCTGATGCGGCGTCCGGCCTCGCCCGCGGCGCCGCTGCTGGCGGCGATCGACCCGCTGGTCGGCGGCGACGACGGGGTCCGCGGGTACCACGTCTTCACCTTCAACGACCTCGTCGGCTCGGTCCGCGAGCTGCCCGCCGCCCGCGCCGTCGCGGTGGCGCCGCCTCGCCGACGGGATAGGCCTTCCCTCTCGACGGGGGGGTGACGCCGGGGGCCGCGAGGCGTAGCGTGGCGGCGTGCCTCCGCGCTCCACGCCCCGGCCCCAGCCCACCGGCGAGGACCGCCGGGGAACGCGCGACAATCCCGGCACCATGAGCTCACCCGGCGCGTCGCCACCCACGCCGACGGGGGCCTACGGACGCGTGACCGACGCGCTCGCCGGCGGACGCTGCGTCGTGCTCGACGGCGGCGTCACCACCGAGCTGCCGGGCGGCGGCGATCCGGACGACCGGTCGTGGGGCGTGCGCTCGGTGGTCGAGGATCCGGCGGCCGTGCGGCGGGTGCACGAGCGCTACGTCGAGGCCGGGGCCGACGTGATCACCACCGCCACCTGGGGGCTGCTGCCGGCGACGTCGACGCCGCGCGCGCTCGGCAACGGTCCGGTCCACTGGCTCGACGTGGCGCGGTCGGCGGTGCGGCTGGCGCGCGACGCCGCGTCCGAGACCGGCAGCGCGGTCGCGTTCTCGATCGGCGGCGACGTCGAGGGCGACGAGCGGGCCGAGGAGATCGACCTGCTGGCGCGGGCGTTCCTGGACGAGCCGCCCGACCTGGTGCTGGTCGAGACGCTGACCCTGGTGCGCCCGTCGCTGCTGGCCGCGGTCGAGCGGCTGCTTGCCCTCGGGCTGCCGGTCTGGCTCTCGTTCCGCCGCTGCCGCCACGGGCTCTGCGGCGCCCACGGCGAGCACTGGGGCGGGCCGGAGGGCGACGCCTTCGGGCGGGCGGCGCGCCAGTTCGAGCGGCTGGGGATCGAGGCGCTGCTGATCAACTGCGTGCCCCCCGACCACGTCGACGGGATGGTCAGCTACCTGCGCGACTTCGTCGACCTGCCGCTCGGCGTCTACCCCAACCTCGGCTACCCGACGGGCCGCGGCTGGCACTCGTCGACCGGCGTCTCGGGCGAGCAGTACGCCGAGCTGGCGCTGCGCTGGCGCGAGGAGGGGGCCCAGATCATCGGCGGCTGCTGCGGGGTCGGGCCCGAGCACGTCGCGGCCGCCGCCCGGCGGCTGACCGGGGTTCCGGCCGGTCGCAGCCGCCGCACCGCCGGCCCGGGCGACGCCGTCGCGACGCCGCCGGTCGACGACCCGTGGCGCGACGGCCGCGGTCGTCCGCTCTACCCGCTCGACTTCCCGGACCTGGTCCGGCACCCGGGCGTGTACTCGCCGCAGGGCGGCAGCCTGCTCGCCTGGCGGCACCTCTTCGAGCAGCGGATCGGCGTCGGCCAGCGGTGCCTCGACGTCGGCACCGGCACGGGGCTGCTGGCCGTCCAGCTGGCCCGCAACGGCGCCGCCCACGTGCACGCGATCGACCGCGATCCGGCCGCGGTCCGCAACGCCGAGGAGAACGCCCACCGCAACGGCGTCGGCGAGCTGGTCAGCGTCTCGGTCTCCGACCTCTACCGCTGGCGCCCCGAGGAGCGCTACGAGGTGGTCGTGGCCAGCCTCTACCAGCTGCCGGTCGACCCGTTCCGCGCCCCGCCCGGCCACCGGCCGGCCGACTACTGGGGCCGCAACGTGCTCGACGAGCTGCTCGACCGGCTGCCCGACGCGCTCGCCTCCGAGGGCGTCGCCTACGTGGTCCAGGTGTCGTTCCTCTCGCGCGAGGCGACGGTCGCGCGGCTGGCCGAGCGCGGCCTGCGGGCGCGGGTGGCCGGCTACGAGCTGTACCCCTTCCCCGAGGCGTTCGCCTCCAGCGCCGACCAGATCCGGCGGGTCGAGGACCGCTCCGACGCCTACCACGTGCGGGTCGGCGAGCAGGACCTGGCCGTCGCCTACCTGCTCGAGATCCGGTGGGCCGACGACGCCCACGACGGACCTCCGTGGGATCCGGGGCCGTGACCGTCCCGCCCCCGAGCGAGGCCGGCGGCCGGGTGCTGGCCGCCGTCGTGCAGTGGGCCGAGGTCGGTCCCGCGAGCGAACTGCTGCAGCGCGCGCCGGCCGACATCGCGGCCGCGCTGCCGGCCGATCGGGTGCTGCTGAGCAGCGTCCGCGACGGCGCCCTGCACGCGATCGGGGCCTGGACCGCGAGCGGCGACGGCGAGCAGCTGGTCGCGCGCCTGGCCGCCGAGCCGGCCGGCCTGGAGTACCCGTCGGCGGAGGGCGACGCGCTCCGCCGTCGCGCCCCGCAGCTGCAGCTGCGCCGCCCGCGCGACGTCGACGCTCGCCACGCGTGGTCGGCGCTGCTCGGCTGGGAGCGGTACGTGATCGCGCCGGTGATCGTCCAGGGCAGCCTGGCCGGGCTGCTGCACGCCGACCGCGCGCCGGGCGCGGCGCCGGTCGACGAGGGCACCCGCGACGACCTCGGCGCGGCGGCGGTCGCGCTGGCGCTGGTCTTCGAGCGGGCGATCCTGCGCCAGCGGCTGCGCCAGCAGCAGCGCGAGATGCAGCGCGTGGCCCGCTGGGTCGGCGACCGCAGCGCGTCGCTCAGCGAGGGCGTCCGGTCGCTCGACGACGGCGTCGAGGCCCGGACCGAGCAGGGGGAGATGGCGCCCCAGGCCGGCGCCCCCGCGAGCAGCGCCCTCCGTGACCTGCTGACCCGCCGCGAGCTCGAGGTGCTGGAGCTGATGGCGCGCGGGGCCAGCAACGGCGAGATCGCCCGCGAGCTGGTGGTGTCGGAGGGCACGATCAAGTTCCACGTCAAGAACGTGCTGCGCAAGATGCACGCCAGCAACCGCGCCCAGGCGACGTCGCGCTACCTGCGGCTGATCATGCGCGAGCGGCCCGCGGGCTCCTGAGGCGGGGGGTGGGGAAGGGCCCCTCCCTTCGGGAGGGGGATCCCCTCCCCGGTGCAGGCGCGGCCCGCGGGGGGCCGCCGTAGCGTGCGCTTCCGATGACGACGAGATCGGTGGGCCGCCTGGACGACGCCCTCACCGCCGCCGGCGCCCGCTTCTCCGGGACGGTCGCGGTCGACTTCGGATCGGTCGGCGGCGAGGTCGCCGCGGCCACCCGCGGGGTCGGGATCGCGGTCGCCGACGGGGTCCGCACCACCGAGTGGCGGGGGGCGGAGACGGCGCTGCGGGAGGCGCTCGACGACGCCGGCGTGGCGCCGCCGTCGCCCGGCCGCGGCGTGCGCCACGACGGTCGCTGGTGGTGCCCGGTCAGCCGCGAGCGGCTGCTGGTCGTCGACCTGGCGGCCGGCCGACCGGCGCCGGCCGCGCCCACGCAGGTCAGCAGCATCGACCTCAGCGACGACTACGCCACGCTGCTCGTGCTCGGACCGCGGGCCGCGCCGCTGCTCGCGCGATCCGGCCACCTCGACGAGCCGCTCGCCGTCGGCGCGCTGTCCGTGCGGACGGGGGAACCGCGCGCGACCGTGCTGCGGGTCGCCGAGGCGCGCTACGTCGTGCAGGTCGCGACCGCCCGGGCCGGTGACCTCTGGTCGCGGCTGGTGGCGTGCGGACAGGCCGACGGGGTCGCCGCGGTCGGCCGCGACGCCCAGCGGCTGCTGGTCGTCGCCGACGCCCGGGGAGGGCGCTGATGTCGTTCCTGCTCACCTGCCCGCACTGCGGCAGCCGGCCGGTCGCCGAGTTCGCCTACCGCGGCGAGCGCACGCCCGACATCACCGAGGACATGGACCACACCAGCCTCCACCGCGCGATCCACCTGCGGCGGAACGTCGCCGGTCCGCAGCGCGAGTGGTGGATGCACCGCGCCGGCTGCCAGGCGTGGTTCGTCGCCGATCGCGACACCACCACCAACGCGGTCGCGGCGACGGCGCTGGCGCACGAGGCGGACCGATGAACGCCGGGCGGCTGCGGCCGCGGCCGGGCGAGCGGATCGACCGCGGTCGCCCGCTGACCTTCCGCTTCGACGGTCGCGAGATCCCCGCCTTCGAGGGCGACACGATCACCTCGGCGCTGGCCGCCCAGGGCCGGCTGACGATCTCGCGCAGCTTCAAGTACCACCGCCGGCGGGGCGACATCACCGCCGCCGGCAACGACGGCGGCGGGCTGGTCACCGTCGAGGGGCGCCCCAGCGTGCGGGCGGCGCTGGAGCCGGTCCGCCAGGGCCTCGACGTCCGCTCCCAGAACGCCTGGCCGTCGCTCGAGCGCGACGCGATGCGGATCGTCGACCTGATCGGCGGCCCGTTCACGCCGCCCGGCTTCTACTACAAGACCTTCCGCCGCCCGCGCCGCCTGTGGCCGCTGTACGAGCGGATCCTGCGGCGGGCGTCCGGCCTCGGCCGCGTCCCCGACCCGCGCGACGAGCGCGTCTGGCGCACCGAGCACCGCTACGTCCGCTGCGACGTGCTGGTGATCGGCGGCGGCGAGGCGGGGCTCCACGCCGCGATCCGGGCGGCGAGCGGCGGCGCCGAGGTGCTGCTGGTCGACGACGACGTCGAGCCGGGCGGTCACCTGCTCGTCGACGGTCGCCGCGACGAGGCGCGGCGGCTGGCCGACGAGGCGCGCGAGGCGGGGGTCGAGCTGCTCGCCGGCGCCGCCGCGCTCGGCTTCTTCGACGGGCTGGTGCCGGTGGCGCAGGGCGCGACCCTGCAGATGGTCCGCGCCGAGCAGTACGTGACCGCGACCGGCGGGATCGAGCAGCCGCTGGTCTTCCCCGGCAACGACCTGCCGGGCATCATGACCGCCTCCGGCGCCCGCCGGCTGGTCGAGCTGCAGGCGGTCGCGCTCGGCTCCCGCGCGGTGGTCGCGACGATCGGCGACCCCGGGCTCGAGGCGGCGCTGACCCTCCACGACGCCGGCGTCCGGGTGGCCGCGATCTCCGACCTGCGGACCGCCGGCGATCCCGACCTGGTCGCGCGGGTCGCCGACGCCGGCATCACCTACCTGCCCGGGACGACGGTCGTCCGGGCCCGCGGTCGGCGGACGGTGCGCGAAGTCGTCGTCTCCGCGATCGGGCCCGACGGACGCGCCTCCGGCGGCACCCGCCACGTGCTCGACTGCGACCTGCTGGCGATGGCGGGGTCGATCATGCCCGCCTCGTCGCTGCTGCTGCAGAGCGGCGCGACCGGCGTCTTCGACGTCACCAGCGGCCGCTTCCTGCCCGGCGACCTGCCGGCCGGGGTCCACGCCGCCGGCGTCGTCGCCGGCCACGACGGCGCGTCGCGGCTGTCGGGCGCCGCCGCCGGCGACGCGGCGCTGGCCGCGCTCGGCCTGGCCGTCGACGAGCAGCGGCGCGACGAGCAGTCGCGGCGCCTGGCCGCCCACGAGCCGCGGCCCGTTGCGGTGCCGCCGGCGGTCGCCCACGACGGCCGCCGTCGCGGTCGCGCGTTCGTCGACCTGGACGAGGACGTGACCGCGAAGGACGTCGCCTACGCCGCGGCCGAGGGCTTCGACGGGATCCAGCTGTCGAAGCGCTACACGACCGCCACGATGGGGCCGTCCCAGGGCCGCGTGTCGCACCTCGGGTCGATCCGCGCGCTGGCGGCGGCGACCGGCCGCGACGTGGCCGAGATCGGCATGACGACCGCGCGCCCGCCGTGGACGCCGGTCGAGCTGGGCGTGCTGGCCGGTCGGCCCCACGCCCCGGCGCGCCGCTCGACCATCGACGGGCGCCACCGCGCCGCCGGCGGGATCGAGACCTGGGTCGGCGACTGGCGGCGGCCGGAGTCCTACGGCGACATCGCGGCCGAGGTCCTGGCCGTCCGCGAGCGGATCGGGGCGATCGACGTCTCGACGCTCGGCAAGCTGCTGGTGCGCGGCCCCGACGCCGACGCGCTGCTGGACGCCCACTACACCCGGCGGATGTCCGACGCCCCGATCGGCCGGCTGCGCTACGGGCTGATGACCGACGACCGCGGCCGGATCGTCGACGACGGCACGGTCTGCCGGACCGGCGACGGCGAGTACTACGTCACCACCACCTCGGGCGGGGTGGCGGGGGTCCTGCGGCGGCTGACCTGGTGGCGCGAGGATCTCGGGCTCGACGTCCGGATCACCGACCTGACCGCGTCGCTGGGCGCGATCACCGTCGCCGGTCCGGCCTCCCGCGAGCTGCTCGGCGAGCTGGCCGAGATCGACCTCGACCGCGAGGCGTTCCCGCACCTGACGGCCCGCCGCGGGTCGGTCGCCGGCGTGCCCTGCCTGGCGATGCGGGTCGGCTTCGTCGGCGAGCTGGCCTACGAGCTGCACCTGCCCTCCGAGCACGCGGTGCGGGTCTGGGACGCGGTCGTCGCGGCCGGCGCCCGTCCGGTCGGGATCGAGGCCCAGCGGACCCTGCGGCTGGAGAAGCTGCACCCGATCGTCGGCCAGGACACCGACGCCGAGAGCACGCCGGCCTCGGCCGGGCTCGGCTGGGCGGTCAAGCTCGACGACGACCGGCCGTTCGTCGGATCGGCGGCGCTCCGCCACCTGGCCGACCAGCCGCTCCGCGAGCGGCTGGTCGGGTTCCGCTGCCCCGGCGACGGCCCGCGCGAGGGCGCTGCGGTGGTCGCCGGCGGCCGGGCCGTCGGCCGCGTCACCAGCGCTCGCTCCTCGCCCCAGCTCGGCGAGTGCGTCGGCTTGGCCTGGGTGGCGCCGGACGCGATCGAGGACGGCACGCCGTTCGAGATCCGCGACGGCGGCCGGACCCTGACGGCCTTCGTCGCCCGCAAGGCCCCGTACGACCCCGACGGCGCGCGCGCTGCGGCCTGACCGCTCGGAGACAGCGTGATCCTCGACGTCCTCCACCACGATCCCGGGCTGCCGGCGCGCAGCCCCGTCGCCGACGCGCTGGAGCCGCTCGGCGCGGTGACCGTCGACGGCCGCTGCCGGCACCTGGGCGATCCGGAGGCGGAGCGGCGGGCGGCGGCGACTACCGTCGTGCTGGCCGACCGGCTCGACCTCGGCGTGCTCGACGTGCGGGTCGCCGATGGCGCAGGCCCGCGCGGGCCGTCGATCGCGGTGCCGCTCGACGGCGGCGGGTGGTCGTGCCGCCTGACCGACGACCGCGAGCTGGCGATCGTCGCCCGCGAGCGGCAGACGGCGGAGCGGACCGCGCGCGAGCAGGACGGCGCCGACGTCGTCGACCTCAGCTCGGGCCACGTGGTGCTGACCGTCGCCGGGCCGGGCGCGCGCGAGGCGCTGGCGCGGGCGACCTCGCTCGACCTGCGCCCGACCCAGGCGCCGGTCGGCGCCTACCGCCCCGGATCGGTCGCCCACGTCCCGGCGATGGTCGTGCGCGAGGCCGACGACCGCTACCTGGTGGTGGCCGGTTCGGCCCACGCGCTGCACCTCTGGGAGGTGCTCGCCGACGCGGTCGAGGGGCTCGGCGGGCGTCCGGCCGGCCTCGACGCGCTGTCCGCCGTCCCCGACCGACAGGAGGCCGCCCGTGCGTGACCTGTTCCGCAAGCGGCGGATGTGGCGCAGCGGGCTGCCGCTGCGCGACAGCTACGACGTGGTGATCGTCGGCGGCGGGGCCCACGGCCTCGCGACCGCGTACTACCTGACCCAGCAGGGGATCGGCAACGTCGCGGTGCTCGAACGGGGCTACCTCGGCGGCGGGGCGGCCGGCCGCAACACGACGATCCTCCGCTCCAACTACGCCACGCCGGAGGGCGCGCGGTTCTACGACGCGTCGCTCGCGCTCTACCGCGGCCTGACCGCCGAGCTCGACTACAACCTGCTGCTGAGCGAGCGCGGCCACCTGACGCTGGCCCACAGCGACCGCCAGCTGGCGGTGATGGCGGGCCGGGCCGAGATCAACCGGCTGGAAGGGATCGACTCGAGCGTGATCGGCCGCGACGAGGTCGCCGAGCTGGTGCCGTCGATGTCGCTCGACGAGCGGGCCCGCCACCCGGTGCTGGGGGCGCTGTACCACCCGCCGGGCGGCGTGATCCGCCACGACGCGGTGGTCTGGGGCCTGGCCCGCGGCGCCGATCGCGGCGGGGTCGAGCTGCACCAGGACACCGAGGTGCTGGGGTTCTCGCGCTCGGGCGACCGGATCGACGCGGTCGAGACCTCGCGCGGGACGGTCCGGGCCGGCACGGTCGTCGTCTGCACGGCCGGCTGGAGCAGCCAGACCTGCGCGATGGCCGGGGTCGAGCTGCCGATCACGACCCACATCCTGCAGGCGTGCGTGACCGAGCCGCTGAAGGCGTTCCTCGACGTCGTCGTGGTCAGCTCGCAGATGCACGTCTACGTCAGCCAGTCCGACCGCGGCGAGCTGGTGATGGGCTCCGAGATCGAGCCGTGGACGACCTACCGGATGCAGGGGACGGCGAACTTCCTGACCGAGTTGTCGCGCAACATGCTGGAGCTGTTCCCGCAGCTGGAGCGGGTGCGGATGCTGCGGTCGTGGGCGGGGCTCTGCGACCTGAGCCCGGACTACAGCCCGATCCTGGGCCGGACCGAGCTGGCCAACCTGCACGTCAGCGCGGGCTGGGGGACCTACGGCTTCAAGGCCGCCCCGATCGTCGGCCACACCCTCGCCGAGCTGGTGGCGACCGGCCGCACGCCGGACCTGATCGCGCCCTTCGACCTGGAGCGCTTCTCCGAGGACCGGCTCGTCTCAGAGCTGGCGGCGGCGGCGGTCAGCCATTGACCGGCGCGTCGTCCTCCGGAGCCGGCGTCGAGCCGGTCGACCCCGTGGGGTCCTGGGCGTCCGGCGGCGCCACGCCGGCGAGCCGGTCGGACAGCTCCTGGGCGCTGGCGCGGACGGCGACGATCGCCTCGTCGAGGTGCTCGGCGAAGCGGAACCGCAGGCCCGAGATGTTGATCGCGGCGACGATCCGCCCGTGCGCGTCGCGGACCGGCGCGGCGACGGCCAGCAGGCCCTCCTCGAACTCCTCGTCGAGCACCACCGCCCCGCGCTCGCGGGCCGCGGCGATCCGCTCGATCACCTCGTCGATGGTGGTCGCGGTGGCCGGGCCGTACGCGGTCAGGGGGACGTCCTTGAACAGCTCGCGGATCGCGTCCGGCTCGTGGTCGAGCAGCAGCGCGCGCCCGGCCGACGTGCAGTACGACGGCGTCATCCGGCCGACCCATCCGACCGCCTCGACGGTGCGGCTGGGGGACTCCGACATGATCGTCAGCACCTCGTGACCCTGGAGCACCGACAGGTGGCCGCGCTCCTGGAGCCGGGCGACGAGCCGGTGCAGCGCCGGGCCGCCCTCCTCGAGGAAGCGGGCCTGGCCGGCCATCTGGGCCATCGCGTAGATCCGCCACCCGAGCCGGTAGGAGAGCGCGTCGCGGTTGCGCTCGACCAGGCCGTACTCGGCCAGCGCCTTCAGCGCCCGGGAGACCTGGCTCTTCTCGCGCCCGAGCGACTCGGCGATCTGCGTGACGCCGAGCCCGCCGCGCTCGTTCGCCTTCGGCGTGGCGAGCTCCAGCAGGATCTCGATCCCCCGTCTGATGCTCGTCTCTCGCGCTGTAGCCATGGTCCCCTTGCTGGTCGGCGGCACCGCTTCCACCATGATGCCCGTCCTGGGCAGGATGGCATATTGCCAATCTGAGTTGTGGATGTACGATGGCGCGCATGGAGCACCATATCGGACACGACCGCGTGCATCACGATTGGGACAACCGGTTGGAACCAGTGCTCCGGGTCTCGTCGGGCGACGTCGTCGCCTACGACCTGCTGATGGCCGGGCACGGCCAGATCGCCGAGGGCGACCGCTACGAGGACACCAGCCTCGACTTCTCGACCTTCTACCACCTGGCCGGACCGGTCTGGGTCGACGGCGCCGAGCCCGGCGACACGCTGCGGGTCGACATCCTCGACCTGACCCCGGGTCCCTGGGGGTGGGCGAGCATCCTGCCCGGGATGGGGCTGCTGCCCGACGACTTCCCCGATCCGGTCGTCTGGACCTTCGACCTCCGCGACCGCGACCGGATCGCCGTCGCGCCCGGCGTCAGCGTGCCGGTCGCGCCCTTCCTCGGCACGATCGGGACCCACCCAGACGACCCCGTCACCGGCGCGGCGTTCCCCCCGCACAAGGGCGGCGGCAACGTCGACACCCGCCACCTGCGGGCCGGCGTCACGCTCTACCTGCCGGTCTGGTGCCCGGGCGCGCTGTTCTCCTGCGGCGACCCGCACGCGGCCCAGGGCGACGGCGAGGTCTGCGTGACCGCGGTCGAGTGCGACATGCGCGCGCGCCTGCGGCTGTCGGTCGAGAAGCGGACGATCAGCGCCCCGAGCTTCGTGACCCCGGGCGGCCTCACGCCCGAGTCCGACGGTGCCGGCCACCGCGGCACGATGGGGATCCACGCCGACCTGATGGAGGGCGCGCGGCTGGCCGTCCGCGCGGCGATCGACTGGATCGCCGAGGAGCACGGCGTGACCCGCGAGCAGGCGTACCTGCTCTGCAGCCTCGCCGGCGACCTGAAGATCCACGAGATCGTCGACGCGGGCGTCTGGAACGTCGGCATGACGGTGCCGCTGTCGTCGTTCGACGCGGTCCGCGGCTGACGCTCAGCGCTCGGCCGCCGCGACGACGTCGATCTCGCCGGTGACCGCCGTCGGGTCGACCGCCGCGCCGGGGGCCAGCAGCCGCCGCCCGCCGATCAGCATCGCGCAGCCGATCGCGCCGACGAGGCCGCCGGCGAGCACCGCGGTGCGCCAGTCCGCGTAGTCGACGACGGCCCCGGAGACGGCCGCGCCGGCGGCGGTCCCGGCCACGTACGAGGTCACCATCCAGGTGTAGGCCTCGGTCCGCTGGGCGGGCGTCGTCAGCCGCTCGACCAGCCGGTTGCCGGTGACCATCATCGGCGAGTAGGCCGCGCCGGAGAGCAGCAGCAGCAGCGCCATCGTCAGCGGCGTGCCGGCGGCGGCCACCAGCACCGTCGTCAGCAGCACGCCGAGCGCGGCCACCCGGTGGGTCCGGTCCAGCGGGCCCTGGCGGCGGGAGGCGCCGAACGCCAGCCCGGCGAGCGCCGTCGAGACCGACCAGAGCCCGATCAGCAGCCCTGCCGTCGCGGGCGAGCCGCGGTCGTCGGCGAAGGCGGCGACGCCGACCTCGACGGTGCCGGTGACGAAGTTGATCGCGATCGACGAGACCACCAGCAGCCGGAAGCCCGGCCACCGCAGCGGGCCGAAGAGGGTCCGCCGGCCGTTCGCGCCGGCGGGGCTCGGGTTCGCCGATCCGGCCGGCAGCGCGCGGACGAAGAGCGCCGATCCGGCGGCGACGACCGCGCCCGACAGCGGCAGCGCGAACGCCGGCTCGGCGAGGTAGACCAGCGCGGCGGTGAAGAGCGGGCCGCTGACGAACGAGACCGACGAGCTGACGCTGTCGAGCGCGTAGACGGCGTTGAGCCGCGCCCGCGGGACCAGCACCGGCCAGCGCGACCGCAGCGCCGACCCGGTCGGCGGGTAGGAGCCGCCGGCGACGAAGGCCAGCGGGGTCAGCACCAGCGCCGAGTCCGACGAGGTCCCGGCCAGCGCCAGCACCGCCAGCAACCCGGCGTGGAGCGCGCCGATCCCGATCAGCAGCCGCAGCCCCCGGCGGTCGCAGAGGCGGCCGATCAGGGGGGCCCCGATCGCGTTGCCGAGCGCGAACGCCCCGGTGGTCGCGCCGGCGAGCGCGAACGAGCCGCTGGAGTCGGCGACCAGCAGCACGATCGCCAGGCTGTTCATCGCCGGCGAGAGCCGCACCGCCATCGCGCAGGCGAGCAGCCAGCCGACGTGCGGCAGCCGGATGATCTCGAGGTAGGTGCGCATCGACGCGTCCGGCGGGCGCCGTGCGCTCGCCGATCAGGCGATCCGGTACGCGCTCCAGCAGCGTTCGGTGAAGACGATCCCGTGGCCGGGGCGGTCGGGCACCAGCAGCTGGCCGTCGCGGACCTCCAGCTCGTGCTCGAGCAGGCCCTCGAAGATCGGGAACCGCTCGACCCAGGCGGCGGTCGGCAGCGCCGCGGCCACGTGGATGTGCAGCTCGGGCACGTGGTGCGGCGCCAGCGCGATGCCGTTGATCGCCGCCAGCTCGCCGACCCGCAGCATCTCGGTGATGCCGCCGACCATGCAGGCGTCGGGCTGGACGACGTCGACCGCCCCGCCGTTGACGAACGGCAGGAACTCGGCGGCGCCGAAGAGGTGCTCGCCGTGGGCCAGCGGGATCCGCGAGGCCGCGCGCAGCCGCTGGAGCCCGCTCAGCTGGTCGCGCTGGAGCGGCTCCTCCAGCCACGAGATGTCGAACTCGCGGACCCGCTCGGTCAGCCACAGCGCGGTCGCCAGGTCGAGTCGCTCGTTGGCGTCGAGCATGATCCGCATCCGCGGGCCGACCGCCTCGCGGACGGCAGCGATCCGCTCGACGTCGGCCACCGGGTCGACGCCGATCCGGACCTTGACCGCGCGGACGTCCTCGGCGACGAAGGTCATCGTCAGCTCGATCAGCTCGTCGATCGTGTGGAAGGGCGACGCCTTGCCGCTGCCGTAGGCGGGGACGGCGTCCCGCAGCTGACCGATCTCGCGCGCGAGCGGACGGTCGTGGAGCCGCGCCTGGAGGTCCCAGAGGGCGATGTCGACCGCCGCGATCGCCATCGTCGCCACGCCCCGCCCGAGCTGGTGGACCGCGTCCCACAGCCGCGGCCAGACCGCGCGCGGCGGCTCGACCTCGGAGCCGCGGATCAGCGGCAGCAGCAGGCCGTCGATCAGGGCCTTGATCGCCTGACCGCCGCCGCCGTCGTCCGTGAACGTGAATCCGCTGGCGCGGGTCCCGTCGTCGGTGGTCAGGTCGACGCCGACGACCTCGACGTGGTCGTCGTCGGCGTCGCGGCTGGCCGGGTTGCACGGGAAGCTGATGATCCAGCTCTCGCAGTCGGTGATGCGCATGGAAGGGGTGCTGGGTCGGGGCAGGAAGCCGGGCCGGACTTCTTTGCCAATTCGTGTTGACTTATAACCAACTCCTCGAAACGGCGCTAGCATCGACGGCGTGTCGCGCGCGAACGGTCGTCCGGTCCACGCCCCCGCCACCGGCGACGAGCTGGCGGTGGTGCCCGAGGCCGACGCCGCCCAGGTCGACGCGGCCGTCGCCCGCGCGCACGCCGCGCTCGACGGCGGCTGGCGCCGTTCGACGCCGGCCGAGCGGGCGACGGCGCTGCTGGCGCTGGCCGACCGGTTGGAGGCGCACGCGCCCGAGCTGGGACCGCTCGAGGCCGCCCAGACCGGCAAGCCGCTGGCCGTCGCCACCGAGGAGGTGGCGTCGACCGCGGCGATCCTGCGCTTCTTCGCCGGGGCCGCCCGCACCGTCGCCGCGCCGGCCGCCGCCGAGTACGTCCCCGGACGGACCTCGTTCGTGCGCCGCGAGCCGCTCGGCGTCGTCGCCGCGATCCTGCCCTGGAACTACCCGCTGCTGATGGCGGCCTACAAGATCGGTCCGGTGATCGGGGCCGGCAACGCGCTCGTGCTCAAGCCCTCCGAGCTGACGCCGCTGACCGCCCTGCGGCTGGCCGAGCTGGCCGAGGGCCTGCTGCCCGACGGCGTGCTGCAGGTGCTCGCCGGCGACGGGCCGGTCGCCGGCGCCCGGCTCGCGGCCCATCCCGACGTGCAGCTGATCGCGCTGACCGGCTCCGTCGCCACCGGCCAGGCGATCGCCGCCGCCGCGGCGCCGTCGCTCAAGCGGGTCCACCTGGAGCTGGGCGGCAAGGCGCCGGTCGTGGTCCTGGCCGACGCCGATCCGGCCGCGGTCGCCCGCGGGGTCCGGCTGTCGGCCTACTGGAACGCCGGTCAGGACTGCATGGCCGCGACCCGGGTGATCGTCGAGTCGGAGGCCTACGACGCGACCGTCGAGGCGCTCGCCGCCGAGGTCGAGGCGCTGTCGGTCGGGCCGCCCGAGGCCGAGCCCGACATGGGGCCGCTGATCTCGCTCGCGCACCGCGGCCGCGTGGTCGAGCGGGTCGCGGCGGCGGTCGCGGACGGGGCGCGGCTGATCGTCGGCGACGGGCGCCCGCGCGACCCCGGCGCGTTCCTCGACCCGGTGCTGCTGGGTGACGTCGGGCAGCGCGACCCGATCGTCCAGCAGGAGCTGTTCGGTCCGGTGGTCACCGTCCAGCGGGTCGCCGACGAGCGGGAGGCGCTGCGCTGCGCCAACGACGTCCCCTACGGGCTGGCCGCCTCGGTCTGGACCGCCGACGTCGGCCGGGCGATGCGCTTCGCCCGCGATCTCGGCTTCGGCGCCGTCTGGGTCAACGAGCACGCCGCGACCACGCCCGAGATGCCGCACAGCGGGCGCGGGGCCTCCGGCTACGGGACCGACCTGTCGGCCGACGCGCTTCACGAGATGACCGCCGTCAAGCACGTCATGGTCGCGCATGGCGACGGCGGCTGACGGCGCTCAGCCGGCCGGGCTCGGGGCGAGCACGTCGACGAGCGCGTCGAGGTCGAGCTGACCGAGCCGCAGGTCGGGCGCGGGCGCCGGGCCGGGGCGGCGGATCGGGTCGACGAACCGGCGGACCTTGTCGGCGACGATCTCCGCCCAGGCCGGGTCGTCGGGCTCGCCGCGGGCCTCGAACGGCTCGACCGCGACGGTCCGGCCGTCGCGCAGCTCCAGCGTCACGGCGGTCAGCCGGCGGGCCGGGAACTCCGCCGTCAGCGCCTCGTCGACGACCACCTCGGTGGCCGCCGCCAGCCGCAGCGCCTCGGGGTCGTCGAACGGCCCGAGCACGGCGTCGACGCTGAAGTCGCCGTGGGCGAGGGCGTGGGCGACCGGCCAGACGATGTTGTACTGCGCCTGCTCGGTGTCGGTCGGGATCGCGTGCGACAGCCCGTCGGCGGCGGCGAAGGTCCGGATCCGGACGCCGGCGACCTGCGACGAGGGCACGCCGGCCCGCTCGCGCGCGGCGAGCGCGGCGCGGATCGCGCCCTGGGTCCAGCGGCAGCAGGGGTAGGCCTTCAGGTACGCCTCGCGCAGCCGCCAGCGCTGGCCGAGGTCGTCCCAGGCGGGATGGTCGGCGACGTGCAGGCTGGGGGCGGCGGTGAAGCCGCGGGCGGCCAGCAGCGCGGCCTCGACGCCGAGCCGGGCGCCGACGTCGCAGGCGTCCTTGGTCATCGCCGGGTGCGCACAGGAGTGCATGATCGGGGCGATCGGCGCGTGGTACTCGGCCAGCCCGAGCGCGTGGCCGGTCTGGTCGGCCGACGCGCCCAGCAGCCGGGCGGCGCCGGCCGCGACGCCGATCGCGCCCCAGGCGCCCGACGCGTGGTAGGTCGGCTCGCGCTCGTGCATCACGATCCCGGCCCGGACGGCGACCTCGTAGGCGACCACGACCGCCTCGCGCAGCTGCTGGAGCGTGGCGTCGCGGGCCTGGGCGACGGCGACGAGCGCGGGGACGACCATCGCCCCCGGGTGGCCCTTGGTCAGCCGGTGGCCGTCGTCGAGGTCGAGGACGTTGGCCAGCACCCCGTTGGCCCAGGCGGCGCCGACGACGCTCAGGCGCCGGCCGTCCCACCACGAGACCGCGTCGCCGCCGGCGTAGGTCGCGGCGGCGTGCTCGGCGGCGATCCGCCCCGCGGGGGCCAGGCGGCCGGCGACGGAGACGGCGATCGCGTCGGCGATCAGCAGGCCGACGTGGTCGCGGGTCGCGGCCGGCAGGTCGTCCCAGCGGAGCGCGTGGGCCAGGCGCGGGACGTCGGGCGTGATCGGCGGCGCGCTCATGCCGGCGTCCTCGGGCTCGACGTGGGCGTGCCGGCCCGGTTGAATGCCAACATGGGTTGCCAATTTACCATCATTGTTCCCACAGGCGGCTCCGATTGCCGTATAACCACCACGAGTTGGCAATAAGGCCGACGCTCATGACCACGGTGCTCCCGGAGACACGCTGATGACGACCCCATCCAATGGCCCCGGCCTGCTCGCTCGACTTGCCGAAGGCCCGGTGATCTGCGCCGAGGGCTACCTGTTCGAGCTCGAGCGGCGGGGCTACCTCCAGGCCGGGGCGTACGTCCCCGAGGTCGTGCTCGAACGCCCCGACCTGGTCGAGCAGCTGCACCGCGAGTTCGTCGACGCCGGCTCCGACGTGGTCGAGGCCTTCACCTACTACGGGCACCGCGAGAAGCTGCGGATCATCGGCAAGGAGCACCTGCTCGAGCAGATGAACCGCGACGCGCTGGCGATCGCCACCCGCGTCGCCCGCGAGACCGGCACGCTGCTGGCCGGGAACATCTGCAACACGAACATCTTCGAGCCGACCGACGAGGCGCGGGCGAAGGTCCGGGCGATGTTCGAGGAGCAGGTCGGCTGGGCCGTCGAGGCCGGGGCCGACTTCATCATCGGCGAGACGATCTCGTGGGGCGAGGAGGCGCTGATCGCGCTCGACGTGATCAAGGCGTCGGGCCTGCCGTCGGTCGTCACGCTGTCGATCCACCGCGCCCCCGAGGTCCGCGAGGGCTGGAGCCCGGCCGAGACCTGCAAGCGGCTCGCGGACGCCGGCGCCGATGTCGTCGGCCTCAACTGCATCCGCGGCCCGCAGACGATGCTGCCGCTGCTGCGCGAGATCCGCGACGCCGTCGACGTCCACGTCGCCGCGCTCCCCGTGCCCTACCGCACGACCAACGCGGAGCCGAGCTTCCAGTCGCTGCGCGATCCGCACTGCGACTGCATCCCGGGCGGGATCCCGTTCCCGACCGCGCTCGACCCCTTCACCTGCAACCGCTACGAGATCGCCGAGTTCACCGCGGCCGCGCGCGAGATCGGCGTCGACTACCTCGGCGTCTGCTGCGGCGCCGGACCGCACCACATCCGCAGCATGGCGGAGGCCCTCGGCCGCACCCCGCCGTCCAGCCGCTTCAGCCCCGACATGTCCAAGCACTGGTCGCTGGGCACCGACACGGCGCTGAAGTCGCACAACCAGGCCTACGCGTCCGAGCTGTGAGCGCCGCCGCCATCCGATGACGACGACCACCAGCACCACCGGCGCCGACGTCGTCGCCGACGTCCTGCGGCAGCTCGGCGTCCGGCACGCGTTCGGCCTGCCGGGCATCCACATGCTGTCGCTGTGGCAGGCGCTGCGCGACAGCGACCTGGCGGCGGTGCCGCTGCGGACCGAGCTCGACGCCGCCTACGCGGCCGACGGTGCGGCCCGGATCGCCGGCGAGCCCGTGGCGCTGCTGCTCTCCAGCGGGCCGGGGGCGCTCAACGCGCTCGCCGGCCTGATGGAGGCCGCGGCCACCCACTCGCCGGTGATCGCGATCGTCGGGCAGGTCGACCGCCCGTTCATCGGCGCCGAGCGCGGCGTGCTGCACGAGCTGCGGGAGCAGATCGCGTCGTTCCGGCCGATCGTCAAGCAGGCCTGGAGCGTCGGCGAGCCCGAGGACCTGGGGCCGATGGTCCACGCCGCCTGGCAGGCGGCCCGCACCGCGCCCGGCGGCCCGGTCTTCGTCGAGGTTCCGGCCGACGTGCTCGCCGGGGCCGCCGCGCCGTGGACGGCACCGGCGCCGCGCCCGCCCGAGCAGCTGGTGCCGCCGGCCGCGCAGCTGGAGGCCGCCGCGGCCGCCCTGGCCGCGGCCGAGCGGCCGCTGCTGTGGGCCGGGACCGGCGTCGTCCGCGGCCAGGCGACCGCCGCGCTGCGGGAGCTGGCCGAGCGGCTCGACGCCCCGGTCGTGGCGACCCCGTCGGCCCGCGACGTGCTGCCGCACGACCATCCGCTCGCGACCGGCGGTGCCGCGCACGAGGCGGCGACGCTGGCGCTGCTGGCCGACGCCGACGTCGTGGTCGCGGCCGGCACCCGGCTCGGCGCCGACGCCACCGGCGACTTCGGCCTCGAGCTGTCGGGGACGCTGATCCAGATCGACGTCGACGGCGCCCGGATCGGGCGCGCCTTCGCCGGCGCGCTGCCGGTCGTCGGCGACGTCGCGGTCGCGCTGCCGCAGCTGGCGGCGCGGCTTCCCGCGCGGCCGGCCGGGGCGGGAGCGGCGCGGGCCCGCGGCGTCCGCGACGCGGTCGCGGCGCGGGTCGCCGCCGAGGAGTCCGGTCCCGAGCCGGCGCTCGTGGCGGCGCTGCGCGCGGCGCTGCCGGACGACGCCGTCGACGCCTGGGACTCGACGATCCTCGGCTACTGGGGGGCGGGCTACTTCCCGGCCCGGACGCCGGGGCGGTTCCTCTACCCGTCGGGCTCGGGGACGATCGGCTTCGCGTTCCCCGCCGCGCTCGGCGCCGCCGCCGTGCGACCGGACCTGCCGGTGCTGGCGGTCAGCGGCGACGGCGGCTTCCAGTACGGCATCGCCGAGCTGGCCGCCGCCCGCCAGCACGGCCTGGCGGTCAAGCTGGTGCTGGTCGACGACGGCGGCTACGGGATCCTGCGCGAGTACCAGCAGGCCCGCTTCGGCGTGCTGACCGCGACCGACATGGACGAGCCGGACTTCGTCGCCGTCGCCCAGGCGTTCCGGGTCCCGGCCCGCCGGGCCAGCGTCGCGACCTTCGCCGACGACGCCCGCTGGCTGATGGCCCAGGAAGGTCCGGCCGTGATCGTGCTCGAAGAGACGCTGAGCTGCTACGTCTTCGACGAGGGGGGAGACCAGTGACCATCGGGCAGATCGTGCACAGCCGGCGACAGGTCGGTTCGAAGCGGGGCGTCGTCGCCGCTGGCCACGAGGCCGAGGCGGCCGCCGGCGTGCGGATCCTCGAGCAGGGCGGCAACGCCGTCGACGCGGCGGTGGCCGCGGCGTTCGTGGCCTTCGTGGTCGAGCCCAACAACTGCAGCGTCGGCGGCTACGGCCACCTGGCGTCGTACCTGCCCGAGCACGGCGGCTTCGTCACCGTCGACCACGGCCCGCGGGTCCCGCTGGCCGGCACGCCCGACATGTTCCGGACGATCGAGGACCCGGACGCGGGCCCCTACGACTGGCCCGACGTCGTCGACGACGCCAACGATGTCGGCGGGCTCTCGGTCGCCACCCCCGGGGCGGTGCCGGGGCTGTGGGCGATCCACCAGCGGGCCGGCCGGCTGCCGTGGCGGGACCTGCTGCAGCCGGCGATCGAGGAGGCCCGCGCCGGCGTCCGGATCGACTACGGGCTGCTGATCGAGATCGTCGCCCGGATGGCGCTGATCCGCCGCTACCCGGCCGCGGCCGGGTGGCTGCTGCGCGACGGCGACCCGCCGGCGTTCTACGGCCAGCACGGTCCCGGCGACCGGCTCGACGGCCAGCTGCTCGCGCGGACGCTGGAGCGGATCGCCGACGAGGGTCCCGACGCCCTCCACCGCGGCGAGATCGCCGAGCGGATCGCCGCGGCGGTCCAGGCCGACGGCGGGATTTTGACCGTCGAGGACCTGGCCGCGTACGAGCCGAAGGTGTTCGTCGAGACGCCGGTCGCGTACCGCGGGATGGAAGTCGTCACGGCCAACGACCAGGTCGGGGCCGAGGCGCTCAACATCCTCGCGCGGTTCCCGCTCGGCGACTACGAGCCCGGCGGCTTCGAGCACCACCACCTGCTGGCCGAGGCGGTCGGGCACGCCTTCGTCGACAACCAGACCCACTACGGCGACCCCGACCACACCGAGAGCCCGGTCGCCGGCCTGGCCTCGGCGGCGTTCGCGGCCGAGCGGGCGCGCCGGATCAGCCTCGACCGGGTCGCCCCGCGGCCGATCGCCGCGGCCGACCCATGGCCCTACGACGAGGGCGCCGCCCCGGTCGCGACGCCGTTGCCGTCGGTCGGCGGGACCCGTGGCACCACCCAGATCGTCACCGCCGACGGCGACGGCAACGTCGTCGCCCTGATCACCACGATCGGCGGCGACTACGGCTCGTTGATCGTGGTGCCGGAGACCGGGATCCTGCTCAACAACTCGATGATGAACTGGGATCCGCGGCCGGGCCGGTCGAACTCGATCGCCCCCGGCAAGATGCCGTTCTTCGCCGTCCCCGCGATCGTCGCGGCCCGCGACGGCAAGGCGGTCTTCGCCGCGGCCGGCGCCGGTGGCTACCGGATCCTGGCGTCGGTGATGCACACCACCGTCGGCGTGCTCGACCACGGCCTGCCGGTGCAGGAGGCGGTCGACCTGCCGCGCAGCCACGGCCAGGGCGAGGAGACCTACGTCGACGCGCTGGTCCCGGCCGCGGTGCGGGAGCGGCTGCGGGCCGCCGGCCACGAGCTGGTGATCGAGGAGACGACCCCGGCGTGGGCGTCGTTCGGGCGGGTCGGGGCGGTCACCGTCGATCCCGAGAGCGGCGAGCTGGCGGCCGCCGCCGGTCCCTTCTGGAGCACGGCCAGCGGAGCCGCGAGCGACGCGTGACCTCCCCGGGCCCGCACGCCGTCCGGACGATCGAGCACGTCCGGATCCCGCTCCGCGACGGGATCGCGCTGGCGGCGCGGGTGTGGATGCCCGACGACCCGGCGGCGCTGCCGGTGCCGGCGGTGCTCGAGGCGCAGCCCTACCGCAAGGGCGACGTGATGGCGCTCGACGACTCGCGGCGCCACCCGTACGTCGCGGCCCACGGCTACGCGTGCCTGCGCGTCGACCTGCGCGGCGCGGGCGACTCGGAGGGCCTGCCGCTGGACGAGTACCACCGGCAGGAGCAGGAGGACCTGCTCGACGTGATCGCCTGGATCGCGGACCAGCCGTGGTGCACGGGCGCGGTCGGCATGACCGGGATCTCGTGGAGCGGCTTCAACAGCCTCCAGCTGGCGGCCCGCCGGCCGCCGGCGCTGAAGGCGATCGTCACCGCCTGCTCGACCGACGACCGCTACGACAACGACGTCCACTACCTCGGGGGCTCGCCGCTGGGGTACTACCTGCTGCCGTGGTCGACGGCGATGCTCGCGTTCGCCTGCCGCCCGCCCGATCCGGCGACGGTGGGGGAGGGCTGGCGCCAGCAGTGGCTGGCGCGGATGGAGAGCGCCCCGCACCTGATCGAGACCTGGCTCGGGCACCAGCGGCGCGACGACTACTGGGCCGGCGGGTCGGTCTGCGAGGACTACGGCGCGCTCGACTGCCCGGTGCTGGCCGTCGGCGGCTGGGCGGACGCCTACACCGACGCGATCCTGCGTCTGCTGGAGCACTTGGAGGCGCCGGCCTGGGGGCTGATCGGCCCGTGGGGGCATACCTGGCCGCAGGACGGGGTCCCCGGCCCGGCGGTCGGGTTCCTCCAGGAGTGCGTGCGCTGGTGGGACCGCTGGCTGAAGGGCGAGCGCAACGGGGTCGACGAGCAGTCGCGGCTGCGGGCCTGGATGCCGCGCCCCGGGACCCGCCCCGAGCAGGACCGGCAGGAGGGCCGCTGGCTGGCGCTCGACGGCTGGCCGGCGACCGGCGTCCGCCCGCGCTCGTGGCCGCTGGCCGGCGACGGGCAGCTGCGGGACCCGGACGCGGCCGCCGGTCCGCCGCCGCAGCCGCGGTCGCTCTGCAGCCCGCAGACCGTCGGGGTCGACGCCGGGGCCTGGTGCGGCTACGGCCTGCCGGGCGACGCGGCCGGCGACCAGCGCCGCGACGATGCCCGTTCGCTCTGCTGGGACTCGGCCCCGCTGGAGCGGCCGGTCGAGATGGTCGGGCCGGTCGGCGTCCGGCTGCGGGTCGCGGTCGACCGTCCGGTCGCGTTCCTGGCGGTGCGGCTGGTCGACGTGGCGCCGGACGGGCGCGCGTCGCTGGTCGCGCGCGGGATCCTCAACCTCTGCCACCGCGACGGCCACGACGCGCCGCAGCGGCTGGAGCCCGGGAGCCCGGTCGAGGTGACGGTGCCGCTGAAGGCGGTCGCCCACGCCTTCGGGCCCGGGCACCGGCTGCGGGTCGCGGTCTCCACCAGCTTCTGGCCCTGGATCTGGCCGGTCCCCGAGCCGGTCACGGCGACCGTCCTCGCGGGCGCGCTGGAGCTGCCGACCTGGACCCGCCCGGCGAGCGAGGACCCGCCGGTGACCTTCGCGCCACCGGAGAGCGCGCCGCCGCTGGCCGTCGAGCTGCTGCGCCCGCCGTCGCCGCACGTGCGGGTGGTCGAGGACCAGATCAGCGGCGTGACGTGCTACGAGATGGCGCGCGACTTCGTCGGCGTCAAGCGCTTCGGCAACGGCCTCCGCTACGAGGACGCCGACCCGGTGCGGCTGATCATCGGCCGCGACGACCCGACGAGCGCGGTGGTCGAGGCCGACCGCAGCGTCCGCCTGAGCCGCGGCGACTGGGAGGTGCGGATCGAGGTCCGCTCCCGGATGACCGCCGACGCCGACCACTTCCACGCCACCAGCACGGTCACGGCCTACGAGGCCGGCGACCAGGTGTTCACCACGACCCACGACTGCCGGGTCCCGCGGGACCACTGCTGACCCCCGAGAGAGAACGATGAAGCTCAAGCGGATCGACAACATCGACGTGCTCTGCCTGGACCTCGAGCCGATGGTCGCGTTCTACCGCGACGTCCTCGGCCTGGAGTTCCGGCTGCCCTACGACCGTTCCGAGGGCTGGGCCGGGTTCAGCGCGGGCAACCTCGACATCTACCTGATCGAGAGCTCCGACGGCACCCATCCCGGGCCGCGCAGCGCCGCCAACGAGGGCGCCCCGGCGGGCTTCGACAGCTTCGCCTTCGAGGTCGACGACCTCGACGAGGCGATCGCCCACTTCGACCGGCTCGGCGTCCGCTGGGCGGGCGACGTGGTCGAGTCCGAGTGGTACGCCTACCGCGGGATGCACGACCCGGAGGGGAACCTCGTGTACGTCACCGTGCCGAAGCTCGACCGGTAGCCGCCGTGGCCACCCCGGCCCCGGAGATCGTCGACGTCGACGTCCACGCGGTGGTCCCGTCGATCGACGCCCTGCTGCCCTACATGGCGGCGCACTGGCGCGAGTACGCGACGACGTCGCAGTTCCGCGGGCCGACCGACGGCACCTACCCGGCCAACGCGGCGACCTCGCGCGATCCGTCGCTGGAGCCGGTCGACGGCGCCCCGCCGGGGACGACCCTGCGCTCGCTGCAGCAGCAGCTGCTGGACCCGTGGGGCACGTCGGTGGCGATCGTCAACTGCGTCTACGGGATCGACGGGGTCCGCAACCCGGACGTCGCCGTCGCGCTGGCGAGCGCGGTCAACGACTGGCTCGTCGAGCACTGGCTCGACCGCGACCCGCGGCTGCGGGCGTCGATCGTCGTCCCCAGCCAGTTGGTCGCCGAGTCGGTGGCCGAGATCGAGCGACGGGCCGTCGATCGCCGCTTCGTCCAGCTGCTGCTGCCGGTCCGCACGGCCGTGCCGTGGGGCAACCGCAACCTGCTGCCGATCCTCGAGGCGGCGGCCCGCCACGAGCTGCCGGTCGCCCTCCACTTCGGCGGCAACCCCGGGCTGCCGCCGACCGCCTCGGGCTGGCCGACGTCCTACAGCGAGGACTACGTCGCGATGGCCAGCGCGTTCCAGTCGCAGCTGACCAGCCTCGTGGCCGAGGGCGTCTTCGACCGCCTGCCGGGCCTGCGGGTGGTGCTGCTGGAGTCGGGGTTCGGCTGGCTGCCGGGTTGGATGTGGCGCTTCGACAAGGGCTGGCGCGGTCTGCGGCGCGAGATCCCGTGGACGACGAGGGCCCCGTCGGAGTACGTCCGCGAGCAGGTCCGGATCGGGGTCCAGCCGATCGACGGCCCCGAGGGCACCGAGCGGATGCGGGCCCTGATCGGCCAGATCGGCGGCGCTGGGATGCTGCTCTTCAGCACCGACTACCCCCACCTGCACTTCACGGATCGCGAGCACGCGGTCCCGGCCGGCCTCGACGACGCCGAGCTGGCGGCGGTGATGGCCGCCAACGCCCGCGCGCTCTATCGCCTCTAGGAGTCACCCGTGCCCCAGACCGTCACCCACCCCCCGCTGCGCAAGGACCCGACCCGTCCGCCGGTGATCGACTGCGACATCCACAACTCGCCGGTCTCGGACGTCCACCTGCACGAGTACCTCTCGGCCGAGTGGCGCGCGCGCCGCAGCAGCGGGACCTACCTGGACGCCTCGTTCGAGCAGACCCGCGAGGTGCTCGGCGACCGTGCCTACATCGGCGGCGAGTACCCGCGGCCGACGCCGCGGGCGGCGCGCCTGGACTCGTGGCCGCCCAACGGCCAGCCGCCGGCGTCGGACCTGCCGTTCCTGCAGCAGCAGCTGCTCGACCAGTGGAACGTCGAGTACGGGGTCCTGACCCCGCTGCTGGGCCAGGGCGAGCAGCTCGACCTGGAGATGGGCGCCGCGATGGCGACGGCGGCCAACCGCTGGCAGATCGCCGACTGGCTGGAGCACGAGCCGCGGCTGCGGGCGTCGGTGATCGTGCCGCACGAGGACGGCGACCTGGCCGCCGCGGAGATCCACCGCTTCGGCGACGACCCGCGGTTCGTGCAGGTGCTGATGCTGATCCGCACCGCCGAGCCGATGGGGCGCCGCAAGTACTGGAAGATCTACGAGGCGGCGGTCGAGCACGGCCTGCCGGTCGGGGTCCACTTCGGCGGCTGGGGCCGCGGCCCGATCACCGGCGTCGGCTTCCCCTCGTACTACATCGAGGACACGGTCGGGATGGCGACCGCGTTCCAGGACCAGATCGCCAGCCTGGTCTTCGAGGGCGTCTTCGACCGCCTGCCGGAGCTGCGGATCGTGATGATCGAGGGCGGGTTCGCCTGGCTGCCCGGGCTGCTGTGGCGGATGGACCGGACCTGGCGCCTGCACCGCCGCGACCTGCCGCAGGTGAAGCGGCCGCCGTCGGAGATCGTCCGCGAGCACGTCTGGCTGACGACGCAGCCGATGGACGAGCCGCCGACCCGGGCCGACTTCGACGAGCTGCTGCTCCAGATCGGGATGAACGACCGGCTGATGTTCGCCACCGACTACCCGCACTGGGACTTCGACGCGCCCGACCTGGCGCTGCCGCCGCGGCTCGACCCCGGCCTGCGGCAGGCGATCATGGCCGACAACGCGCGCGCCCTCTACCGGTTCGACGCCGCCCGATGAGCCGCCACGTGGTCGGGACCGTCGCCGACGTGCCGGAGGGCGGCTGCCGGATCGTCGAGGTCGCGGGGCGCTCGATCGGGATCTACCGGATCGGCGACGAGTTCTTCGGGCTCCGCAACCGCTGCCCGCACCAGGGCGGCCCGCTCTGCGCGGGCAAGCGCTTCGGCGCGCTGCGGGCGTCGCAGCCGGGCGACTACGAGTACACGCGCGAGGGCGAGTTCGCCCGCTGTCCGTGGCACGGCTGGGAGTTCGACATCCGCACCGGCCAGTCGTGGTTCGACCCGCAGCGGACGCGGGTCAAGGCCTACGCCGTCGAGGTCGAGTCGGTCTCCGGACCGTCCGCCGGCGACGCGTCGACCGTGGCCCGGGTCCGGCCCGGCACGGTCGGGCCGGACGGCCGCACCGCCGGGCCCTACGTCGCCGAGACCTTCGCGGTGACGGTCGACGACGAGGACCGGCTCGTGGTCGACCTCGGCGGTGGCCGCGGCCGGTGAGCGCCGGCGCGCGTCCCGCGCCCTCAGGCGATCCGGTTCGGCGGCTCGGCGCCGTCGAGGACCGCACGCAGCGCCGACAGCCCCTCCTCGACGTAGGCGGCGTCGGCCGCGTCCGAGGCCCAGCCGGCGTGCGGCGTGAGCAGGAGCTCGGGGCGCTGCCAGCGGCGGTCGTCGGCGCGCGGCGGCTCGCTCTCCCAGACGTCGAACATGGCCCCCGCCAGCCGGCCGTCGTCGAGCGCGGCGGTCATCGCGTCGAGGTCGACCAGCGCGGTTCGGGCGGTGTTGACCAGGACCGTGCGTGGGCGCATGGCGGCGAACGCGGCGGCGTCCAGCAGCGGCCGGTCGCCGGGCGTCGGCGGGGCGTGGAGCGAGATCGCGTCGGCCCGGGCGAGCAGCTCCGCGAGCGGCACGAGCGCGACGCCGGGCGGGACCAGCTCGGCGGGGATCGCGGGATCGACGGCGATCACCTCCATCCCCAGCGCGACGGCCTTGACGGCGACCGAGCGTCCGATCCGGCCGAGCCCGACGAGGCCGAGGCAGGAGTGGTCGAAGCGGCGCAGCATCCCGGTCGCGGCCCAGTCCCAGCCGCCGGCCCGGACGTCGGCCGCCAGGCCGGGGAAGCCGCGCAGCAGCGCGAGCACGCCGGCCAGCGCGTGGTCGGCCACCTCGTCGGTGCAGTAGGTCGGCGTGTGGCAGACGGCGAGCCCGCGCGCGGCGAGGCCGGGGACGTCCAGGTGGTCGGTCCCGATGCTGCAGGTCAGGACCAGCTCGAGCCCCGGCAGCCGCGCGACGTCGGCGGCGCGGACCGGCTGGGCGCCGGTCACGACGGCCCGTACCGAGGGGTCCGCGGACCACGGGCCGGGAGCCGCGTCGACCCGCGTCAGGGCCCGTCCGGAGAGCGCCGCGGCGAACGGCTCGGAGGGGAACGCGTCGTCGACGAACAGCACGGTCGGCAGGTCGGTGCTCCGCATCTCCGCAGTCTACAACGCGCCACATTGCCAATCATCGTTGGATATATGTCCAAAATCGGTGCTCTGAGTGGTTACACTCGGGCGGGTGCACGAGCTTCGTCGCTGCGAGAGCGTTGGAGAAGCCGTCTCCGGGTTCCCAGTGGACCGGTGGCTGCACCTTCGGGCCCGAGCCCGAACCACCATCGGATACACAGGGGAGCGACAGCATGGGCCGAGATCACCATCTCTTCGACGTCGGGCCGCACCCGCGGCGGCAATTCCTCCGCCGAGGCTCGGCGCTGGCGGCGCTCGCGGCGATGCCCGGCGTGCTCGCCGCCTGTGGCTCGGACGACGAGCCAGCGGCCAGCGGGAAGTCGTCGAGCGCTCCCGGGGCCGTCGCCGGGACGATCACGATGGTCAACTACGAGGGCTGGATCGGCAAGACCCAGGTCGCCGACTTCAAGAAGCGGTTCCCCGACGCCGACGTCAAGCAGGTCTACGGGATCAACCTCGACTCGCCGACCACGATCCAGCAGATCAAGCAGGACCCGGGTCAGTGGGACCTGGCGCTGATGGGCACCCTGCCCGGCGGCCAGTTGACCGAGGCCAAGGCGCTCTCGGAGTTCGACCCCGAGCGGGTCCCGAACCTGAAGCACATGCCGGAGCTGGCCAAGACCTCGTTCCCCTGGGGGATCCCGGTCGACTACGGGCGCACCGCCTACGGCTACCGCTCCGACATCGTCAGCGAGAAGCCCGAGTCGTGGGCCGACCTCTGGGAGCTGGCGCCGAAGTACTCGAAGAAGATCGTGATGCTGAACGAGGACACCCACGTCTTCGGCGCGGCCCTCAAGCTGCTCGGGTACAGCGGCACCTCGACCAAGGAGAACGAGCTGAAGGAGGCGCTGGCGCGGCTGAAGGAGATCAAGCCGCACGTGCGCGCGATGCTCGACACCGACTCCGCCAAGCCGCTGATCGACGGCAGCGCGGCCTTCGCGTTGACCTACGACTACGAGGTCGCCAACGCCCAGAAGTCGCAGAAGAACATCGTCTGGGTCGAGCCGAAGGAGGGCACCCGGGCCTACATGGACGGCTGGGCGCCGCTGGTCGGCACCAAGAAGATGGACGCGATCTACGCGTTCATGAACCACATGCTCGAGCCGCGGATCTACGCCGACTTCGTGAACACCACCGGGACGGCCTACTTCATGAAGGCGGCCAACCCGTACATCAAGGACGAGATCAAGAACAACCCGGCCCTCGCCTACAACGAGGAGACCGTCTCGAAGCTCGACATCCCGAAGTGGGGCGACCCCGGCGGGACCAAGCTCCGCGACCGGTACTGGCAGGAGTTCCTGGCCTCCTAGGGCCGGCCGGCGCGCGAGTCCGCGGTGACCACCCTGACCCGACTGCGGCGCCGGGCCGCCGCCGTGACGCGGTTCCGCCCGACGGCGCGAACCGCGCTCGCGGCGCCGGGCGTCCTGCTGCTGCTCGGCCTCTTCGCGGGGCCGCTGATCCTGCTGATCCTCTACGCGTTCGGCACCCCCGACTTCACGAACGTGACCGTGAAGTTCGGCTGGACGCTGGAGAACATCGGGCGGGTCTTCGACGGGCTCTACTTCGACGCGCTGACCCGCTCGCTGCTGGTCGCGCTGGGGGCGACCGTCGGCTGCTTCCTGCTCGGGCTGCCGGTCGCCTACGGCATCAGCCGGATGAGCGGCCGCACCCAGCTGCTGCTGCTGATCGCGGTGATGGTGCCGTTCTGGACCAGCTTCGTCGTCCGCACGTACTCGATCGTGAACCTGCTCGGCGATCGCGGGCCGCTCGCCGACCTGCTCACCAAGCTCGGTCTGGTCGACGGTCAGATCCAGCTGCTGTACACGACGCCGGGAATCCTGATCGGCATGATCTACACCTACCTGCCGCTGATGATCCTGCCGCTGTTCATCGCGTTCACGCGGGCGGACGACACGCTGCGGGCGGCGGCCTCGGACCTCGGCTCGACGCCGTCGCGGTTCTTCTTCCGGGTCGCGCTGCCGCTGGCGCGTCCGGGGATCGTCGCCGGCTGCCTGCTGGTCGCGATCCCGTCGGCCGGCGAGTTCGTGGTCCCGGCGATCCTCGGCGGCGAGAAGTCGCTGATGCTCGGCAACGTGATCTCGAGCCAGTTCGAGACCGTCGGCGACTACCCGTTCGGTTCCGCCCTCTCGGTCACGCTGATGGTGATCCTGACGGTCTTCCTGGTCACCGCCCGGTCGCGGGCGATGCGCGGGACGGGGGTGGCGTGATGCGGCTCCGTCGCCCCCGCTTCACCACCTGCGTGCTGACGGTCGTGCTGCTGTGCCTGTACGCGCCGATCGTGCTGGTGATCGTCAACTCGTTCAACGCCGACGAGGCGCTCGTCCGCTGGGGCGGGTTCACCACCAAGTGGTACTCGGAGGTGTTCGAGAACGACCGGGTCTGGGAGGACGCCTGGACCAGCGTGAAGGTGGCCGTCGTCGCGACGGCGATCGCGCTGGTGGTGGCGCTGTCGACCGTGCTGTGGATGCGGGGCGCGTCTCCGCGCGGGCGCAAGGTCATGGACGGCGCCACCTACGTGCGCCTGATCCTGCCGGAGGTCGTGATGGCCTTCGCGCTGTTCATCGTGCTCCGCGCGCTCAACGTCCGGCTCGGCTTCTGGCCGGTGGTGGCCGGGCACGTGGTGGTCTACTCGGCCTACGCCACCCTGGTGCTGCAGGCGCGGCTGGGCAGCCTCGACCGGACCCGCGAGGAGGCCGCGGCCGACCTCGGCGCCCCGCCGCGGCGCGTCTTCCGGCGCGTGACCCTGGTGCAGCTGATGCCGGGGATCGCCGTCGCCGGGCTGCTCACGTTCACCTTCTCCTTCGACAACGTGGTGATGTCGCGGTTCCTCGGCGGGTCGCAGACCGAGACGCTGCCGGTGCTGATCATCAGCCTGATCCGCCGCTCCGTCAGCCCCGAGGTCAACGCGCTGGGGGTGCTGATCATGCTCGTCATGCTGCTCACCGTCCTGGTGGCCGCGGTGATCACCTACTTCCGCCCGAGCTCCGGCAACGACCGGCTGCTGGTGGATCCGACCAACAAGGACCAGTCGCTTCGATGACCGTCAAGAGCACGTCGCAGACCGTTCCCGTCGATCGCCGCGGCTCGGGCACGCCGTCGTTGCGGCTGCAGGCGCTGCAGCGCCGCTACGAGGACTTCGTCGCCGTCGACGCGATCGACCTGGAGATCGCCGAGGGCGAGTTCTTCTCGCTGCTCGGGCCGTCCGGCTGCGGCAAGACGACGACCCTGCGGATGATCGCCGGGCTCGAGGAGCCCAGCTCGGGCGCGATCGAGCTCGAGGGCGAGCCGATCACGAAGATCCCGGCCCACCGCCGGCAGGTCAACACGGTCTTCCAGAACTACGCGCTGTTCCCGCACCTGAGCGTCTTCGACAACGTCGCGTTCGGGCTCCGCGAGCGGCGGCTGCCGAAGGCCGAGATCCGCCAGCGGGTCGGCGAGATGCTGGAGTTCGTCGACCTCGGGCACCGCGGCGACGCGAAGCCCGACGCCCTCAGCGGCGGTCAGCAGCAGCGCGTGGCGCTGGCCCGCGCGCTGGTGCTGCGGCCGCGGCTGCTGCTGCTCGACGAGCCGCTGGGCGCGCTCGACCTGAAGCTCCGCAAACGGATGCAGCTGTTGCTGAAGGAGATCCAGAACGAGGTCGGCATCACCTTCGTCTACGTCACGCACGACCAGGAGGAGGCGTTCTTCATGTCGGACCGCGTGGCCGTGATGCGCAACGGGCGGATCGAGCAGGTCGCCAGCCCGTCCGAGGTCTACGTGCGCCCGACGACGGCCTTCGTCGCCGACTTCGTCGGCACCTCGAACCAGATCGAGGGGCGGGTCGCCGCGGTCGACGGCGACGGCCGTTACGACGTCGACCTGCTCGGCCACGTCTGTCGCGGGGTGCCGGGGGTGCCGGGCCTGGCGGCGGGCGACGAGGTCGTCACGATCGTGCGGCCGGAGGTGCTGTCGTTCGTCGACGAGCCGGATCCGCGGGCGCTGCGGGGACGGATCGTCGACGTCGCCTTCCTCGGTCCCCAGACCTTCGTCGAGGTGGCGCGCGAGGACGGCGGCGGCGCGGTGACGGTCGCGCTGCCGAGCCGGCACCTGCGCGACGGGCGCACGATGCACGTCGGTGACGAGGGCTACCTCGCCTGGCCGATCGAGCACGCCTGGGTCGTCCCGCGGCCCTGACGCGGGGCGTCTCCCCGGCGCCACCGGGGAGACGCGCCGGCGGCGCTCAGCTCCAGGGGTAGGGGCTGTTGGAGACCGGGTGCAGGTCGCCGCTCTCGAAGCGCGCGAAGCGGAAGGGGTGGAGCAGGCTGCTGTGCTCGCCCTGCAGCACGCGGGCGACCTCGCGGCCGACGGCGATCATCTTGAAGCCGTGGTTGGAGTCGGCGATCACGTAGGCGTTCGGCCGCATCAGGTCGAAGACGGGGAAGTTGTCGGGCGTGAACGCCCCCATCCCGCCGCAGCGGACCTGGCGGTAGCGGGCGCGGCCGCCCTCGAACCGGCCCAGGCAGTGCGACAGCGCGGCGGCCCACATCTCGGGGAAGCCGTCGTCGACGGTGCCGGTGGGGTAGGGGTCGACGGGCGGGTGGTCGGGCAGCGGCAGCGGCTGCGCGCCGCCCTGGATCGAGGAGTGGTCGGGCTTGACGTAGATGCCCCATTGCTCGTCGGTGATCAGGCGGCCGTCGTCGGCGTGCAGCGGGCTGGTGCTGTCGACGTGGAGGACCGGCGACGGTGCCCCGGCGTTGGTGGTGAAGAGCGCGGGCGGCAGCTCCAGCTCGCCCTCCTGCAGGTACCAGTGCTTCCACATCGGCACGTCGGCGGTGACGGTCCCGTCGGGCGAGCGGACGTCGATCGCGGCGGGCAGCTCGAGCATCGCCCAGAGCTGCTGGGCCCACGGCCCGGGCGCGACCACCACCTGCTCGACCGCGACCGCGCCGGCGTCGGTGCGGACCTCGGTGACGGCGCCGCTGTCGTCGAAGGCGAACCCCTCGACGGTCACGCCGGTGACGATCCGCGCGCCGGCGGCCCGGGCCTTGGCGGCGATGCCCTCGATCGCGGGCCGGTTGAGGGCGAAGCCGCCGGCGGTCTCGTGCAGGCAGACGCTCAGGTCGGGGGCGCGCCAGTCGGCGTAGATGCCGCGCATGTGGTCGCGGACCTCGCGCTTGCCGAGGATCAGCTGCGACGGGTAGCCGATCCGCTCCTGGCGCTCGAAGACGGCGGTCAGGTCGGATTCCTGGTTCTCGGGGCCGAGCGCCAGGTAACCGGAGCCCTGGTAGTGGAAGGCCTCGGGATCGGACTCCCAGATCTCCACGCAGGCGGCCATCAGCTCGGACATCGCCGGCTGGAAGTAGTTGTTCCGGACCACGCCGCAGGCGATCCCGGACGCCCCGGCGGCGACGCCGGTCTTGTCCACGACCGTGACGTCGACGCCGTCGCGCGCGAGTTGCCAGGCGGTGGACAGACCGTGAACGCCGGCGCCGACGACGAGCACGGTGGTGGACATGGGCAGGGCGGTGGACATCGGGCTCCATCGAGAGTCGGAAGCGAGCCCGAACAGTATGCCAACTGCTGTTGGCAATCTGGCGAATTTGCCGAAGGTCGGCTATCGTGCGGGCGCGCCATCGCTCGGCGCGGCAACCACCACCGGAGTCGGACGCATGACCTTCCCGAAGATCCTCAACGACCTCCGAGCCGGACGTCAGCCGTCGACGGCGTCGTGGTTCGAGGGCACGGTCCACGAGCTTGAGATCCACGACCCCGGCGACGCGCCCGCGAGCATGATCTGGGCGATCTGGTTCGAGCCGGGATCGCGGGCCAAGCCCCACGTCCACCACTTCGACCAGACGCTGCACGTGATCGAGGGCGAGGGCATCCTGGCCACCGCCGACGAGCGCCGGCCGCTGCGGGTCGGCGACTGGGTGACGATCCCGGCCGGGGTCTGGCACTGGCACGGCGCCACCCCCACCAGCGGGGTCTGCCACGTCACGATCCAGCAGCGGGGGACGTCCGACTGGGACGTCGAGCGCAAGGACTTCGACGAGGGCTACGGCGCCTGATCGCCGGCCCGTCGCCGACGACGAGCGGCCGCCCCGCCGCTCGCCGTACATACTAGTTGTTACAGTGCGCCGCCATGGACTCGCGAGCGCAGCTGACGGGCGCGATGGCGGAGCTGCTCTGGGAGCGTGGGTACGCCGCCACGAGCCCGCGCGACGTGATGGCGCGGGCCGGCGTCGGCCAGGGCAGCATGTACCACCACTTCTCGGGCAAGCACGAGCTGGCGGTCGAGGCGCTCTCGTCGGTCGCCGCCGACCTGGCCGGCGCCTCGGCGATGCTGGAGGGGGAGGGGTCGCCGCTGGAGCGGATCCAGCGCTACCTCTCGCTGCCGCGACCGGGCACCCGCGGCTGCCGCGTGGGTCGGATGACCCAGGATCCGCAGGTGGTCGCCGATCCGGAGCTGCTGGCGGTCGTCGCGGACGCCTTCGACGTCATCCTCGACCGCTGGGAGCGGACAATCGCGGCGGCGGTCGCCGCGGGCGAGCTGCCGGACCGGATCGTCCCGGCCGAGCTCGCCCGGACGCTGGCCGCGGTGCTCCAGGGCGGCTACGTCCTGGCCCGCGCCAAGGGCGAGCAGGGCCCGATGGACGCCGCGGTCCGCGGGGCCCTGGGCCTGCTCGACGCCGCCCGCGACTCCAGCTGATCGACCACCCCGAGGAAGAAGGCTCCCCATGACCGTCCGGATCGGCATCAACGGCTTCGGCCGGATCGGCCGCGGCGTCCTGCGCGCGGTCCTGCGCGGCGCGGCCGACGTCGAGGTGGTCGCGATCAACGACCTGGCCGACGCCACGACGCTCGCCACGCTGCTGGAGTGGGACTCGCTGGCAGGCCACCTGGAGGGCGTGCGGGTCGACGGCGACGCGATCGTCGTCGGCGGGGCGCGGATCACCGTCACCGCCGAGCGCGAGCCGGCCCGGATCCCCTGGCGCGACGTCGACGTCGACGTCGTGATCGAGGCGACCGGCCGCTTCGCCGATTCGCGCCGCGCCCGCGAGCACCTGGCGGCGGGGGCCCGCAAGGTCGTCATCTCCGCCCCGGCCGACGACGCCGTTCCCGCGCTCGTCCTGGGGGTCAACGACGACGCCGTCGACCTGACGGGGGACGTGTTCTCCAACGGCTCTTGCACCACCAACTGCCTCGCGCCGATGGCGAAGGTGCTGCACGAGGCGTTCGGCGTCGAGTCCGGCCTGATGACGACGATCCACGCCTACACCAGCGATCAGCGCCTGCACGACGCCCCGCACGGCGACCTCCGCCGGGCCCGCGCCGCCGCGCTGTCGACGATCCCGACCTCCTCCGGCGCGGCCCGCACGATCGGACGGATCATCCCGGAGCTCGACGGGAAGCTGACGGCGGTCTCGCTGCGCGTGCCGGTGCCGGTCGGATCGATCACCGACCTGACCGCCAAGCTCACGCGGCCGGCGACCGTCGAGCAGGTCAACGCCGCCTTTCGCGCGGCCGCCGCGACCCCGGCGCTGTCGCGCTACCTGGCCTACTCCGAGGCGCCGCTCGTCTCCGCGGACATCGTCGGCAACGCCCACTCCGCCGTCTTCGACGCGCCGCTGACCCAGGTCGTCGGCGATCAGGTGAAGGTCTTCGCCTGGTACGACAACGAGTGGGGCTTCTCGAACCGGCTCGTCGAGCTGTCGCGGCGCGTCGGGGCGTAGGGCGGTGGCGCTCAACCCTCGCGTCGTTCCGGGTCGAGCGAGTGCAGCCGCGCCGGCAGTCGCTCGATGCCCTGGAGCGTGTTGTTGTGCAGCCAGGTCGGCTGGCCGGTCTCGACCGACGCGACGCGGGGGACCATCGCGTGCAGCAGGGCCTGCATCTCGAGCTTCGCCAGGTGGATGCCGACGCAGGTGTGCGGGCCGTTGCCCCAGCCGAAGTTGGCGGCGGGCCGGCGGTCGAGGTCGAAGCGCCGCGGCTCGGCGAACTGGCGCTCGTCGTGGTTGGCGGCGGCGTAGAGCACCGCCACCCGGCTGCCGACGGGCAGCGTGGTGCCGTCGACGACGGCGGGGCGGGCCACCCGGCGGGTGAAGCCGCGGATCGGGGACGACAGCCGCACCGACTCCACGACCGCCGCCGGGATCCGGTCCGGCTGCTCGCGCAGCCGCGGCCACAACCCATCGACGGTCGCCAGGTCCCGCAGCAGCGCCGCCGAGGCGAGGATCGTCGTGTCGAGGCTGGGGGCGACGAAGTCGATCACCATCGTGCGCGCCTCGCGCTGGCTGATCTCGCCGGCGTCGGCCGCGTCGAAGACGCTCTCGGCCCAGCCGCCGGGGACCACCATCTCGCGCCGCAGGCGCCGGGCGTAGCGCCAGAGGTCGAGCGCGGCCCCGGCGGCGCGCAGGCCGCGGCCGTTGACCGGTCCCAGCCCGTCGAACGTGGCGCGGCCCCAGGCGAGCAGCCGCTCGTGCGGGACGCGGACGCCGACGAGGTCGGCCACGACCCGCAGCGGCAGCGCGCTGGCGAAGTCCTCGACGCCGTCGAACGCGCCGCCCGTCAGCAGCTCCTCGACGACCTGCTCGGCCTCCCGCTGGACCTGCTCGCGCAGGTGGGCCAGCGACTTCGCGCCGACCGAGCGCAGCAGCACGCCGCGGCGGGTGGCGTGGACGTCGCCGTCGGCGGAGATCGTGGTCCGCCGGCCGAGCCGGTTGGCGAGCGGATTGGCGGCCACGCCGTCGCCGCTGGCGAAGGTCTCGGAGTCCTTGAGCGCGGCGCGGACGTCGGCGTAGCGGCCGATCGCGAAGATCCGGTGGCGGGGCAGCCAGACCGCCGGCCCGGCGTCGCGGATCGCGGCGTAGGTGCCGTCGGGATCGGCGAGCGCCCGGCGGTCGTAGAGGTCCAGGTCGAGGACCGGCGCGTCGGATCCGCGCGGCGGCTGATGGCGTCGGCGCACCGGGGCTCCCGTCGCCTAGTCCGCGGCCGGCGGGGACGGCTCGTCGCCCGGGCCGATCGCCCAGCTGGGCCGACCCGGCTCGGGCGGGACGATCGGGTAGCCGGTCAGCAGGAACCGCGCCGGCGGCGGGCCGCCCCACTGGTTGATCGTCGTCGGATCCCAGCGCCAGCGGCGCGGCTGGTAGTCGCCGACCGGCGGCATCTGCGCCAGCTCGGAGCAGTGCTCGATCATCGCCCCGTCCTCGTCGTGGTGGTAGGCGAAGTGGTTGTTGCCCGGCCCGTGCCGGCTGGGGCCCCAGATCAGCTTGCGGTCGCGCTGCGCCAGCCGGTCGGCGACGCGGCCGAGGGCGTTGAGGTCGGGCCAGGCGTAGGCGTAGTGCGACAGCGCGGCGGTCGGCGACCAGACGACCGCGATCCCGTGGTGGTCGGCGTCGGCGTGCCACCAGCTGGCGAACGGGCCCATCCGGTCGGAGAACCGCAGGCCGAGGCCGTCGCGCAGGAACCGCTCGAAGCGCCCGGGGCGCCGGACCTTGACCGAGACGTGCTCGAACTTGCGCGGCCGGTCGCCGGCCGGCGGCGCGGCGACGCGCCGCATGCCGTGGAAGAGCTTGAAGACGTGGCCCTCGGCGCTCGCGATCCGGATCGCGCGATCGATCCCCGGCTCGCCCTCGTAGACGTCGCCGAGGACGCGGCCGCCGAACCGCGCGACGCGGCCGGCGATCGCCTCCAGGTCGGCCGGGTCGTCGACCTCCAGCGCGATGTGGTCGTAGCCGCGGCGGAGCGGGTCCTCGATCAGGATCAGCTCGTGGTGGCGGTCGTTGCAGGTCAGGTACGAGACGCCGGCCAGGCGCTCGCTCTCGACCATGCCGATGACCTCCTGCTGGAAGCCGACGGCGGCGTCGAGGTCGGCGACGCGGAGGGCGATGTGGCCGATCCGGTTGATCACGACGGGGTCTCCTGGAGGGCGGGTGCGGGGGCGTGCCGGGCGCTGGTCCCGGTGAAGGCGTCGGCGTGCTCGGCGAGGAACCCGGCGAGGTCTCGCGGGGGCCGGCCGGTCAGCGCGCGGACGGCGGCGGTCGTGCCGCCCTCGGCGCCGGAGGCGTAGAAGCGCGCCATCCGCAACTGGTGCTCGCGCTCCCACGCGCTGCCGCCGCGTCGGCGCAGCGCGCGGGCGACCAGCGGCAGCGGCAGCCGCAGCAGCCGCGCGTCGAGCGCCGCGGCGATCTGGCGGTGCGTGACCGGCGCCGGGCCGGTGAGCGCGTGGGCGTCGTCGCCGGGGGTCGGGGCGACGAGCAGCGCGGCGGCGCAGGCGGCCACGTCGCGGGCGTCGACCATCGCGATCGGCTCGTCGGCGAACGGCCCGATCAGCGCGCCGGTGCGGGCCACGATCGGCGCGACCGTGTCGAGCAGGTTCTGGAGCAGGAACGCCGGCCGCAGGAACGCGAACGGCACGCCGCTGCGCTCGATCAGCCGCTCGGTCCGCCAGTGGCCCGCGGCGGCCGCGGTCGGGCCGTTCGGCGACAGCGACGCGGCGCAGCCGGAGACCTTCACGATCCGCTCGACCCCGGCCGCGAGCGCCGCGTCGACGGCGGCGCGCTCGTGGGCCTCCTGCTCGGGTCCGTGCGGCGTGAGCAGGAACAGGCCGCGGCAGCCCGTGAGCGCCGTGGCCAGGCTCGCGCGGTCGCGCAGGTCGCCGCGAACCGCCGGCAGCGGCAGGTCGCCGCGGCCCGGGTCGCGGACCAGCAGCCGGGCGTCGACGCCGCGGTCCGCCAGCTCGCGCGCCAGCGGGGCGCCGATCCGGCCGCTGCCGCCGAGGATCGCGATCGTCACGCCACGACCTCCGGGCGGCGGCCGGCCGGGACGCGAGCGGCCGGGCCGAGGTGGCGGGCCAGCGCGGCACGGGCGTCGGCGAGGTCGCCGGTCGCGCCGCTGGCGTAGACCCAGCGGTCCGGCCGCAGCAGCACCCAGGTCGCGCCGCGCGCGCGGAGCCAGCGGGCGATCGCGCCGTCGCGGTCGTCCAGGTCGCGGCCCACCCGAACGGTCCGCCAGGGGCCGTCGGCCGGCTCGTCGTCGCCACCGGTGGTCAGCAGCGTCCAGCCGCGACCGACGGCGTCGTCCAGTCGCGTCGGGACGCCGTCGCGGGTCACGAGCGGCTGCGGGAAGAGCGAGCCGGTGACGCGGCGGAACGGCAGCCGCCGCGGACGGCGGGCGAAGGTGCCGGCGGCGACGTTGGGCCGCGGCATCGCGTGGCGGCGCGCGATCGCGACCACGCCGACGCGGTCCAGCAGCGGCAGCAGCCGGTCGCGCAGCGCCGCCGTCCGCGGGTCGGTCGTCTGCAGCACGCCGCCCCAGCGCACGGCCAGCCGCTGCATCGCCCGGACGTGGCCGCGACGTTCGCGCTCGTAGTCGTCCAGCAGCCGCGACGGCGCGCCGGCGAGCACGGCCTCGAGGCGCCAGGCGAGGTTCGCCACGTCGCGGGCGCCGGACGAGAACCCCTGGCCGATGAACGGCGGCATCACGTGGGCGGCGTCCCCGGCCAGCAGGACCCGGCCGCGGCGCCACCGCGAGGCCGTGCGGGCGTGGAACGCGTAGACGATCGCCCGCTCGACCTCGAGGCCGAGGCCGGCGCTGGTCCACGGCGCCAGCAGCCGCGCGAGCCCGGCGGGCGCGAGCAGCGGCGCCGGGTCCTCGTCCGGGCGCAGCATGAACTCCCACCGGTGGCGTCCGGGCGACATCGGCAGCGACACCGTCGGCCGGTCGGGATCGCCGACGAAGTGCGGGTGCGGCGCGCCGGGAACCGGGCCGTCGACGAGCGCGTCGAGGACGATCCAGCGCTGGGCGAAGGTCGAGCCGCGGAAGCCGGCGCCGATCCGCCCGCGGACCGGACTGCGGCCGCCGTCGCAGCCGACCAGCCAGCGGGCCCGCAGCCGGGCGAGCGGTCCGCCGGTCGCCGGCCGGACCCACGCGTCGACGTGGTCGGCGGCCCGGTCGACCGTCTCGATCCGCGTCCGCCAGCGCACGTCGACGCTCGCGAAGCGGCCGAGCCCCTCGACCAGGCGCCGTTCGATCGACGGCTGGTGGATCGAGACTAGCCGCGGCTGCGCGAGCTCGCCGCGCTCGGGCCGGAGGATGTCGACCGCCGTGCCGTGCTGGGTGACGTAGGTGATCGCGCGCTGGACCTGGGCGTCGCGCAGCACCGCCCGGTCGAGGTCGACGGCCTGGAAGATCCGCAGCACCTCGTCGTCGACGACGGCGGCGCGCGGCAGGTCGTAGGTCCCGGCGGCCTCGTCGACGACGATCGTCGCGACGCCGGCCTGGCCGAGGTGGTTGGCCAGCAGCCCGCCGACCGGTCCCAGGCCGACGATCAGGACGTCGCAGTCCACGGTCATCGCCTCATCGAGCGCCGAGCACGGAGGCCGGGGTGGCCGTCGGCGAGACCGTCGTGGTCAGCGAGCCGATGCCGTCGATCTCCAGCCGGACGGTCTGGCCGGGCGCGATCCAGCGGTCGATCTCCAGCCCGCAGCAGCCGGGCATGGTGCCGGTCGAGACGACGTCGCCGGCGTCCAGGTACTCGCCCTTCGAGGCGTGGGCGAGCATGTCGCCGATGTCCCAGGTCGCGTCGGCGGTGCTGCCCTCGCACCACAGCTCGCCGTCGACGAGCACGCGCCCGGTCGCCCGCCGCCAATCCGGCAGCGCGTCGGCGGTCAGCACGTCCGGCCCGATCGAGTTGGCGAACGTCTTCGACTTCACGACCGGACCGAAGACGCTGGTGCGCGCGTCGTCGGCCTGCACGTCGCGCGCGCTCCAGTCGTTGAGCACGAACCAGCCGCCGATCGCCGCGCGGGCCTCGTCGGGCGTGGCGTCCGACAACGGGCGGGCCAGCACGCAGGCGAGCTCCAGCTCGAAGTCGAGGAAGCGGGTGTAGGAGGGCCACCACAGGTCCTGGCCGTCGGCCAGCATCGCGCTGTGGTTGCCGACGTACATCGGGGGCGCCGCGTAGAAGGCCGCGTTCGGCTTGAGCTTCGGGAAGGTCCGTCCCGTCACCCGCTCGAAGGTCGCGACCGCGCGGGCCTGGGGGGCGGGGAAGAACCGCCGGACCAGCATCCGCGACGACTGCTCGACGTGGCTGGGGAAGACCATGAAGGCCCGCATCGAGCGCGCGCTGAAGGGCAGGCCGGCGTCCGCGGCGTCGACCGCGGCGTCGTCGTCGGCGACCGCGAGCAGCGGGGCCAGGGCGGCGCGGGCCGCGTCGTCGGCCAGCAGCGCCAGCAGGTCACCGTCGTGCAGCGGGCTGTCGGCGGGCAGCTCGGCCGCCGCCGCGACGCGTCGGACGTCGAGCCAGCGATCGCGGGCGGCGTCGTGGACGGCGGGACCGGAGGGAAGGGTGCGAAGGAGCATGCGGCCAGTGCGTCGGAGAGCGGGACGCGGCCAGCGTACGGCAAGACTGATGAACTTGTCAATATTGATGTCTGGATCGATAGCGATAGGATCATGCCGATGAGCACCTCCCGGATGGCCCGGCGGCGGGCGGAGACGCGGGCGCGGCTGACGAACGCCGCCCGCGAGCTGTTCGCCGAGCAGGGCTTCGACGTCACCCGGATCAACGAGATCACCGACCGCGCCGACGTCGGCTTCGGGTCCTTCTACAACCACTTCGACTCCAAGGACGCGATCGTCGAGGCGGTGATCGAACAGGCGGTCGAGGCGCACGCCTCGGCCGTCGACGCGCTCACCGAGTCGCTCGACGACCCGGCCGAGGTGATGGCGGTCGCCCACCGCTACTTCGTCCGCCTGGCGGGGCGCGACCCCGTGTGGGCCTGGCTGCTGGTGCGCCTGGACACCTCGCACGACGTGCTGCGCCACGTCCTCGGGGCGCGCGCCACGCGCGACCTGCAGCGCGGGATCGACGAGGGCCGCTTCGCCGTCGACGACGTCCCGACGGCGCTGTTCGCGATGGGCGGCGCGCTGCTCGGCGTGATGCGCGCGGTGCTCGATCACGTCGCCGGGCCGACCGCCGAGCAGGCGCACGCGGCGGGCGTGCTGCGGATGCTGGGAGTCGACGCCGCCAACGCCGCGGCGATCACGGAGCGGGCGCTGCCCGAGGGGTAGGGGTGGCGGACGGCGCGATCCCGCGGCGGGCGGCGGCCGGCGAGGAAGGCGAAGCCCGGAACTGCTGTCGCGCGGGCTCAGATCGCGGCGCGATCGGGCGTCTCGACGGCTCGGCGGGCGCGCCATCGGTCCGCCCGGGCGCGGGCGGCGGCGCGCGGGCGGGCCTGGGGGCGCGGACGCGCGGTCGCGTCCTCCGGTCGTGCGAGCAGGGCAACGGCGGGGATCAGGGCGGTGGCGACCGTGCCGCCGGTGGGCGCGGGCCGCACGCTCAGGCTGCCGCCCCGGCGCGCGAGCCGGGCCCGGAGCAGGGTGAGCCCCGTGCCCGGGATGATCTCGTCGGGGCAGGTCCCGTCGTTGCGGACCTCGACGCGGATCCCGTCGCGGGCGGACCGCAGGTGGGCGGAGACGGACGGGCCGTGCCCGTGCCGCGCCGCGTTCGTGAGGAACTCCCTCGCGGCGTTGAGCGCGAGGGGGTCGATCGTCGTGAGGTGGCGGTCGATGTGGATCGACCAGGTCAGGGGCCGCCGTGTGGACAGGACCTCGCACCAGTCACGCAGCGCCTGGGCGGTGGCGGCTCTCGACTGCGGCGTCGGCGATCAGCGCGCGCAGTTCGATCGCGGCCCGGCGGAGGAGATCGGCGGTGTCCGTCGCCCGTCGCGGGTCATCGATGTGGAGCGCGGCGGCGTAGAGCGTCTGCAGCGGGCCGTCGTGGATCTCGCCGGCGACCTGCAGGCGTGCGTCGCGCTCGAGCGCGACGGCCTCTGCGGTTCGGATGCCGGTGGCGCGCGATCGGGCGCTGCCGGTTGCCCTGCCCCGCCAGGCCCCGGCGATGAGGGCCGAGCCCAGGGTCAGCCAGAGGCCGTTGACGATGACGATGACGATCGACGGCCAGGGGTCGCCGTGGGCGACGCAGACGCCGGTGAGCCCGGTGGTGAGCAGCGCACCGAGCAGCAGCGGGGTGCGAGGAGGGTGGCCCAGGGTCCAGAACAGGATCGCCCCGAAGGCCGCGAGATGCACCAGGTGGCTGGGGCTCGAGCCGGCGACGACGAGCGCGCCGAGCAGCGTCGGCAGCGCGGCGTAGGGCCGGTTGCGGAACGGCCCGGTGGCGAGCACCGCGGTGGCGAGGCTGGTTCCGGCCAAGGCGAACCACCCGCCGGTCCAGAAGCCGGGCTCCCGTGAGCCGACGATGAGCAGCGACCAGCCGCCCCCGAGTTGGACGGCCCTCCCGTAGGCGTCGGCCGCTCCAGCGCGCGCCTCCAAGCATCGAAATTCCCCCGTCGGACAAGGCCCATCCACCAGATCGAGTCGCGCGCGGCCGGGGGAGGTGCACCGAGACGGACCTCGATGCGGACAGCGCACACCTCGATCATGACAGACCGTCAAGATTCGGGCCACGCGAAACGTCGCGACGTGGAGCGGCCGTCGCGGCCAGACCCGATCACCGGCTACTTACATATGAACTTGACATCTTGTCAAGCCATACCGTAACGTGCGGGTGTGACTGGCACGTCAGGACGGCTCTTCGCCGCGCTCTCCGGGATCTGTCGACCCGGCGCTTCCGCGTCCGGAACGAGTCGGCGAGGTGACGCATGAGCTCCCGGGCCAGGCCCGGGGACCCGCAGCCCGACGCGCCGCCGTGGGGCGCGGGCCGGACCGGGCGTGGGGTGGACGTCGGCGCGCTGGTGCCGCAGCTCTCGGGGGTGCTGCACGTCGACCCGGCGGTCGAGGCGGTCGGCATGGCGCAGCACATCCTGGACCACGTGCCGGAGTTCGCCGAGGCCACGGCTCGCCGTCCGCTCCTGCGTGAGCTGCGGGCCTGCTGTGCGGTGAACATCGAAGCGGTCATGCGACTCATCGACCGCGGGTCGGGACCTGCGGGCACGATCGTGGTTCCCGACGTCGCTCGGGAGTTCACGGTCGCGATGGTCCACCGCCGCGTGCCCAAGGCGGCGTTGATCCGGGGCTACAGGATCGGGCACAGCTACCTGTGGAGCACGCTGATGCGGCGCCTGAGCGCCGACCCGGAGGCGAACCTCGCGCTCGCCGATCAGCTCGCCGACCTCCTCTTCGCCTACGTCGACAACGCGTCCGAGGCCCACGACGAGATCTACGAGGTCGAGCGCGCCTCGTGGGTGCCCAGCGCCGACGAGCTTCGCCTGCAGACCGCGCAGAACGTGCTCTCGCGCGAGGTCGTCGACCCGCACGCGGCGTCGGGGCGTCTGTCGTACGACCTCAACGGCGTGCACGTGGCGATGGTCGTCCACGCCGACCCCGGCGACCCGGACGTCCCCGGCCGGCAGCAGCTCGTCGCCGAGGCCACCGGTGCGCTGTCCGCGATCGGCCCCGTCGGGCGGCTGCTGATTCCCGCCGCCCCGTCGGAGCTCTGGGTCTGGGCGGCGGTGGAACCGGAGCGCGCCGGGGCGGCGCTCGAGCGTCTCGAGGCGCGCGCGGCCGCGGCGGGCCTGCACATCGCGATCGGACGTCCGCGCCCGGGGATCGAGGGGTTTCGGCTCTCCCACGAGGAAGCCCGGAAGGCGGCGGACCTCAGCCGTCCGAGCGACCGATCCCCCGTCTCGTACCGGCACGTCGAGTTCTTCTCGCTGCTCCTGGCGGACGACGAGCGGTGCGGGCGGTTCGTCCGCGAGACGCTCGGCGAGCTCGCGGGACCCGGGACCTCGCAGGCCGCGCTGCGCCGCACGCTGCTGGCCTACTTCGAGGCGAGCGGCAGCTATGTCACGGCCGCCGAATCCCTCTTCCTGCACAAGAACACCGTCTACGCCCGCGTTCGACGGGCGGAGACCGTGCTCGAGCGGACCATCTCTCCGGCGGACGTGACCCTCCACGCCGCCCTGAAGCTGGCCGCGGTCCTGCCCGAGCTCGTCCTCGACGAGCCCGCGAATCCGCTCTGAGCTCGGCGCCTGTCACATCTACTTGACATGTTGTAAATACGTCACGTATGGTCCCGAGCGGGCGTCGTGTCGACGTCCCTCGAGCAGCCATGCGGGCCGGTCGCCCCGCGCGGGCGCTCGGTCGATCACGTCGAAGGGCCCCTCACATGCTTGACCCCGTTTCCTCGTTCGACACCGATTGGCTCGTCATCGGCTCCGGGTTCGGGGGCAGCGTCTCGGCGATGCGCCTGGCCGAGAAGGGCTACGACGTCACCGTCCTGGAGCGTGGCGAGCACTTCCGCACGGAGGACGAGATGCCGCGCTCGTCGTGGGATCTGCGCAAGTGGCTCTACATGCCTCGCGCGGGCCTCCGGGGGCTGTTCAAGCTGACGTTCTTCAAGGACGTCTTCGTCATGTCCGGGGCAGGGGTCGGTGGTGGCTCGCTGGTCTACGCGATGACCCTCTACGTGCCGCCCGACGCGTTCTTCCGGGACCGTCAGTGGGCGGGCATGGCCGACTGGCGCGAGGAGCTGGCGCCGCACTACGAGACCGCGCAGCGGATGCTCGGCGTCACCGACGTGGCCGAGGACGACCTCGCCGATCAGCTGCTGAAGGAGTACGCGGCGGAGATCGGGGTCGAGGACAGCTACCGCAAGGCGCGCGTCGGGACGTACCTCGACACTCCGGGCGAGGAGGTCGCCGATCCGTACTTCGGCGGCGAGGGCCCCGCACGCACCGGCTGCTCGCGGATCGGTCGCTGCATGCTGGGGTGCCCCCAGGGCTCCAAGAACAGCCTCGACAAGAACTATCTCTGGTTCGCCCAGCGCGACGGCGCGAAGATCGACGCCGGTCGCGAGGTCGTCGCGCTGCGCCCCCTGAACGGCACCGACGGCGCCGACGGGTGGGAGGTCACGCACGAGCGGACCGGCCGCCGGTTCGACAAGGACCGTCGCGTCACGCGCGCCCGCGGCGTCGTCATCTCCGGTGGCGCCTTGGGCACCAACGAGCTGCTCGCCCGCTGCAAGCTCAACGGCGACCTGCCGAAGGTCTCCGACCGCCTCGGGCACCTGGTGCGCACCAACAGCGAGGCGATCCTCGTCGTCACCGTGCCCGACGGTCGCGCGGAGGCACTGACCAAGCGGGTCGCGATCACCTCGTCGATCTACCCCGACCCCCACACCCACATCGAGACCGTCACCTACGGCTCCGGGGGCGGCGCGATCCGCAACCTCTTCACGGTGCTGACCGGCGGCGGCACCCGCCTCACCCGGCCGCTGAAGTGGCTGGGACAGATGGTCCGCCACCCCGGCTGGGTCGCGGAGCTGCTGTTCAAGCCGCGGTGGGGGGAGCGGTCGATCGTCGTGCTGGTGATGCAGTCCCTGGACAACTCGATGCGGTTCACGGCACGCCTGCGTCGTGATGGCCGCGTCCGGCTGCAGACCGAGCAGGACGCCGACAACCCGAACCCGACCTTCATCCCCGCGGCCAACGCGTTCACGGAGTGGCTGGCCCGCAAGACCGGCGGCGCGCCCGGCTCCGCCGTACCCGAGGCCCTGCTGTCGATCCCGACCACGGCGCACATCCTCGGAGGCGCGCCGATCGGCTCGAGCGCCGAGCACGGCGTGATCGACGAGCAGCACCGCGTCTTCGGCTACGAGAATCTCCTCGTCTGCGACGGGGCCGCGATCCCGGCCAACGTCGGCGTCAACCCGTCGCTGACGATCACCGCGATGAGCGAGCGCGCCATCGATTTCGTGCCCGCCAAGGACCCCGACGCCACGATCCACCACCGCGGGCGCACGGCGATCGCCGGCAAGACCGCCAGCGGCCACCCCGAGGCGCTGCCGGCCTCGGCGACGCTCGAGGGTGCCGTGGAGGATCAGGCCGCGGCGACCACGGGCGCCGCTCGGCGTCGCTCCCGCGCCTCGGCCGACTGACCCGGGAGATCCACGGGCGGGCGCTCGGGGCTCCGGCGTCCGCCCGCGGCGGCGACGGGGCTCAGGTCGCGGCTCGCCAGAGCCACGCGACCTGGTCGACGAGGGCTCGCTCGTCGACGGTCGGCCGGCCGACGTGCTCGACGAAGGTCCGCTCGGTCATGTAGACGAGGGCGTAGGCGCGAGCGGCGACGGCGGCGTCGTCGAGGTCCGGGCTGCCGGAGGCGATGCGGCGCTCCGCACCGGGGCGGAAGCGATCGTGGAACGCCTGCCAGAACGCGGCGACCGCAGGGTCGTAGGTCGCGGCCTCGGTGATCGCTCGGACGCTCGCGCGGTGCCGGGTGAACACGGCCAGCACCCGCGCGAGCGTGTCGCGGAGCGGGACGTCGGCGAAGCTCAACCAGGGCTCGGCCGCCTCGGCGAGGTCCGTCTCCAGCGCTTCGCCGAGCTTGAGGACCAGTGCCCGCTTGTCGTCGAAGTAGGTGTAGAACGTCGGCCGCGAGAACCCGGCCCGGCGCACGATCTGCTCGATCGAGACGTCCGCGTAGGCCGTGCCCTCCTCGAGCAGCGAGACGGCGGCTCCCAGCAGCTCGGCCTCGGTGGCTTTGCGGGTCTCGGCCGTGCGGGCCCGCCGGGAGAGTGTCGCCATGCCCAGAGTCTAAACAAGATCATTATGACTTGACATGATGTAAAGCCATATGGGAAAGTCGTTCCGCGGCAGCCGTCACCCGGTCGGAGCCGTGGCGGGCCGCACCTCCACTCCTCAGAAAGGACCACGCATGGGAACCATCACCTTCGTCGAGCACGACGGAACGAGCCATGACGTCGACCTCGTCGACGGGGTGTCGCTCATGGAGCTGGCCACGGGCAACGGCGTTCCCGGCATCGACGGCGACTGCGGCGGCGAGGCGTCGTGCGGGACGTGTCACGTGATCGTCGACGACGCGTGGATCGCCACGACCGGGACGCGCTCCGACGAGGAGAGCCAGATGGTCGACATGTCGGCCGAGTGCGTGCCGAACTCGCGCCTGGCCTGCCAGGTGAAGGCGTGCCCGGCCCTCGACGGGCTCAAGGTGCACCTGCCCGAGTTCCAGATGTGACGTCGGGCCTTCCCATACACGACAGACGAGCGAACACCATGACGACGACCAACAGCGTTCTCGAGCGGGCCAGGGCCCGGGTGGCCGACAAGGTGCAGTCGGCCGTTCCCGTCGACCGGCAGGTGCGGGCCGCGCACCTCCTGCAGAAGGCCAAGCGCCTGGCCGGCTTGAGCAAGCCGCTGGTCTTCACCGAGCGGCCGATCCCCGATCCGGCCGACGTGCCGTTGACCGAGATCGACGTCAGCAACCCGTTCATGAACCGGCAGGGGAAGTGGTACCCCTACTTCGCCCGGCTCCGCGAGCAGGCCCCGGTGCACTACCTCGCCGACAGCCCGTTCGGTCCCTTCTGGTCGATCACCCGCTACGCGGACATCCAGGCCGTCGACTCCAACCCGGCGGTCTTCTCGGCCGAGCCGTACATCGTCCTCGGGCCTCCGCCGCTCGAGATCGAGATGTTCATCGCGATGGACCCGCCCAAGCACGACGTCCAGCGCAAGGCCGTCCAGGGCGTCGTCGCGCCCCGCAACCTCAAGGAGATGGAGTCGCTGATCCGCGAGCGGGTCCAGGAGGTGCTCGACGGCCTGCCGACCGACGCGCCCTTCGACTGGGTCCAGCTGGTCTCCAAGGAGATCACCGGTCGCATGCTGGCCACGCTCCTCGACTTCCCCTTCGACCAGCGGCACAAGCTCACGTACTGGTCGGACACCATCAGCGGGACGGCCGAGGGCACGGGCGGCACGACGCACCAGGACGACTTCTACGCCGCCACCCAGGAGCTCGCGACGAGCTTCACGGCGCTCTGGCACGACAAGGCGGCGCGGCGAGCGGCGGGCGAGACGGACGGCTTCGACCTGATCACCCTGATGCAGACCTCGGAGGACACCAAGGACCTGATCAACAAGCCGCTCGAGTTCCTCGGCAACCTCACGCTGCTGATCGTGGGCGGCAACGACACCACCCGCAACTCGATGTCCGGTGGCGTCTACGCCCTGAACCAGTTCCCCGACCAGTTCGAGAAGCTGAAGGCCGATCCGTCGCTGATCCCGAACATGGTCTCGGAGATCATCCGCTGGCAGACCCCGCTGGCGTACATGCGCCGGGTCGCCAAGCAGGACGTCCACTTCGGCGGGCAGTTCATCCGCAAGGGCGACCAGGTCGTCATGTGGTACGCCTCGGGCAACCGCGACGAGCGCAAGTTCGAGGACCCGGACGCCTTCATCATCGACCGCCCCAACGCGCGCAACCACATGTCGTTCGGCTTCGGCGTGCACCGCTGCATGGGCAACCGGCTCGCGGAGATGCAGCTGCGGATCCTGTGGGAGGAGCTGCTCGCGCGGTTCGACCGGATCGATGTCGTCGGCGAGCCCACGTACGTGCAGTCGAACTTCGTCAAGGGCTACGAGCGGATGATGGTCCAGCTCACGCCCAAGGACGAGCGCCGCGAGACGACCGCCCACGCCGAGGAGACGTCGGCCGCCTGAGCGCGGGCGACGGCGATCGGGGAGCGAGAATGACGTCCAATCGGGTGGTCATCGTCGGGGCCAGCCACGCCAGCGCGCAGCTCTGCACGAGCCTGCGCCAGAACGGCTGGGCCGGCGAGATCCTGTTGATCGGCGACGAGCCGTCGCTGCCCTACCAGCGTCCGCCGCTGTCGAAGACGTTCCTCGCGGGGACGACGACGCTCGCGGACCTGCTGATCCGCAAGCCGGAGTTCTACGAGAAGGAGCAGGTGGTCTTCCGCAGGGGCCGCGTCACCGGCATCGACCGCGAGGCCGAAGCCGTGCGCCTGGAGGACGGGGAGACGTTGGGCTACGACAAGCTCGTGCTCTGCACGGGGGCCCGACCGCGTCCGCTGACCGTTCCCGGAACGGACCTGGCGGGCGTCCACTACCTGCGGGACGCGGCCGACATCGAGGCCATCCGCGGCAGCCTCGCCGCCGCCGACCGCGCGGTCATCGTCGGCGCCGGCTACATCGGGCTGGAGGCGGCGGCGTCGTTGCGCAAGGCGGGCGTCGCCGTCACCGTGCTCGAGGCGGCCGAACGGGTGCTGCAGCGGGTCACGGCCCCCGAGGTCTCCGCGTTCTACGACCGCGTGCACCGCGAGGAGGGCGTCGACCTGCGGGTCGGCGTCGGCGTCGCGGAGCTCGTGGGAGAGGTTCGCATCAGCGCCGTCCGGCTCGCGGACGGCACCTCGATCGCGGCCGACCTGGTCATCGTCGGCGTCGGCGTCCTGCCGAACGTCGAGCTGGCGCACGACGCCGGGCTGGCGGTCGACGACGGCATCGTCATCGACGAGCACGGCCGGACCGAGGATCCGCGCATCTTCGCCGCGGGGGACTGTGCGAACCACTTCGATGCGCGGTACGACCGCCGGCTGCGGCTGGAGTGCGTCTCCAACGCGGTCGAGCACGCCAAGAGCGTCGCCGGCGCGATCTGCGGCAAGGAGAAGCCGATCTCCGCCCTCCCGTGGTTCTGGTCCGACCAGTACGACCTGAAGCTCCAGATCGCCGGCCTCAGCACCGGCTACGACGACATCGTGCTGCGCGGCGACCCGACCTCCGGCCGCGGCTTCGCCTGCTTCTACTTCGCCGACGAGCGCCTGATCGCCGCCGACTGCGTCAACCGGCCGCAGGAGTTCATGTTCAGCAAGCGCGCCATCACGGAAGGCCTGTCGCCGGCCCGTTCGTCGCTGGCCGATCCAGAAGCGTCGCTGGCCGCCCTGCTCAAAGCGTCGATGAGCAGCGCGACCTGAACCTCGACCATGCCCGAGGCGTGGGCCGTGGCGGTCGCGGCGGGCGCGCTGCACCGGTTGGCGCTGGCGCCTTGGTTCTGATGCTGGGGAGGAGGGTGAGGTGGGCGTTTCCCCCCTTTCGGGTGGGCGCTGGATCGGACGTTCGTCGAGTTCGCCCGGAAATAGCGGTCGCATCCGTCGACGTTCTTGACGGTGCCGGTGCCGGTTGCGAGGGTCGCCCCCTTCGTGCGGTCTCGGGCGTCCTGCGTGTCGCTCCGCCAGGGTCTTCCCTTGAATGAGGACGGGTTTCGGTGTTTCAACGCTCACCGCTGGGTCTGATTGGTCGACGTCACGGCTCGCTGCTGATCGCGCTGTGTGCGGTTGTGGCCGGCGGGGCGGTCGGAGGGATCGCCGTCGCGGCGGACGACGAGGCTGAGCGACCAGCGGCGTTGCCGGTGCCGCAGCTGCAGGGCGTGCAGGAGTTCATCGATCGGCAGGCGGCCGCGGATCGCGAGCGGGTCGCCGGCGCGGAGCGCGTTGGTCCTCGGGAGCTGGCGGGGCTTTCCGACGATGCGGCGTTGCGGGCGCTGCGCAAGCACCTGAAGGGGCTGGTGGGTCGTAAGGTCACCGCGCAGTTGGATGCGGAGAAGGGCGAGCGGGTCAAGCGCTACATCGGTGGTGGGTCGCAGGCGTTGGTGCAGCAGGAGGGCGGTGAGCGGCGCAAGCAGTTGGTGCAGTCGACGCTGCCGCTGCGGGTGCCGGTGTCGGACGAGAAGGATGCGCCGCTTGCGCCGTTGAGCACCGAGGTCGAGGCTCGCGGTGCGAACGTGGCGGCGGAGAACGTGCCGTCGCGGTACCGGATCGCTCGTCGGCTGGGCGCGGGGAGCGCGTTGCCTGAGGACGCCGGGACGTGGTTCTCGGAGTCGAAGTTCGGGGTCGTGCCGCTGGCGGACGGCCGGCCGCTGGGCGGCGGCAGCGCGACGCTGTTGGGCGACAAGGCGATCGTGCCAAACGCCGCGCAGGATCTGGACTACGTGACCGCGGCGGCCGCTGGCGGCAGCCAGGGGATGTTCGTGCTGCGGTCTGATCGCAGTTCGACGCGGTTGGCGATGCGGATCGTCGGGGAGTTCGACGAGCTGCGGGAGGGCGAGCACCGGTTGGGGGCGGAGGTCGTTCGCGGCAAGACGGTGATCGGTCGGTTGCAGGCGCCGATCGCGGCCGGCGCCAACGGCACGCCGGTGAAGGTCGAGTGGCGCCTCGTGGGCCGTGAGATGCGGATCTCGGTTGATCTCGACGACGACGTTCAGCTGCCGGTGGTGGTCGATCCGTCGTTGGTCGAGGATCAGCGCTACTGGGTGTCGGGGACGCCGGCGGATCGCACCGGGTGGGAGTTCGCGACCAACGCCCCGGCGGCGTTCTACCCGTCGGTGAACGGGCAGGGGTTCGACGGGTTCGGCCTGACGATCTACTCGACGACGGCGAACACCTATCCGGCGGGGACGTGGGGGCAGTGGTTCTTCCGCTCGCCGGGTGATCCGGCCCACCTGGACGAGAACGCGCACATCATCAACGTCGACTACGGCTACGTCGCGCACGCGCCGGCGGGCGGCACCGGCAGCTGCATGCAGGAGGGGCTCTACGACCCGCGGAACACGAGCCTGCCGGCCGGTGCGTTCGAGAGCGCGTGGTGGAAGAACTCGACCGCGACCGACACGACGGCCGGGCCGTACACCCAGTACGGCGGTGCGTTCGGCCGCGTCGGCTGCGCGGCGGAGGGTCAGGCGTGGAACACGGTCACCTACAGCCAGCGCTCGCACGGCATGACGCAGCCGTTCGGGTGGGGCGGCAGCACCCCGACGGCGGGTCGGCCGGGCAACCTGGCGGTGTTCGGGCTCTCCAACGGTGCCGGGAAGCCGACCAGCAACGGTCTGGCGTTCCTCGGCTCGTCGATCATCCGGATGAGCGAGCAGGTGGCGCCGCACCTCTCGACCACCGGCCAGCCGGCCGGGTGGGTCGACGCCGGTCCGACGTTCACCGCGACGTCGACCGACTACGGCCTGGGTTCGGTGTCGCTGCAGGCGACCGCGACGGGGATGACGACCCAGTCTGCGGCGACGCCGGCGTGCATGAGCACGGCGCTGAACCCCCGCGACGATCGCGGGACCCCGACGACGGGCAACCAGGGCGATCGCAACAACCGTTGCCCGCAAGCACTGTCGACCCAGGTCAACACCAGTGCGCTGCCCGAAGGCGCCAACACGGTGACCCTCACGGGCAAGGACCTGATGGACAACCAGGCCACCCTGGCGGTCCCGGTCAAGGTCGACAAGTCCAAGCCGACCATCGAACAGCTCAACCCCGGCCAGGCGATCCGTCCCGCCGCGCCTCCTGGTGGCAGCGCGCCGACGAAGATCACCGTCAAGGCGAAGGACCAGTACTCCGGCGTCAAGACCGTGACGGTCAAGATCGACGGCCAGCCGGTGACGGTCACGCAGCCGACCTGCACCGCGACCCAGTGCCCGACCGAGCACCAGGTCGACATCTCGGCCGACGGACTCACCGCAGGCAACCACCGGGTCGAGGTCACGGTGGTCGACCTCGTCGGCGGTGCGTCCCACACGGCGACATCGGCGTTCGACGTCGCCGTGATGTATGACGCAGGTTCGACGCCCCCCAACGACGTGTCGCGGACGCCGGAGCGTGGTCTCGGGTTCGAGGACTGGATGACCTACGACACCACCGCGACCGGTGCCGGGAGCAACCTGCGGGTCAATCTCGCGACGGGCAACGCGTTGTGGTCGGTCACGCCGGTGTCGAACCCGGGCGTTGGGCTCGACACGGTGATGCGGTTGACGTACAACAGCTTCGAGCCGTCGGGGCTCGTCCCGCTGCTGCTGAAGGGCGGCGCGTTCGGGTATGGCGTCGTCGGTCGCGGCTTCAGCCTGCAGCTCGGCTCGATCACGCGCGTCAACGAGCCGCTCTGGATCCAGAACGACCTCGGTGTTCCGGTCGGGGATGCCGCCGCGGGCGCCAGCGCGCGGAGGATCACGCTGACCGACGGCGACGGCACCCGCCACGTCTTCGAACGCGACGACAGCAGGGCCGGGCTGCGGTTCAAGCCGCCCGCGGGCGTCGAGCTGGAGCTGCGGCGCTACTCCACGACCGACGCCGACCGGCGCTGGGCCGCGACGCGTCCCGACGGCACCACGTTCTTCTTCGATGCTGAGGGCTACCCGAGCTGGACCGAGGATCGCCACGGCAACAAGCTGCATCTGGAGTACGAGACGCAGATCGGGCTGGCGGGTTGTGGCTTCACGCCGGTCTGCACCAAGCGCCTGAAGCGGGTCGTGGATGCCGCGGGCCTGAGCGCCGCGGAGCTCAGCGGCGTTCCGGCATCGGCGGTGGATGATCGTGCCTGGACGCTGACCTACGACGACCAGACAGGCCCGTCGGACACCGACTACAACCCGAACCTGCTGGTCGCGGTCAAGGACCGCAAGCTGATCGGTGGCCAGCGGCGCGTCACGAAGCTCGGCTACGACTCCAGCCAGCGCCTGACGTCGTTGACCGTCGCCGAGAACGCGCCGGTGGTGGAGCAGCGCCGCACGTGGTCGTTCGGCTATCTGAAGCTGACGTCGCCGATCACGGTCGAGACCGGCTACCTGAATCGGATCACCGATCCGCGAGGCCACGACACCAACGTCGTCTACGCCACGACCGCCGACCCGGTGCAGTCGATCGTGGAGAGCCTGCTGGGGGCGCTGGGTCTGTACGAGAACCGGCAGAAGGTCGTGTCGGTCGACGACCGCTCGTCGACCAGCGGCTCGCGCCGAACGTCCTACTCGTTCGACGCGCCGGCCAGCGGCAGCCGCATCACGCGGGTGCGCGACGCTCGTGGCCACGTCGACCGGGTCACGATGGACGACGCCGGCCGCATGACTGAGCTCACCCAGGGCGTCGACGACCCGTCCACGCCCGCCGAGAACGAGACGGCGCTGGCCCCGCGCAAGACGATCCAGGCCTGGACCAACGACAACTACGTCGACTACGTCACGGTCGGCGCGAACGAGCCTGCGAAGGCGGTCACCACCGACTACAGCTGGGGTTCGCTGGGGCAGTTGGAGCAGCAGGTCCAACACGCCGGCGGCCATGGTGCCAGTGGTGGCCAGGCCCGCGAGCGGTATTGGGGCTACCGGACCCACCCGGGAACGCTCACCGGCACCGGAGCCTCGGGCGACACGCCCAGCCACGACGCGGACTACGAGTTCGTCTACGACTTGACGAGCGAGACACGGTGGCTCCCGCTGGGCACCAACCCGGGCGACCGGGGGCCGAAGACCACCTCCTACGACTACGGCAGCACGCCGAACCTGGGCGACGTCCGAACGATCGATCGTCCGGCCCGGGGCCACGAGGAGTTCGACTTCAACGGCCGTGGCCTCATGACGGCGCACCGGACACGTCTGTGGGGTTCGTCCGGAGACCGTGGATCGCTCAACGCCGATGAGGGCGAGGCCACCGTCGTCTCGGAGTCGTGGAGCACCTTCGACGGCAACGGCAGCCCGCAGAAGCGCGTCGACGAGCGCGGCAAGACGTGGCGGACGTTCCGTGACGAGGTCGGCAACGTCACGCTGCTGGCGGATCCGCGCTCCGACCCGGCCTACGAGCCGTTGCCTAACGATCCGCCGTTCAAGGAGGCCGTCGCGGCGACCAGCGGCAATCCCGTTGCGGCGGTGGGAGGCACGCCGCAGATCGAGGCGCGCTACAGCGGCCCGAAGTTCGTTGCGCGGTGGACCTACGATGCGCTCGATCGCCAAGTGGCCCAGGCGATCCCGAAGCGCTCCTCGTTGACGGCAGAGGCGGGCAAGGACCGTTTCCGGGTCTCGGCGACGACCTACGACGCGAACGACAACCCGATCCGCCAGCGCGATGCGGTCGGCAAGGTCTCCGAGACGGACTACACCGCGACGGACAAGGTCGCTGAGGAACGCACTGCCGACGTCGCGCACTACGACCCCTCTTCGACGGACGCCAACCCGGGTACCGCCACAGCCGCCCCAGAGGTCACGCGCTACCGCTATGACCCGGTCGACAACGTCGAAGTGCGCAGCGATCCGCTGGGGAGTCCCGGCAGCGCCGGGCACCGCACGACGTGGACCTACAACGAGTTCGACGAGGCCACCGTCCAAACCCGCGATGCCCCGTCCCCGGGAACGGGCGGCCCGGCGAAGATCACGACATCACGGGCCTACGACGTTCGCGGCAACGTGGTCGCCGAGGCGGACGCGAACACCAACGGCGATGTGTCGGCGCAAGACGCCGAGGCGAACGCACGCAACTCCGACCTGCAGCGGAAGCTGTACGTCTACGACGCCTTCGATCGGCTGACCGACGCGACCGAGAACCCGGTCAAGTTCGGGAACGAGGCCGACGACACCGTCGGGCTGAACACCCACTACGGCTACGACGAGAACGACCTGCGGGACAAGACGACCCCGGCAGGGCGCAAGACCAGCTACGAGTACGACGACGCCGGCCAGCTGACCAGGCGCAAGGACCCGTTCAGCGCGCCGGGAGCCGGCACGACGGTGACCGCGGACACCACCTACCAGCGCCGCGACGACGGGCAGCCGTACGCGATCACCTCGCCGCGCGGCAACGACGGCGGCGGCGCGAACGGGTTCGTGACCCGGCTGGCGTACTGGCCCACCGGTGAGCTGAAGGCGCGGGAACTGCCGCGCCGCAACGATCAGTACGGCTCCCCGATCGTCGTGAAGTACTCCGTCCTCAGCGACGTCGGCGACCCGCTGACGATCGTCGACGGCCGCGGCAAGACGCTGACCAACACGTTCCTCGACACGGGCGAGCTGGCGAGCACCACCCGCCCCTCGTGGTGGATCTACGACCAGGGTGACGTTCGCGAGCGCAACGAGGACGATCCGGCGCCGAGCACGCAGACCGCCGGCGACCTCCCGGCGACCGACGGCAAGGGCGACTTCGGTGAGGTGCAGCCGCAGGACCTACCGGACATGCTCCCGCGGGCCGGGGCGACGACCCTCGACTACGACGAGGAGCTGCGGCTGCGCAGCGTCACCAGTCAGGACGACAAGGCGCCGGCCGAGAACGAGCCCGAGGAGTACATCACTCAAAACCTCGCCTACGACCCCGTCGGCCGGCTGGTCGAGCGCACGATCCCGTACCAGTCGGGGGCCTCGGACCTGCGGCTGCAATGGCAGTACGACGCGGCGGGCAACGTGCGAGCGACGATCGATCCGGCAGGGCAGCGGACGCTCACGACCTACGACGAGTACGACCGCGTGCTCTCGCAGGACGCGCCAGCGCACTGCGACACGACCAAGCCGGGCTGCGTACGGCCCGTCACGAGCCAGGTCTACGACCGCAACGGCAACGTGGTGCGGCAGGACCTGCCGGCCAAGAACGACACCTACGACACCGACAAGGGCGGGACCAGCACCGGCACGATCGTAACCGCCTTCGACGCGGTCGACCGGCCGGTCGAGACGGTCGACGCGTCCGGATCGACGACCAAGCAGGTCTACGACAAGGACGGCCTGGTCGCCAAGACGATCCGTCCGCAAGCGTTCGCCGTCGCCGGCCGAGATCCCGACGACTACACGACGACCTACACCCGCGACGGCGGCGGCCGCGTGACCAGGCGGGAGGAGCAGGTCACCGACAGCACCGCTTCGCAGACGCTGGTCACCGACTCGACCTACGACCGCAACGGGAACCTCACCCGCGTCGAGGCACCCGGAGCCGCGAAGAGCGGCAACGACCCGGTCCGCCAGGTCCAGGTGCGCGAGTACGACGGTCGCGACCTGCCGTGGACGACCACGGTCGGCGACGGCGCCGATGCCCGGACGACGGTCACCGAGTACGACGGCAACGGCTGGCTGCGGCGGACGGTCAAGCCGAAGGGCGTCGACAGCAACAAGCGGCCGCTCGAGTCCGACGCGCCGGGCTTCCCCCGCGACGGGCAGCAGGCGCGCAACGCCGAGGTTCTCGAGTACGACGACGACGGTCTGCTGAAGGCGCGGAACCTGCCGTGGGGTGCCGGCGACGCCGACCAGAACGCGGCCAACCGCGTCCGCTGGCGCCAGCGCTACGACTACACCGCGCGCGGGCTGCTGAAGCGCGTCGTCGGGATCTACGACGACAAGACGAACGCCACCGGCGCGCCGGGCGCCGAGCACGACACGATCATCAAGCACAACGACGCCGGGTGGATCACCGACACGACGACCAATGATCTGGAGGGCAGCGGTCCGTCGATCCACATGGAGTTCAAGTACGACCGACAGGGCAACCAGACCGAGTGGAACGCTCCCGGCGGCCTGCGATCGGTCAACACCACGTTCTGGCCGTCGGGCCAGATGCGCGCGCGCTGCGGCCTGCGGCGAACGGGCAGCAACCAGGTGACCGAGGAGCAGATCTACAGCTACCGCTACGACCGCTCCGGGGCGCTGCGGCAGATGACGGATTGGTCGCACCACAGCCCGGAGAACCTGGCCGGTCAGTGCGAGGAGAAGGCCCAGACCGACAGCGACCCGGACGGCCAGAACCTCGACAAGCGCCGCACGACGATCCTTCGCGATCGCGCGGGCCGACCCGTCAAGGTCGACGAGGAGTGGTCCAGCGGCAAGGACACGGTCTACGACTACGTCGACAAGACCCCGAACCTGATCGGCTCGGTCAAGACCGACGGACGGCTGGTGCCCGACCCGCAGGACCCCGACGATCTGGACAAGGCGAGCTACACCAGCGGCACCCGCACCAAGTACGGCTACGACGAGCTGGACCGCAACACGGCGGTCAGTGTCTGGACCGACGCCGGAGACAGCGGACCCGCGGACCGGACGACGGAGCTGCGCTACTGGCCTTCCGGGGCCCAGCGACAGATCACCAAGCCGAAGACCACGGCGGCCGGCGAGCATCACACGGTCGAATCGCGGTTCTACGACACCGCCGGCTTGATCCGCACGCGTCAGGTCGACCCCGCCAGCGGAGCGAGCAGGACCACCACCTACAAGTACGACGAGAACGGCAACCGCACCCACGACGAGCGGGGGATCGGGCACTACAACGCCCGCGACCAGCTCACCAAGTGGGAGCGGCGTCAGCAGGACGGCGACGACCCTGCCCAGACCGAGAAGGATCCCGGCAAGACCGTCACCTACACGCTCGACGGATCCGGCCGACAGCGGGCGGTGAAGCAAGAGATCTGGATCGATGACGATTCGGACGACGCGGGTGGCAGCGCCACCGACTACGGGGTCATCAAGACGCAGGTCGAGACGACGAACGACTTCGTCGGTGATCGCCTGACGCGGTCGCGGCAGACGGTCACCGTGCCGTCGGCTGAGCACATTCCGCCCGGGATCCCCCCGGAGGAGGCGTTGCCGGATCCGGTCTACCAGACCGATTGCTATGCCTACGATCCGATGGGGTCGCAGACGGCGGCGCTGCGCAGGAAGCAGGATTCCGAGTCGGATCTGAACGGGTCGGCGGGCAACTGCCCGGCGAACCTGACGCCGACCAGCACGTGGCGTCTGGAGGCCCAGAACACCTACGACACGTTCGAGCGGATGGTCGCCACGCGCAAGCGCGATCACGCCGACGACGATCCGCACGGGACCGAGAGCGGGACGCTCCAGAAGAACCAGGTGATCTGCTACGACGGCCTGGATCGCCGCGATCGTCGCCTGACTGGCCTGGACACCTCCCAGGATCCGGGCGAGAACGACGACAACACCACGGCGTTCCAGAAGGCACGGGCGGCGTGCGCCCAGCAGGCCTCGTCGGCCGAGCTGAAGGTCTTCGACTACAGCTACCTGGGCCTGGGCCAGCAGCTGACGCGGGAGAAGGAGGAGAACGGCAAGGCCAAGACCTACGAGTACACCGCTACGGGGCAGCGGCTCGGCCAGTTGTCTCGTCCCTCGTCGGGGTCACCGTCGTGGCGCTCCTACGAGACCGACGCCCAGGGTTCCGTGGTCGGACTGGAGTCGCCCTCGACCGGTGATGTCGGCACCGACGACCGCTACGACAGCGACCCCTACGGCGCGCTGGTGAAGCCGGAGAAGGGCCTGTCGGAGGACGCGAAGGAGAACCCGTTCCGGTACCAGGGCTTCTACGTCGATGCTGCGACCGGCGTTTACGACATGCAGGCTCGTGCCTACGACGCCAGCCTTGGCCAGTTCCTGCAGCAGGACCGGTTCCAGGACCCGACGGGGGATCTGGGCCTAGCGGTCGATCCGCTGACCTCGTCGCGCTATGCGTTCACGGCAGGCAACCCCTCGACGCGCAGCGAGTGGGACGGGCACGCGACGATCGGGATCCAGACGGGGCAGGTCGATCCGTCATGGCGGAAGTCGCACGGCTACTACAAGAACAACCCGCAGCAGTACCAAAGGGATGTTGCGGCGCAGACGCAGTGGGGTCGGACGACGAGCCGAACGGTCGCGCGGGGTGAGCTGCCGCAGGTGGTACCGAAGCCGAAGCCGGCCCAGGCGGCGGTTGCATCGAGCTGTGCACCGAAGGGTGGCTGCAGCGTGCCCGGCCGCCCGTTCGGAAACGGTGGTGACGGTCAGACGCTGGCAGGGTTGATACAAGCCGGAGCGGGGGAGCTTTACGCACAGACCGTCGGCCGATTCTACGGTTGCGCGACCCAGTGGATGTCGATGTCGCAGTGCGACAAGGGCTCGGCGATGGAGGAGCGGCGTCGGGTTGGCGAGCAGATTCCTGGGGCGCTGGTCCGAGCCTTCGATCCGCGGTGCAGCGACGCGCTGGAGTGCGCGATGACGCTGCCGTGGTTTAAGGGGCTTCGTGTCGGCCGGGCCTTGGAGGAGGCTGAGGAGGCCCGCGAGCTCGTTGTCGACGCCGCAAAGGGCGCAACAAGCGCGGCAGGTCGGTTCGAGGTTCATCCCCGGGTCGCCGGGCAGCTCCAGGACTTGCGATTGGGTCGCTTGGCAGGGAAACTGGATGACGACGATCTTCAGCGACTGATTCACGAGCCGAATGCGCAGCGGCTGTTCGACACGAGGACCGGCAACATCAATGTGGTGCAGGAGGTCGAGGGCGTCACGCTACGGATCACGACGCCGCGTGACGCGTTCAAGATCATTTCGGTGGGCCCGATGCGGCCGCGCCAGATCCCGAATGGGATCCAGTCCGGGCGCTTCGCGCCAATGCCGTAGGAGGCCGAACATGGCGACGATCCACATCTCCGAGATTCAGCGGCTCTTGGCCGCGCGAGGCGAGTCCGACGCGGTACCCGATGGCGACGGCGGGCTTTTTCTCGAGATTCGCTTCGATCGACCCGGAGTGTCAATCGGCGTTGTTGACCCCGAGTTCGTCGACCGAGTTCTGACTGCCGATTGCCCGTTCGGCACCGTGACGATCCAGTTCGACGGCGAGGGACAACTCCGCTCGCTCGATCTGAGCTGACGCCGAAACGTGCTTGATCGGTCGCGCTGCGCTGGGGTCGCTGTCAGGCGGCGCAGCGTTTGAGTTGTGTTTGAGAAGGGGTCCGACGGTCGCCGCCGGCTCGGCGATCTGGGCCCGAGGCTCCTGGCGCCCGGTCGAGGTCTTCCGGACGGCCGGTGGTGCGCGTGCGGCGCCTAAACAGACCTCGACACCATCCAGTGCCTAGTGGCGGGGGCGACGGATGGACGATCCGGCGACGGTCTACTACAGCCGTCGTGGCGGAGACGTTGTACGTAACGATCGAACTGGTGACGTTGTTCAGATCTCCGATCGAACTGACCAGAACTGGAGGGACCCCCTGGAACAATCCATAGTTCGAGAGATCGCAGAAGCGGCATCGGTGCCGATTCGGTCTGTCGGAAACTCGAGGAGATTTCGCGCGATCCGCGGACGCCTTCATCCAGGCCGGTGCACTGCGGCCTCAGTCTCGGATCGTCGCGGTCGAAGGCTTCACTGTGCTGGCCGGCGACAAGTATCAGCTAGCGATAGAGTGGATCCTCGATCTGTCAGGCGTCGCAGATCCGGTCATGTGCCGAGAGGAGGCGCAGACCTTCGTCGAGGATGCTCAGGACGATCTCTTGTTCGTCTTCGATGTCGAGCAACTGACCGTGATCAGGCGCGGGACCTCGATCGGAGCGGGCTGGCTGACATTGGCGAGCCTGTCCGTGACGCTTCGGCCCTGCTCGGTCGTCGATACTTCGTCACGAGCGCGCTGGCGACAGCAGCCGCAGATGGGCCACATGGTCGGAGCTTGTCGCGACCGAGCCCAGTTCTGGGCGTTGCGGCCGGCAGGACGATGGTCAAGCCAGATCCCGCGATCCATGGCTATTCGGCGAACTTGGACTACTTCAATGCACAGTGACGTGGTCGATCGATGCCGAGTCTGCGGGCTGGCGCAGTCAACTCCTCCTTGGGGCGAGGGCGGGCGAACTCCGACCTACGAGTACTGCCCCTGTTGCGGCACCGAATTCGACTACCAGGACGCGACGTTGGTGGCTGTTCTTCGCCAGCGGCGAGCGTGGCTTTCGGCGGGTGGGGCCTGGAGCGACCCGAACGCGATGCCGGTCGGTTGGCGATTGGACGAACAGTTGCGAGCGATCCCGGCCGCGTGGCGTGACGACTATCGGCCCTAGCTCTCCCGCCACCCGTCCAAGGCCTCAGGCATCGTGCGGGCGAGGCCGCCCTGTCACGCGTGACTTCTTGCCTTGCGGCCTGCGCCTGCCGGGCGTGTCTTGCTACGTGGGTACCGCGGCGGTCCGCAACCGCGACAGGCGCGCGACCGCCGTACGTTCGGCACCAAAGCTGGCCGAAGGCTCGTGAGCGCAGATGTCGAGGGACATGAGTCACGGATGGACGCCTTGTTCTTCCGTAACGTAGGACGTTGAGGCGAGAAGACAGCGCCCCAGAAGGACAGGTCAGCTCAGGTGCGACGATCTTGGTCTCGCTCGCGGGCCCAGCTGACCCGCCCGTTCCGAACCCAGAAGTGGCATCGGCGCTCGTCGGTCACGGAGTCCACCGATGGATGCAGCGTTGCGCGACCGTGCCCGACGTTCACGGTCCAGGCGGGACGTCGGGTTGGGGCGAGGTTGAGCGCGATGTCGTGCCCTGTGCCGCATGGGCAGGCGAAGATGGCCCACTTTGGCCGGTCGGGGCTTCCGACGATGGCGATGGTTCGCCGCTTGAGGTCGGTGGGCAGGTCCGCGCGGCTGTCGCAGTAGGCGACCTGGACGTAGCGCGGCGCCGTCCAACGGCGGCGGCGCCACCAGTCGATGAGCCGCGACGTCACGCGGGCCACGCCCGGACGCCGAGGAAGTCGGGCTGGTCGCCTTGTCCCCAAAGCCGTCGGTCGGCGCAGAAGTGCTGCGAGTCGATCGGCCGCGATCGGGTGGCCATCTTGCGATCGGCGACCCGGACCACCATCCCGGGTGCCGGGCGCTCGTCCCCGAAGCCGAAGAGGCGCTCGATGAGATCCGCGATACCCCAGGCGGCGATCATCGTCGTGTAGGCGATCACGGACGGATCGGGCTCGCCGAGCCCGACGGCGTAGCCCTCGCCCGCGAGGCGCTCGCGTTCGCGATCGGTGTAGCTCTCTTCCCTGATCCGGTCCAGGTCGATGTCGCGACTGCAGACCAGGCATGGCCCGCCAGGGGCAACGTAGGTAAATCGGCCAGAGATGCTGCGGATCTGCCCGGACGGCGCGTCGATCGCGATGCCGAGGTCGATGACCGGGATGAGGTAGTGGATCGCGAGCCGGCAGAGGTTGAGCCGACCGGTGTGGTCGTCGGTGCAGCCGAAGACGATGTCACGGTCGCGCAACAGCTCGAGCGCCTCGCGGCGATCGATGCGGCCCTCGTGGCCGCGCACCTTGGTTCCGAGGCCGATGCGAGTCGCGTTGGCTTCGGCGACTTGGACCTTGGGCTTCCCGTCGTCTGCGAGGGAGGAGCCGTAGACCCGGCTGACGTTCGTCGGGCTGATGGTGTCGTCGTCGATCACGACGATGTCGCCGACGCCGATCCGGACGAGCTGCTCGACGACTGATGATCCGGTGCCGCCCGCGCCGACGGCGCCGACTCGGAGGTCCGCAAGGATCCGCTGGCCGTCCTTGCCGAACGCTCGGACCTGCCGCTCGTGCACCGCGCTCTGGGCCGCCGCGCTTGCGCTGTCGAACGCGGCCAGGATCTGGATTCGATCGCCCACGATGCGCGCATGCGAGATCGGGACGGGGTCCGCGCCGTCGGAGAGGACGTGGCCGGTGAACGCCGGCCGTCCGGCGGCTCGTCCGAGAACGAACGAGGCGTATCGCGGCACCGCCGCGCGGGACCGGAACGAGCCGGCGATGGCCTGATCGACGCGGTCGTCGTGGATCGACGGCGTCGGTTCCCCTCCGGGGTGGGTGTGGAAGAAGATCGGGTGCAGGCCGTCGTTGAGGGCGGCCTTCAGCGCCGGCATCCAGCCCGACGACGCGATCTCGAGGTGCTTGGCCTCCCGCGACAGGTAGCTGCCGTCGGGGACCCATTCGATGCGGTTGACGGTGAACGTCAGCCGGTTGTCCGTGTCGGCGACGCCGGCCAGGAGGATCCCGGCGGACTCGACCTCGCGATCGAGGGCGTCCGTGATCTCGTCCCATACCGTGGCGGGGAACGCGATCGTCGTGTCACGCGGCACGAGCGGCGACCTCCCGCGTCAAGACGGCACGGATGAGGGTCAGGAACGACCGCAGGTTGTCCACGCCGGGTCGCCACGGCGACGTGGTGAAGTGCCGGGACCAACGCTGCCAGTCGCGCTGCACGATGGGCTCTCGCTGCTCGGTTGCTGGGGGCTGGCCGCCGTCGGCGTAGCTGACGAACGGCAGCATCCAGAACATGTCGGGGCCGATCTCGGGGAACTGCGGATGCAGGCGCAGCAGGAGGTCGGTCGTCGCCGGCGCGTACCCCTGGGGCAGGGGATAGTCCTTGATGACCAGGACGATCATCTGGTTCTCGAGGTGCGTCTCGTAGGCGAGGCTGCTCTCCCGGAGGAACGCGACCTCGCTGTCGGGCAGGAGATCAGACATGCCCGGGGGTGATCGTCGCCGGGGTCGAGTAGAAGTCCAGCCCGTCCTCGATCCGGATCTGGTCGGTGTCGGCGATCAGGCGGTCGTCGACGTCCCGGTCCTCCTCCAAGTAGAGATCGACGTCGGGCCCAAGCGGAGGCTGGGGGAGTTGTCGGATCTCGGCCCCCGTCAAAGGGGAGCGCTCGAGGTCGTAGCGCTTGCGGTCGATGCGAATCATCCACGGTCCCGTCCGGGGCTTCGAGTAGAAGTGCATCCCGTCCTTGAGCCGGATCTGGGCGTCGTCGGCGACGAGGCTGTCCTCGGTGTCGCCGTGCTCTTCGAGGAAGAGGTCGGGCTCCGGGCCGAGGGGCGGCTTCGGCAGTCGGCGCAGCTCGGCACCGCTGAGCGAGTGGTGGTCGATCGAGTAGGGCTTGCGGTCGAGGTGGATCGTTAGGAGCTTCGGCGGCTTGCCGGAGATGGTGGTCATGCGAAACTTCTTCCTGCCGGGATGCACCCCGGCGACTTGGGTGTTCTGAACGAGGAACTGCCTGAACTGGTGGCCGGCTGCCGTTGGCGCGGCAGCCGGCCACTCCCTAGCTAGCGCTTCTTCCCGCCCTTCGGGGCGCGCTGAGACAGCGCGCTGGCCGCGGCGGTCTTCGACGCCTTGCTGGTGCGGCCGTCCCGGAGCACCTTGCTCGCGGCCTTGGCTGCCTTGGGGGAGGTCTTTCGCGAGCCCGCCATGCGGGCCTCCTTCATGGTTCCGGGCCCCGGCGGGGCCTTCCACCGGAAGCTAAGCGCTGTCCGCGCCAGATGTCAAGCAGTCGATGACGCTCGTGAAGCATCATCATCTGATTGATCTTTATCGTCGCGCCTGGCAGACTGGTCGGGTGAGCGAGAAAGAGCAGCCGCAAGCCACGCTCGGCGCAGAACTGCGGTCGATCCGGGAGACGAAGGGCGTCAGCCTTCGGGCCATGGAACGTGCCTCCGGGATCAACAGCGGCTATCTGTCGCAGTTGGAGCGCGGCGAGATCGCGAATCCGACACCGTCCGTCTTGCAGAAGGTCGCGAAGGCGTACGACCAGCCCATGGGCTTGCTCATGAGATGGGCGGGCTACGTCGAGGACGGGTTGTCGCCGAATGCCCAGCGAGCTCTGAGCGTGCTTGGGGACGATCTCAGCAGCGACGAGGTCCAGGCGCTCAAGGCTGTGCTCGACGTCCTTAGAAGCAAGGGCTCCGCCTCGTTTAGTCCCCTCCAGCACCGAACAGATCTCGTGCTCGACATGGACGATCACCGCACGGTACGAGGGGCCGCCCTAGGAGTCCTGCGGGAGCTTGACGCTCTAGATACCCCTGTAGCCGTCGATCTCGACGCCGCAACGCTTGTGGCGAAGCTCGTGTCGGTTGGCGCCATCGAGTTGGACACGCACGACAAGCGCAAGCTTCGTGAGCGGTTCGGCGATCTTGCCGATCGCGCGCTGTCGGCGCTTCAGGGCGTGGTGCATCTGGACCGCAACGAAGTCTTCCTCAACCCGACTTTGCACGCCTCCCGTCGTAGATTCGTGCTCGGTCACGAGATCGGGCATGCGGTGCTCGAGGATCACCGCATTACGTTTGCTCACTTGGATGACTTGACTCGCTTGGCCCCTGATTTCCACGACCGCCTAGAGCGCCAAGCCAACCAGTTCTCGATAGAGCTTCTTGCGAAGGGCGATCTGCTCAGAGATGATTTCGATAGTTCAAGCCCCTCGGTCAAGCGCTTCGAGGAGCTAGCCGACCGATACGGGATCTCTCTCCAAGCAGCCGCACGCAGGCTGGCGGAAGAGAGTCGCCATCCATGCGCGATGGCAGTGGCGTACCGAGGCCAAGAGGGGGCCGGATCGCTCTTGGTGGACCGGCACAAGATCTGGTCTTCGAAGGCTTTCGAGGAGCGGCTGCGATGGAACGCGCTTGGTAGACCTCAGGCCGCGATTGAAGAGCGATTGAGGTCCGCGGCGCTTGGTGTCGAACTCGAGGCACTCGAGGCCGAAGATGCAGACGGGCGACGCATAACGATCGAACTCGAAGGCAAGAACTCGCCCTTCGCAACCTTCGTCCTAATGAGGTGCCCGCCGGCCCCGAAGCCGACTATCCGCCGACTTCGGCGGCGCGTCAACTCGTAGGCGTTCTGGGCCTGGCACGCCATGGGCCTGCTGGAGCGCGACCGCCTGCTCGTCTGGGAAACTGCTCGGCACGTAGTGCGGCTGGCTACTAGGCGCCCGGGTCTTGGCTTCTTTGGCCGTGGCGTGAATCCGTGCCGAAGGTCGCGAATTGCGTTCGTTCCGGAAGGGCCGGCTATCGGGCGCGCTTAGTGAGGAACACGGGCCTCAAGAGTGCTGGCGGGAATCCGGACCCATCCCGACCAATCCGGGCCACTCCGCCCCGATAACGGCACTAGTGGCTCGCCCCGGCCCCAGAGTGGCCCCCACGCGGCGCCCCCTCAGAACACAGAAAGGCCCGCTTTCGCGGGCCTTTCGTCCTTATGGAGCTAGCCGGGCTCGAACCGGCGACCTCCTGGGTGCGATGCGGGATGTCGGCTAGGGAGGCAGCGGCGGTTTGCAGGGATTTCTCTGCGCGAACGCGAGGTACGAAGGCCGGAGATGCGCGCGGATAGCCAGCGGGTTCAGATGATTCAGGCACTCGCGGCCGCGAGTGCCTGGCGCGACGCCAGGGCCTACCGCCCGCGAAGTTCGTAGGTCGTGCGGAGGCCACGCCCACCTGCCTGGATCTGCACCTCGTCCCGGTTACGGAGCTTGCCGAGCGCGTAACGCACCTGACGGGCGGTCAACCCCGTAGCGGCCACGAGCCCGTTCACGTCAGTAGCTCCCTCCTCGAGCACTGCGCGAATCCGGGCTTCGTTCGAAGAGCCGGGGGGTGGGGGGACGGCCACTGTTTCGTCATCGATCCAGAGGGTCGGCTGGGGGACCACGACCTTGGCCTCGGTCCCGGCGAACCGGTAGGTGCGCGAGCCGCGTTCACCGTCTCCGACGGCGAAGCCCCTGGCGACGAGTTCGCTGAGAGCGGCATGCGCGCGCCGGGAATCCATCGGGAACAACTTCCGGAAGCTGCGGTTCGTGAGCGCGGTGCCGCCGCGGAGGGCAACGAGCGCGTGCCGTTGTGCGTCGCTGAGGCCGTCGATGCTGGATCCCAGCGACCGGAGCCATTCGAGGTCCGCGGCGCTGAGCAGCGCGTGGTTGGGGACGAGAACGGTGAAGCGGATTCCCTGGTCTTGGAAGACCGGAGGGGTCATGTTCGCGTGCTTCAGGGCGCGCAATACGGTGGGGATGCCGGAGGCGAGGGCCTCGGAGACGCGTCGTCCGCCGTCGAAGCGGACGTTCTGGCAGATCCGGATCAGCGTGCCGTTCCGGGCGCTGGTGGTGCCGTCGAGCCCGAGTCGGTCGACGGTGATGCCGAACAGTCCACCGGGGTTCGTCAGGACGAGTTTCGTCGTCTCCAGGTGGAGGCTGATCGGTAGCCCGAGTGCGTGCTCGCCCAGGTCGCGGTGGACGAGTGCGTTGGAGAGCAACTCGCGAATCGCCTCGGCGGGGTACTCGGGCGCGTCGCGGCCGTGGCCATCGTCGCCGAAGACGACCCGGGACCGGGTGTTGCGACGAACCCACGCCATCGCGTCGCTGAGCATGGTCGGGATCGGGCCGTCGAAGCGGCGAGCGTCCGTGGCTCGGGTGCCCGGCGGATCCTCGGGGCCCGGCCGAACGTGAGCCTGGATGACGAGGTTCGGGAAGAACTGCTGGGGATAGAGGCCAAGGGCAAGGAGCCCCGCGACCGAAGGACGGTGAGGGTCGCCGGCCAGCACGCCGGTGCGGAAGAGCGTTTCCTCCCGGTCGAACCTCCGCAGCGCGGTCGAGGACTCATGGCAGGCGGCGACGTAGGCGTCGACGAGTTCCGGATCGAGGTCGTCGATTGTCGCTTCCGGGACGACGGCGGCATCGAAGCGTGGGACGGTGCGCGACACGAGGAACGCCTGCTCCTCGTTCTCCGACAGGGCGAAATCGCCATCGTGCTGGCGGAGATACGCCTTGCCTTCTGCCTTCACGCGAATGGGCTTGGCGGTCGCGTGCGCTTCCTGGATCTCGGCGACCACGACATCGTGTCCATCGACGGTCTCGATCTGTGACGTGGCCGTGACCGGCGGGTCCAGCGCGTCGCGGCACGTGGTGGCGAGGGCCTTTCGGCAGCCCTTCGCGTCCCAGACGCCGACCGGTGCGAAACCCGAGGCTTCGTCGATCCCGAAGACGACTGTTCCGCCGCCGGGCGTGTTGGCGAAGGCCGAGAGCGTCCGCGCGATGTCGTCAGGCCATCCTCCGGAAGCACGCTTCGCCTCGATTGCGGCTGAGTCGTCGCCGTCGGCGCGGAGCACCGCAAGAAGATCATCGAGCGAAGGGCGCACGAGCCAAATGTACAAATGGACGACGAGTGCGTGTCAATTTGTACATTTGGTGCCTGCGCTCCTGGGGGGATCGGTGCGTGCGCCGCGCTGGCTGGCGTCGCTTCGGCGATGGTCGACGGAGTCACTTCCGTCTCTTGTCCGATCGGATTGTGTGTACGCTGGCCCGCCACGGATGTGCGATGCACGCAGACGCTTGATCAGGGAGCCACATGACAGGACTGATTTGGTACGAGAGCAATAGTGGCCCAAGGGCCCGGGCGGAAGTTGCGCCAGACCTCACCTCCGCCGCTCGAGCAGTAGCTCGATGGGTCTATGACCCTGATGATCCCCGAGAAGCCAGGCGCGCGATCGCGAAGCTCGACCGTGCTGGGGTGGCCGCTGCCATCCGCCACGCAATGTCAGATCACCCGCTTCTTCTATCCCCCAAGGCGCGTCAGCGTGTCTTGGAGTTGCCCGACGCCGCGGACGGTCGACTCGTCCCGATCGCGCGCGATCGCATCCGGGAGCTGTACCCCGAGATCGAACGGCAAAAAAGGCGCGCTGAGCAGCCCTTCTGTGATCGCGACCACCCAGCCGTGCGCTTGATCCTCGACGGCTATTACCCCGGTAGCGGGGGCGGTCGACCTCGCGTGCCGAGGGTCTACCCGGTCTTGCTCGACAAGATCGAACGCGGCCTGCTGGACGTAGCGTTGTCCGCAGACTCGAAAGAGCACCCGGATCTCAAGCAGCTCGGCGACGACGCGATGGACTGCTATTCGCTGTGCTCGGATGTCAATCAGACATGTGGCGTGGTACGTGAACGAGGACGCGAGTTGAGTGCTGAGCTGCGGCGAGTCTCCATGAATGACACGAGCCGGCTGAGGGCGTCACAAGCCGAGGTGCTCGATGACGTGCTCGACGCAGGGGAGCTGCCATACGCAAACAGTCAGATCCTGCCGGTCGGGCCATATGGGATGAGTCCGAAGTGGGGACTCGATCCGCTCGTGCTGCAGTTTGCCAAGGACAATCAGTCTTTGTACGAAGAGATCGACCGCTACGGACAAACCGCCATGGGATGGGCGAGGCGCATCGCGCGACGTGCGCGGGCTCTTCCCCTCGCGCTGCGACCGCGCGGCGTCTCGGCCGAACCCCGTCACGAAGACTCGGATCTCCCGCCGGGCGAGGCGGATCGCGTGCGCTGAGACCCGCTGCCCCGGGCCTGAGAACGTCCACCGGCACCAGCACCCGAGATCCGCCCCCAGAACGACGGAACCCCCGCTCTCGCAGGGGTTCCGTGTCCTATGGAGCTAGCCGGGCTCGAACCGGCGACCTCCTGGGTGCGATCCAGGCGCTCTCCCAGCTGAGCTATAGCCCCGAAGGGACTCAGAAGGATAGCTGGCTCGGTCGCCGCGGTGTCGTGCGATCGGGGGCGGCGGGGCGTTGGGGGCAAAGTTAGGGGCTGGTCCCGGAGGCTCGGGGCGGATACTGCACGTGGGGGTCGGGGTGGCCCCTCGGGGCTGGGGTCGGCCTCGCGGGCAGGGCAGGTTCGAGGGGGCCGGATGACATCGCTCGGGGTGGACCGGGAACCGTTCGTTGGTCGGGCGGCGGCGGAGGGGTGGCTCCGTCGCCTCCTCGATCCCGCTGGCCCGCACAGGGTCGGCATCCTCCACGGCCCGCCGGGCAGTGGGAAGACCGTCTTCGGCCGTCACGCTCGACGGGTCGCCGCCGCGGCCGACCGGCCGCTGGTCGTGATCGACGGGCTGCGCACCCTCGCCGAGGCCGCCGCGCGGCTGCGGCGGGCGACGACGGCACCGGCACCCGCGCCCGACACCACCATCCTGCTGCTCAGCCGCTGGGCTCCCGAGACCGGCTGGCTGCCCGACGACTGGTCCCACGCCATCACCGAGCACGAGCTCGACGAGCTGCCTCCCGACGAGGCCGACCGTCTGCTCACCGCCCTCGGGGTCGAGGACGCCGGCGCCCGCACCCGCATCTCCTCCTGGGCCGGCGGCTGGCCGCTCGCCCTCGTCCTCGGCGCCGAGGACGCCCCCGCCGCCACCACCGACACCAGCTGGCTCGCTCCCGCCGCCGAGGAGCGCCGCAACCGCCGCCTGCTCCGCCGGCTCGTCCCCGCCGCGCTGCCCCTCACCCACCACGAAGCCCTGCACGTGGCCGCGATCGCCCGCACCGTCGACCCCGCCCTGCTCGGCGCCGTCCTCGGCATCGACGGTCACGCCGGCTTCGGCTGGCTCGCCGAATCGGGCCTCGCCCGCGCCACCCGCGGCGGCCTGCGCCTCTACGCCCTCCCGCGCCGCGCCCTCGCCTTCGAGCTCGCTCGCAGCGAGCCCGCCACCGAGCTGCGCCTGCGCCGCGCTATCGTCGAGCACCTCTACGAGCAGGCCCGCGACGGCCGCACCTCGCTCTGCGTCGAGCTCGGCCGGCTCAGCCGCAACGAGGCCCTGCGCGTCGGCTTCGAGTGGCTCGACGACCCCCGCTACCGCTTCCGTCCCGCCCGCGCCGCCGACGCCGAGATCCTCGGCGCCGCCATGGCCACCGCCGGTCGCGGCCGCTGGTGGGACCAGGCCCGCCGCTTCGTGCTCGAGGCTCCGGAGCGCGTCACCGTGGTCTCCGACGCCGAGCACGGGCCCTTCGGCTACTGCATCGCCGTCACGCCCGAGAACGCCCCCACCCTCGCCCTCGACGACCCCGTCCTCGGCCCCCGGATCGACCACGCCCGCCGCGTCCTCGGCACCCGCAACGCCGTCGTCTGGCGCGAGGCCGCCGACTCCAGCCGCGTCACCGGCCACCCGCTGCCCTTCCTCTCCAGCGCCCTCCACGTCGCCAGCGTGCTCCGCTGCGGCCTGCCCAACCCGCGCTTCGCCTACCTCTCCGTCCGCGCCGGCAGCCACCGCTGGGCCGCCTTCCTCGCCGCCACCGCCGCCGAGCACCTGGCCGAGCTCGACGTCAGCCACGCCGGCGAGCAGCTCGAATGCCACCTGGTCGACTTCGGCCCCCGCGGCCTGCTCGGCGCCCAGCGCGACGTGATCCTCTACGAGCTCGGCGCCGCCCCGCCGCCGTTCGGCGTCCGCGCCGGCCGCGGCCGTCCCGCCGCCGAGCCCGACGGGGTCGAGGAGCACGTCCGCGCCGCCCTCCGCACCTTCCACCGTCCCGACCGGCTGGCCGACAACCCGCTCGCCGTCGGCAGCACCGTCGAGGACCGCGTCGCCTCGGTCCGCGTGCTGCTCGAGGACGGCCTCGCCAGCGCCTTCGGCGACGCCCCCGCCGAGCAGCGCCTGGAGCAGGTCCTGCGCCGCTCCTACCTCGACCCGACCGGCAACCACGAACGCGTCGCCCTGGAGCTCCACATGAGTCGCACCAGCTACTTCCGCTGCCTGCGGCAGGCCACCGCCCGCCTCGCCGCCCACGTCGAGCAGGGACTCCAGGGCGATGTCCGCTGAGGCCCGCGCCCGCCTGGCCGCCCTCGCCGTCGCCGTCCCGCGGACCGTCCTCGGCAACGACCAGCTGGCCGTCGAGCCGGTCGTCGCGCGCGGCCTGGAGACCGCCTTCGCCTCGGCCGACGGCGCCCGCTCCGACGACGAGCGGATCTTCCAGGAAGAGCGCGCCCGCTACGGCGACGACCCCTTCGCCGGCACCGTCCGCCGCCACCGGCTGGCCGACGACCAGCCCGCCTCGGCCCTCGCCCTCGCCGCCGCCCGCGAGGCCCTGGCCCTCGCCGGCCGCGACGCCGCCGAGGTCGACCTGCTGCTGACCGTCGCCGTCCCCGCCGACCGGGTCTTCCCCGGCGACGCCGCCGCGCTCTCGCACGCGCTCGGGATCGACGGCGCCGCCTGGACCGTCGAGGCCTGGAACGCCGGCGCGCTCAGCGCCTGGATGACCGCCGACGCGCTGATCGCCGCCGGCCGCGTCCGCCGGGCCCTGATCGCGATCAGCTGCGCCAACACCCGGATCGCCGAGCCCGGCGACAGCTTCGGGCGCTTCCTCGGCGACGCCGGCGCCGCGCTGCTGCTCGACGCCGACGCCGACGAGGGCGCCACCCTGACCGCCGGCGCGATGCGGGCCAACCACGTCGCCCGCGACGCCTTCGCCGTCGCCCTCAGCGTCGATCCGCCCGGGATCCGCGTCCGCGCCCGGCCCGAGACCGGGGCCGAGCTGGTCGGCTCGAACTTCGCCAGCCTCCGCGCCGCCCTCTCCGGCCTGACCGCCGACCCCGACCTGGTCGTCGCCTACGCCCCGACCGCCTGGCTGGCCGCCGCCGCGGCGCGGATCTACGGCTGGCCGGCCGAGCGCGTGATCGACGTCCACCCCGAGTACGCCAACGTCGGCCCGGTGCTGCCGCTCGCCGGGCTCCACGCCGCCGCCACCGCCGGCCGCCTGACCCCCGGCGACGCGGTCCTGGCCTACGCCCTCGGGCCGGCCTCCGGGGTGGCGGCGATCCAGCTCGAGTGGGGGACCACCCCCGTCGGCCGGGTCGTGGTCTGACCCGGCCGACGGCTGGTCCTACGCCTCGGCCCCCTGCAGCCGCAGGGTCACGATCCGGCTGCCCATCGGCACCGTCACCCGCGGGTCGATCCGGACGTCGACCACCACCGGCCCGCCCTCGCCGAGCGCCCGCGTCAGCGCGTCGTCGAGCTGGTCCTCGCGCGTGACCCGGATCCCGCGCACGCCGAGCGCCTGGGCCATCCCCGCCACGTCGACCCGCGGGAACGACGTCTCCGAGCCGTCGAAGTCGCGCGCCAGGCCCTGGCCGCGCATCCCCTGCTCGACCATCCCGTAGCGGGCGTCGTTGAGCACCACCCAGATCGCCGCCAGGTCGTGCTGGGCGGCGGTGTTCAGCTCGTTGAGCATCTGCATCGCGCCGTCGCCGACCAGCGCCGCCGCCGGCCCGCCGCGGGCGTGCGCGACGCCCAGCACCCCGGTCGTCCCGTGACCCATCGACGCCCACGCCGTGCTCGGCCGCAGCCGCCCCGGCGCCGCCGCCCGCAGGTGGTGGATCCCCCACGGCAGCGCGCTGCCGCCGTCGGTCAGCAGCGGCACCCCGCGGTCGACCAGCCGCCGCTGGACCGCCGTCAGCAGCACCGGCGGCCGTACCGCCCCGGCCCCCCGCCGCGCCGGCACAGGAGCCGGCCACGGGTCGACCGGCAGCGGGCGCGGGCGGGGCGGCGGCGGCTCGCGCTCCAGCTCGTCGAGCAGCGCCCGCAGCACCAGCCGCACGTCGCCGACCACCGGGGTCGTCGGCGCGTCCGGATAGGCGATCCCGATCGCGTCCGGGTCGAGGTCGACCTGCACGAACCCGCCCGCCGGCACCAGCCCCGGATCCCAGCCGGACGAGCCCTCGCTCAGCCGCGTCCCCAGCACCAGCGCGAATGCCGGTGCCGTCCGCGCCAGCGTCTCCCGCACCTGCGGATGGCCGCCGAGGCCGGTCACGCCCGCGCAGCGCGGGTCGCGCTCGTCGACGATCCCCTTCCCGCGCGGGGTGGTGATCGCCAGCGCCCCCGTCGCGTCGAGCAGCCGCCGGACCTCGGCCGCCGCGCCGCGGGCGCCGAAACCGGCCCAGACCACGAACGGCTCGCGCCGGATCCGCGCCGCCAGCGAGGCGATCGCCATCGGGTCGGGACCGGGCGCCGCGCGCTCCGGGACGGTCGCCGAAGGCCACGTCGCCCCCTCGGCGACCGGCGCGGCCTGGAGCGCGGTGGCCAGGCAGACGTGGGCCACGAAGCCCTGCGGCCGCGCCAGTCCGTGGGCCAGGCGGCGGGCGACCAGCGGCAGCTCGTCCTCGTCCTCGACCACCGCCACGTAGTCGAAGATCGCGCCGGCCTCCAGCAGCCCGGTCGCCCCCAGCCGCTGGCTGCTCGTCTCCTGGAGCGCGCCGCGGCCGCGCTGGGGCGACGCCGTCGCGGCCGACAGCAGGATCACCCGCGCGCCCTCCCAGCGGGCGGCGACCAGGCCGGTGATCGCGTTCGTCAGACCCGGCCCGGTGGTGGTGAAGACGACCGCCGGGGCGCCGTCGGTCAGCGACCGCTCGAGCGCCGCGAACGCGCCGCCGGCCTCGTGGCGGACGTGCAGGACGTCGATCGGGCTCCGTTCGAGCGCCGCCCACTGGGGGCCGATCCCGCCCCCGGAGACGCCGAACGCGGCCCGTACGCCGAGCTGGTGGAGGAGCTTGGCGACGGCGTCGCCGACGGTTGCGACGGGTGCTTCGGGACGCTCGATCTCGGGGACGGCGATGGGGCTGTCGGCGGGCTCTTCCTCGATCGTGGCGGCTGGTGCGGGACGGGTGGTCGTCATCGGGTCCTCCCTCGGGACTGGTAGGCGCGCACCACCGTGTCGAAGCTGGTCGCCAGCGACCAGTGCCGCGAGGGTGCCGGATCGGTTCCACCCCTGTGCCACGACACGGCCCCGGCCGGGGGCGGTCGCGGCCGGTACGCTCGCCCGGCCATGGACGACGGCTTCACCCCGATCACCGGTCCCGACGGGCGCACCCACGTGGTCGCGGACGACGGCGAGGGCCCGCTCGTCGTCCTGCTGCACGGCTTCCCCGACACCCCGCACGGCTGGGACCCGACCGCCCGTGCGCTGGTCGCCGCCGGCTTCCGGGCCGTCCGCCCGTGGCTGCGCGGGTACCACCCGGCGACCACCGTCCCCGGCCGCCCCTACGACGCGCTGACGATCGCCGAGGACCCGCTCTCGCTGCTCGACGCGCTCGGCGAGCGGCAGGCGATCGTCGTCGGCCACGACTGGGGCTCGGTGATCGCCTACGGCGTCGCGACGCTGGCGCCCGAGCGGATCCGGGCGATCGTGCCGGTCGGCCTGCCACACCCGACGCTGCTGCCGCAGAACCTGGCGACGCTCTGGGCGGCCCGCCACTTCATGGTCCACAAGCTGCCGTTCGCCGAGGCCCTGGCCCGCCGCAACGACTTCGCCTACATCGACCGGCTCTACCGCCGCTGGTCGCCGAGCTGGAGCGGTCGCGCGCGCGAGGCCTGCGTCGACCGGGTCCGCGCCTGCTTCGCCGACCCGCGCTCGCTGCACGAGGCGCTGAACTACTACCGGGCGCTCTCGACCAAGGTCGAGCCGCGGCTGGCGACCCCGCCCGCCGTGCCGGGCCTGGTGGTCGGCGGCGGCGGCGAGCACGTGCTGGAGGGGACCTTCGACCAGACCGCCGAGCGGCTGGGGGAGGGCTCGTCGGCGCTGGTCGTCCCGGGCGCCGGCCACTGGCCCCACCGCGAGGGCGAGGAGCGCTTCCTCGCCGCCCTGGTCCCCTTCCTCCAGGGTCTGCCGCCGGCCGCGTGACCGTCGATCCGGCCACGTCCGGACCGTGACGTACGACCGCACGGCTAGGCTCCGGCCTTTGTGAGCTTCCGGGCCCGGCTCAACCTCTTCTTCCTGCTGCTCGTCGTCGTGCCGCTGATCGCGGTCGGCGTCGTGCTGCTGCGCACGATCGACGGCGCCGCCCGCGGCAAGGTCGAGTCGGCGCTGGCCTCCGAGGCCCGCGCGGTCTCGAGCCTGGCGCGCGAGGAGCAGGAGCAGGCCGACGGCGTCTCGGCCCAGCTGGCCCGCGACCGCGAGCTGGCGGCGGCGCTGGAGAAGGGCGACGTCGCGGCGGTCCGCGCGCGGGCGGCGAAGCTGCTCTCGCCGACCACCGACGCGCGCCGGATCCGGCTGACGCTGCGGCGCGGCGAGGGCGTGGTCGACGTCGGCAGCCGGACCGCGATCCTGCCCGCCCAGCACACGCTGATCAGCCCCGACGACCGCCAGCCGCTGGCCGACCTGGAGACCTCGGTCGCCGGGCCGAAGGCGTTCGTGCGGCGGCTGACCCGGCTGACCGGCCGCCAGGTCCAGCTGCGCGAGGCCCGCGACGGCCGGGTCGTGGCCGGCGCCACCGTCGCGACCGGGGTGATCCCCGGCCCGGGCGAGGTCGGCGCGACCGGCGAGGGCGGCTTCACCGCCGTCACCATCCGCCAGCGCGGCTTCGGCGGCCAGGCCCAGGACGTCGTGCTGCTCGCCTCGGGGGCCCAGGCGAAGGCCTCGCGCGCGGACCGGCTGGCGCTGGTCGGCACGCTGATCCTCTTCCTGACGCTGGCCGCGGCCGGCGCGCTGGCCGTCTCCCGTTCGCTCCAGCGCCAGGTCGGCGAGCTGCTGGCCGGCGCCCAGCGGCTCGGCCGCGGCGAGTTCGACCAGGAGATCGCCGCCACCGGCGACGACGAGCTGGCGCAGCTGGCCGAGGCCTTCAACGCGATGAGCCGCCAGCTGCGGCGGCGGCTCGACGAGCTGCACGCCGAGCGCGGCCGGCTGCGGGCGGCGATCCGCCGGATCGGCGAGACGTTCGCCGCCAACCTCGACCGCGAGGGGCTGCTGGAGATCGTCGCCCAGGCCGCCGCCGACGGCGTACGGGCCGAGGTCGGCCGGGCGCGGCTGACCGTCGAGGGGCGCGACGAGGTCGCCCTGACCGGCGAGCTGGACGGCCTGGAGACGGTCCTCGACGCGGCCGAGGCGCGGGTCCTGGGCGGCAACGACGGGCTCGTCTCGGACGGCGACCTGCACGCGCTGGCGGTCGTGATGGGGACCGAGGGCGGGCTCCACGGCGTGGTCGCGGTCGCCCGCCGCGAGGTGCCCTTCACCGCCGCCGACGCCGAGATGGTCGCCTACCTCTCGGGCCAGGCCGCCGTCTCGCTGGAGAACGTCGGCCGCCACGAGGAGGCCGAGCGCGAGGCCCACACCGACGCCCTCACCGGGCTGGCCAACCGCCGCCGCTTCGACGAGCTGCTGGCGGCCGCGGTCGATCGCGCGCACCGCGACGGCCGGCCGGTCTCGCTGCTGGTGCTCGACCTCGACCGCTTCAAGGAGATCAACGACCAGCACGGCCACCAGACCGGCGACCAGGTCCTGCGCGAGGTCGCCTGGACGCTGCGCTCCGGGGTCCGCGGGATCGACGCCCCGGCCCGGCTCGGCGGCGAGGAGTTCGGCGTGATCCTGCCCGCGACCGACGCCGCCGGGGCGATCACGCTCGCCGAGCGGCTGCGGATCGGGGTCGAGCAGATCCGGATCACGACCGCTGCCGGACGCGAGCTGCGGGTGACCACCTCGGTCGGGATCGGGACGGTCCCGGGAGCCGCCGCGGAGAGCGGCGAACTGGTCGCGCTGGCCGACGGCGCGCTCTACCGGGCCAAGCGCGAGGGACGCAATCGTACGATCACGGCTGACGCCAGCCGCGAGCAGGGGTAGGGTTAGAGCGATGGGCGTGCTGGACGACGCGATCCGCGAGCACCTGGAGCTGAAGCGCCGCCACGGGGCCGACCCGGTGGTGGTCGCACGGCTCGAGCGTGAGGCCCTCGGCCCGGTCACCGCGGCCGAGCTCGAGATCGCAGACGACGACGAGCAATGGGCGGACGAGCCGGGTCTCGGATCGGCGCCGTACGACGACGCCGATCCCCACGCGACGGCGTTGATGGAGCAGCCCCCGACCGAGGCCTACCAGGCCCCGCCGGAGGCGGCCGCTCCGCCGCCCGCGCCCGCGGCGCCCGCTCCGGCGCCCCCGGTCTTCCACCCGCCGGCCGCCCAGGCGCCGCCGCCCCCGCCGCCCGCCGCGGCGCCGCCGGCGGCCGCTCCGCCGGCCGCTCCGGCCTACGACGCGACGGTCCCGCCGCCTCCGCCGCCGGCCGAGGTCCGCACCTCCGCGGCCCGCTTCCGGGACGAGGACGAGCTGGACGAGGAGTTCGAGTTCACCGGCGAGCTGGACGAGCCCGTGACCGGGCAGCGTCCGCCCGCGCCGCCGGCCCCGCCGGCCGCCCAGGCGCCGCCGCCCCCGCCGCCCGCCGCGCCGCCGGCGGCTCCGCCGGCTGCACCGCC